>CALAHN010000050.1 GCA_937891825.1 uncultured Alphaproteobacteria bacterium
CGCCGTAACCGCCACGGTCGCCGCCGCCGCCGTAACCGCCGCCGCCGCCGCCATAGCCGCCGCGATCACCGCCGCCGCCGAAGCCGCCGCGGTCGCCAAAACCGGCCGGACGCGGGCGTTGCTCGCGTTCTTCGCCAAGTTCGAGAATTTCTTTTACGCTCGAGACCTGCAGGCCCCGACGCCCCGGCGCCAGATCGCACTTCAAGCGCGATTCCGGCGGAATCGAATCCCGGCCGACGCTTTGCAGGGAGGTGACGTGAATGAACGCATCCTCGCCATTCGGCGTCGTCACGAAGCCATAACCCTTGATCGCATTGAACCACTTAACCGTGACGTCGACGTTTACCGCCGTGGGTTCCTGACGGTCATCATCAAAAGACATTGTCCTGCTACTCTCCAAAAAAGACGCTGTTGTGCGTCTGTGATCACGGCAAACCGCGCCGCTTCATGTTTACCTGCTCCCTGGCGGGACGGAGCTTAAGCGCCACGCCATTCCGACACGGCGACAGCCGGGCGGCGGCGAACTAAGTCGTCCGTCTTGCGGTACGATTGTCTTAAGGTACGATCCGAAGGTTGATCATTCGCTGCCGGCGCCTTGTCGCAATTTCCTCAAACGCCATTGACCGCACCCGGACCGATCCGCCCCGACAAACGTCGCCGCAAGACCAGATAGCAAAGTCCCGCGAATATATTAGACATGCGGCCCCTCATTGCAAGGGTTCGCCTATGCCATCAAGAAAAGTTCATTAACCGGGCGCAGGCCCGGCGCGCATGACTACTTTAGCGGCAATAGTGTGGCTTGAAATGCATCTCTGGCGGATTCTTGGGCAAACCATGCCGCAAGTTTTGGCCGTCCCCGGCGCCAATCTTCCTCCGGGAAGCGGTAGATCGCATAGTCGAGCGCGATCGCAAGTGCGATATCGGCGACGCTGCGCGGCAATGTCGCGGGCACATTCGCCTCCAGCCAGTCATAAACGCGGGCCTGACGCTCCCCTTCATAGGCGATGAAGCTTGGCGAGCGCTCCGCGGGCGGGCGGCGGAACTCCCGCGTGCGCCAGGCCAGCGATTCGAGCAGGCCCTCCGCCAGCGCCCAATAGTCCGACCAGCGCCACCGCGCCGCCCAGCCGTCGGGATGCAATTCGGGCGCCCCATCGAGCCGGTCCAGATATTCGGAAATGATGCTGCTGTCGACGAGGCGCAGGCCATCCGGCCCCGTCAGCGTCGGCGCCTTGCCGAGGGGGCTGACCGCCAGCACCGCATTGGCGGGCGTCCGCAGCTTGGCGTCGATTTCCTCGATCCGGTCCATCAGGCCGCGTTCGCGCGCCACGATCCGGCATTTCCGGGCGAAGGGGGACGAGGGCGTGATAAAGAGCGTGAAGGGTTTGGTCATCGGATACCTTGCGCGAATGTGGCGGGGACCGCTTGTCGAAGCCGCAATGGCCACTTAGGCTTGAGGCTGGAAATACTGCCCCAGATTTGCCGACCAGCGCAAAGGAGCCATGACGCCATGGATATGTCCTTCTCGAAAGAAGATGAAGCTTTCCGGACGGAGGTTCGTAATTTTCTTGAGGCCAAGCTGCCCAAGGATGTAGCCCACAAGGTGCACAATGGCTTCCATGTGACCCGGCCGGAGATCATGGCCTGGCACAAGGCGCTTTATGAGCAGGGCTGGATCACGCCGAACTGGCCGGAAGCCTGGGGCGGCCCCGGCTGGACGACGACCCAGAAGTATATTTTCGATGAGGAAAGCTCGCTCGCCGGCGCGCCTCGGCCGATCCTGTTCGGCGTCACCATGTGCGGCCCTGTTCTGATGCGCTTCGGCACAGATGAGCAGAAGAACCACTTCCTGCCGAAAATCGCGTCGGGCGAGATCATCTTCTGCCAGGGCTATTCCGAGCCCGGCTCCGGCTCCGATCTCGCCAGCCTCAAGATGAAGGCGGAGCGCGACGGCGACGATTTCGTGCTGAACGGCCAGAAAACCTGGACGACATCCGCCCACATGGCCGACTGGATTTTCTGCCTAGTGCGGACGTCCAATACCGGGAAACGTCAGGAGGGCATCACCTTCATTCTCGTCGATATGGCGACCAAGGGCGTCAGCGTGAAGCCGCTGATCACCATGGAAGGCGGCCATGAGGTCAACGAGGTCTTCTTCGACGATGTGCGCGTCCCGGCCGCCAATGTGATCGGCGAGGTCGATATGGGCTGGACGGTCGCGAAATATCTGCTCGGCCATGAGCGTATGGGCGGCGGCGCGCTGGGCGGCGTGAAAAAATTGCTGACCCAGGTGAAAGACATCGCCAAGGAAGAAGGCGACGGCACGGGCGGACGCCTGTGGGACGACGCCACTTTCCGCCGCAAGGTTTCGGAGTCGGAGATCGAACTGATGGCGCTGGAAGTGCAGATGATGCGCTTGCTCGCCGGTATGTCCGCCGACCGCGAGATGGGCTTCGACGCCTCGATGATCAAAATCCGCCGGACCGAAATCCTGCAGCGCCTGTCGGAGCTGAAGATGGAAGCAGTCGGCTACTACGGCCAGCCCTACCTGAAAGAGGCCCTGACCGACGACCGCTGGAACGAGGAGCCGATCGGCGCGGAATATGCGAATGCGCTGACGCCGCAATATCTCAACAACCGCAAGCACTCGATCTTCGCCGGTTCGAACGAGATCCAGCACAACATCATCGCCAAGCAGGTCCTGCGGCTTTAGCAGGCGCGGCTTGTGCCTATAAGCCCGCTCAGATGGTGATCCGGCCCTCCAGGTAAAGCGCCGCGACGCCGGAGAGATGCACCCGGTCGCCGTCCAGGCGGCAGCCGATGTCGCCGCCCCTGGCCGAAACCTGCCGCGCCTTCAGGACGCGCTTGCCGAGCCGGCCGGCCCAATACGGCGTCAACACGCAATGGGCCGACCCCGTGACCGGGTCCTCGTTGACGCCCTTCGCCGGCGCGAACATGCGCGAGACGAAATCGTAGCCCGTCGATCCGCCGGGCGCCGTCGCGATGATCGCGCCCTGATCGAGCTTCGCGAGGCTGGCGAAGTCCGGCGTCAGGGTCTCGACATGCTCCCGGCAGGCATAGACCGCCATCAGGAAGCCGTTGCCGACGGTCGTCCGGAACGCCGCCTCGACCTTGCCGCCAAGCGCCGCCGCCAGATCGGACGGGGGCTTGGCCAGCGGCGCGGCCGGGTTCGCCGGAAAGTCCATGACCATGCCGGCGCCGTCCCGACTGACGGTCAGGCGGCCGGACAGGGTTTCGAACTGGATCGTATCGGCCTTGTGCTTCAGGCGGTTGAACAGGACCCAGGCGCTCGCCAGCGTCGCGTGGCCGCAAAGCGGGACCTCGACACCCGGCGTGAACCAGCGCAGCCGGTAGCCCTCCCCCTCCGCCTTGAAGAACGCGGTTTCGGAGAGATTGTTCTCCCGCGCGATCGCCTGCATGACCTCCGTCTCCGGCCAGTCCATGGCGTCGGGCAGGGGGCAGACGGCGGCCGGGTTGCCGGCCAGCGGCCGGTCGGCGAAGGCGTCGACTTGATAGAGATCCAATTGCATCAGACTTGTCCTCAAGACTTCCGGTCGAACACGAAACAATTCTGGGCGGCGCGCATGCCGGCGCGGGGATAGAACGTCATCGCGCCCGGCGCGGACAGCAGGATCAAGCTGGTCTCCGGCCCGCAAAGCGCATGGCTGCGCGCCAGCAAGGCCTTGCCGACGCCTCGCCCCTGATAGGCTTGATCGACCGCCAGGTCCGAGCAATAGGCGCAATAGACGAAGTCCGTCAGGCACCGGGAGACCCCAATCAGCCGGCCGCCGTCGCGCGCCGTCACCAGCACGTTCGCGGCGGCGATCATGCGGGCGATGCGGTCCGGCGACCCGACGGGCCGACGGTCGGCCAGGGTCGAGCGTTTCAGGACGTCGATGAAGTCCTCGGTCGCCAGATGCGGCTCCTCGGCGTAGACGATGCCCTCGGCCATTGCGTGTCTCCATGCGCACAGATTAATCGATACAATCCATAAAAACATTTGACACAATCCGGCGCAATCGATTTATTGTCACCATGACAATTTGGACCCCTGCGCTTGAGGCCGACAAACCGGCCTATCAGGCGCTCGCCGATGCGGTCGCGCGCGACCGGGCGAGCGGCGCCTTGGCCGCCGGCGCCAGGCTGCCGCCGCATCGCACGCTCGCTTATGCGCTTGGCCTGACGGTCGGCACGATCACCCGCGGCTATGCCGAAGCCGCCCGCCGCGGGCTGGTCCGGGGCGAAGTCGGCCGCGGCACCTTCGTCACCGATCCGGCCGCGCCCGAACGCGCGCACCTCGCCCTGCAGCGCCGGGTCGCCGATGACGGATCGGTCCTGAACCTGACGATCACACGCCCGGCGCTGGATATGCCGCTGCCCGCGGTCAAGGCCGGGCTGGCGGCGTTAGCGGCCGGCGATCTCGACGGATTGCTCGATTATGGGCCGGCGGAGGGCAAGCTGGAGCATCGGGCCGCGATCGCCGACTGGCTGCGGCGGCCGGAGGGCGGCGTTCAGCCTGAGCGGGTGATCGTCGCGAGCGGCGCCCAGAACGCCCTGGCGCTCGCCGCCGCCGGATTGTTCCGGCCGGGCGACGCCATCGCGGTCGATCCCCTGACATATCCAGGTTTCAAGACGGCCGCGAGCTTGTTCGGCCTGACCTTGACCGCAGCCGCCGGCGACATGGACGGCATGACCCCGGACGCCCTGGAGGCCGCCGCCAAGGCTGGCGCTCGCGGGGTATATCTGATGCCGACGATCCACAATCCGACCATGGCGACCATGCCGCTCGCCCGCCGCCACGCCCTCGCGGCCGTGGCGGAAGCCCATGACCTCCTGATCCTCGAAGACGATGTCTATGGCTTCCTCGCCGAGACGCCGCCGCCCAGGTTCGCGGACCTGGCGCCGGAGCGGACGGCCTTGATCGGCAGCATCTCGAAATTCATGGGGCCGGCCCTGCGGGTGGGGTGGATCGCGCCGCCATTGGCGCGCCTCGCCGAAGTCTCGGGCGCGCTCCGCGGCCTCGCCTGGATGGCGTCGCCGCTGCTGGCGGATGTCGTCGCGACCGCCATGGCGTCCGGGGAAGCCCAGCGCCTCGCCGACCGGCAGCGCCAGGAGGCGGCGGCGCGGATGGTGATTGTCCGCGCCCATCTCGGGCCATGGTTGCCGAACGATGCGCCGCCCGCCGCCATGCATGTCTGGCTGCCCCTGCCCGAGCCGTGGCGCGCCGACGCCTTCGTCGCGGAGGCGGAAGCCCGGCGGATCGCCGTCAGCGGCGCGGGCGCCTTCGCGGTCGGCCGCGCACGGGCGATCCATGCGATCCGCTTCGGCCTGGGCGCGCAGACCCGCGCCCGCCTGGAGCAGGGCATGGCGACGCTCGCGGCGCTGCTCGAAACCCCGCCCCGCGCCGGCGCGGCAGTGGTTTAGCGTCAGGCTGGCGGCAGGCCCAGGCTCGGGTCGGTCTGGCCCTTGATGCTGCGGGAGGCGCCGCGAAAGGCGGCGACCAGGCGGCCGTCCTCGCCGCGCACGTCCACGTCATAGAGGCCGCTCCGCCCTGTCTTCGATAGCTCCCGCGCTTCCGCCGTCAGCACCTCGCCGGCCTTGCCGGGGCTGACGAAGGTAATCTGGGCGTGCTGGGCCAGCGTCACCGTATTCTCGCCGTTGCAGGCATAGGCGAAGGCCGTGTCGGCGAGGGTGAAAATATATCCCCCATGGGCGACGCCGTGGCCGTTCACCATGGCCTCGCCGACGGGCATGGTGAGGCGGCACCAGCCCATGCCGACCGCCTCGATCGTCATGCCCAGCTTCTGGGCCGTCACGTCGCGCGGATACAGGACCGCCGCGACCTTCGCCGCGAAGGCGTCCCGCGCGCCCGCATCACCAGGCATCGTTGGAGCCCTTGCGCGGCGCGACGATGCCGGGGCCGCCCAGGAAGATGCGGTTGTGGGTCGGGCTGACGGTGATTTCGTTGATGCAGACCCGCCCCGGCAATTCCGCCAGGAACAGAATGACTGCGCCCAGGTCCTCGGGCTGCGCCATGCGCGCTTTCTCCGCATCGGGCACGGGGATCGGTCGGCTGTCGAGGATCGGCGTCGCGACTTCGGCCGGGTAGACGACGGTCGCCCGAACGCCGTTCTGGAATTCCTCGATATTCAGGATTTCCGTCATGCCGCCGACGCCGAACTTGCTGGCGGTATAGGCGGGGCCGGTCAGGTAATTGATGTGATTGCCGGCCCAGGAGGAGATATTGACCACAAGCCCGTCGCCTGCCGCCCGCAGCAAGGGCAAGGCCACCTGAATGCAGTTGTAGGTCCCGTTCAGGTTGACGTCGACGACCTGCTTGAAGGCGGCGGGCGTCATGTTGGCGAACCGCCGCTCGGCTGTGTTGATCCCGGCGCTGTTGACCAGGATATCCAGGCGGCCGTGGCGCGCCTCGATGCCCTTGGCCGCGGCCGCGACAGCTTCCGCGTCGGCGACATCCAGTTGGATCGCCTCGGCCGTGAAGCCCTGGCCGGTTAGCAGGTCCACGATCGCCTCGATCGGCTGGATGCGCCGGCCCGAAAGCACGACCGTCGCCCCCGCCGCCGCCAGCGCCGCCGCGCCGCCGGCCCCGATGCCCGTGCCGCCGCCCGTGATCCAGGCGACTTTCCCCGCAAGCGTCCGTTTGGCCATCACTCTTTCCTTCATTTGCGGGGCCGCATCCCCTGTGGCGTCGATCCCCTGGCTTGGGCTAGGGTCGGACGCCTGAACCGGGAAGCCTGGACCGCAGCCATGAACCACGATGCCTACTCAAACGACTATATCCGCGACATCCTCGCCCAAGTGAAGACCATCGCCATGGCAGGCGCCAGCCCGAACTGGAACCGGCCGAGCTATTTCGTGATGAAGTACCTCCAGTCGAAGGGCTACCGGGTGCTGCCGGTCAATCCCGGCGTCGCGGGCCAGGAGATCCTGGGCGAAACCGTCTATGGGCGGCTGCAGGACCTGCCGGAGCCGGTCGACATGGTCGACATCTTCCGAAATTCGGAAGCCGCCGGGGCGGTCACCGATGACGCCATCGTCATCGGCGCCAAGGTCGTCTGGATGCAATTGACCGTCCGTAATGACGCCGCCGCCGCGCGGGCCGAGGCGGCTGGCCTCAAGGTCGTGATGAACCGCTGCCCCAAGATTGAGTATGCCAGCCTCTGCGGCGAAATCGGCTGGTCCGGCGTCAATTCCGGCATCATCAGCGCCAAACGCCGCAAACTGGGAGCATGACCCGATGAGCCAGAACGCCTTCTACGGTTTCGAGACCCTGGCGATCCATGCCGGCGCCGCGCCCGACCCCGCGACCGGCGCCCGCGCGACGCCGATCTACCAGACCACGTCCTATGTCTTCGACAGCGCCGACGAGGCCGCATCGCTCTTCAATCTCCAGACCTATGGCTACATCTATTCCCGCCTCGGCAATCCGACCGTCGCGGTGCTGGAGGAGCGGGTGGCGGCGCTTGAAGGCGGGCGCGGCGCGATCGCGACCGCATCCGGCCATGCCGCGCAATTGCTGGCGCTGTTCACGCTGATGGCGCCGGGCGCAAGCTTCGTCGCGTCGAACAAGCTCTATGGCGGGTCGGTCACCCAGTTCAGCCGGACCTTCAAGAAATTCGGCTGGGACTGCGATATGGTCGACGCCGAGGATCTGGACGCTGTCCGCGAAGCCCTCGCCAAGCCGACGACGAAGGCGCTCTTCTGCGAAAGCCTCGCCAATCCGGGCGGCGTCATCTCGGACCTGGAGACCCTGGCCAGCCTCGCACATGGCGCCGGCGTGCCGCTGATCGTCGACAACACCATGGCCTCGCCCTATCTCTGCCGGCCGTTCGAGTGGGGGGCCGATATCGTGATCCACTCGACGACGAAGTTCATTTCCGGCCATGGCACGGCGATGGGCGGCATGGTCGTCGACAGCGGCAAATTCGATTGGGCCCAGAACGACAAGTTCCCGAGCCTGACCAAGCCCGAACCCGCCTATCACGGCCTCGTCTTCTACGAGACCTTCGGCGACCTGGCGCTGACGGTGCACGGCCATGCCGTGGGCTTGCGCGATCTCGGCCCCGCCATGGCGCCGATGAACGCCTTCCTCGCGATCAGCGGGGCGGAGACCCTGCCGATCCGGATGGAGCGTCATGTGGAGAACGCGGCCAAGGTCGCCGCCTTCCTGAACGCGCACCCAAAGGTCGCCTGGGTCTCCTATGCAGGCCTCGACGGCAACCCCTACAAGGCGCGGGCGGAGAAATATCTCGGCGGCAAGGCCGGCAGCGTCTTCACCTTCGGCGTCAAGGGCGGGTACGCGGCCGGCCTGAAGCTGGTCGAGGCCTGCGATCTCTTTTCGCATCTGGCGAATATCGGCGACACCAAGAGCCTGATCCTGCACCCGGCCTCGACGACCCACCGCCAATTGACCGAAGCTCAGGCGACGGCGGCCGGCGCCGGGCCGGACGTCATCCGCCTCTCCATCGGCCTCGAAACCGCCGCCGACCTGATCCGCGATCTGGAACAGGCGATGGCGGGGCTCTGAGGAGGCTTTTCGCCGCAAAGGGAGGTGATGGCTATGACTGAGCGGTTCAAACCCTTGGATGATCGCGTCGCGCTCAGCGTTGCAGAATTGCCGGACGATATGGCCGCAGAACTCGACACAGCCCTTGCCGACATGAAAGACGTCACGCCAGCTAGTGGATTGATTCCAACGTTTGGAACCCTCGTTTTCTGGCGGCGATGATTTTA
>CALAHN010000051.1 GCA_937891825.1 uncultured Alphaproteobacteria bacterium
CGGTGAATCACAACCTGCTGATATCGCTCAAACACTTTTCGGTCAGGCTCTCAGGCCGCCATGATGCCGAGTTTGTGCATGGACCCGGATTGGAGCGCGATATGGAGATTGGCGTGTTTCTGCCGATTGGCAACAACGGCTGGCTCATCTCGAAAACGTCGCCGCAGTACAAGCCGACATTCGAGTTGAACCGCGCCGTCATCGAAAAGGCCGAGGCCTATGGCTTCGACTTTGCGCTCTCCATGATCAAGCTGCGCGGCTTTGGCGGGGAAAGCGAATACTGGGACTATAACTTGGAATCCTTTACGTTGATGGCGGGTCTCGCCGCGATCACGAAGCGAATCAAGCTGTTCGCGACCGCGGCCGTGCTGACCCTGCCGCCCGCCATCGTCGCTCGCATGGCCGTCACCATCGACAGCAT
Source organism: uncultured Alphaproteobacteria bacterium (assembly GCA_937891825.1). Lineage (GTDB taxonomy): Bacteria > Pseudomonadota > Alphaproteobacteria > Bin95 > Bin95 > VMCJ01. Next base: position 422 of record CALAHN010000051.1, read on the forward strand.
CGCGCCCGGCCGCTTCGGCGTGAACGTCGTCACCGGCTGGCAGAAAGCGGAATATGCGCAAATGGGGCTCTGGCCCGGCGAGCAGCATTTCGAGCATCGCTACGATTACTGCGCCGAGTATGTTCAGGTCATGCGCGACCTCTGGTCGACCGGCGCTTCCGACCTCAAGGGGCAGTTCTTCACGATGGACGACTGCCGTCTGCTGCCGAAGCCCGCGCAGCCGATCGAAATCATCTCAGCCGGGCAAAGCAATGCCGGGATGGCCTTCGCCGCGCGTTACGCGGACTACAATTTTCTGAGCGGCGGCAGCAAGGATCAGGCCGCCGGCCTCCGCGCCCAGGTCGACCGCCTGAACGCCGCGACCGTCGCATCCGGCCGGACCGTCGGGGCGCTGGCGCTCATCATGATCATCGCCGACGCGACCGATGAAGCAGCCAATGCCAAATGGGAGCTCTACAAGCAAGGCGTCGATCTTGACGCAATCGCGTGGCGGGACGGTCAAGCGAGCGCCGACAAGCGGGCGGAAGCCCATTCGACCGCCGGCCGGATGTCGACGGAGCAGAACAATCTTCCGACCAATATCGCGACCTTCATCGGTTCCTACGCGACGGTCGCGGCCCAACTCGACCGCCTGGCCGAAGTGCAGGGGCTACGCGGGGTCATGTTGACCTTCGACGACTTCCTGATCGGCATGGACCAGTTCGGCCGCCACATTCAGCCGCTCATGCAATGCCGCGCGGACGTTAAAAGCGCCGCGTAGGTCAAATCCCTCTTGGGCGGGAAGCGCCCAAGAGGGGATCAGCCGATCTAATATGTCGCGAACATCCGCTCGATCTCAGCCGGGTCCTGGGTCCGGGTCAGGGCGAGGGCCAGGAGGATGCGGGCTTTCTGCGGGTTCAGATTGTCGGCGGCCAGGAATCCATATTCCGTCATTTTCGTGCTTTTGAAGGTGCGGCCGCTGCCGGCGCGGGTGCACTGGACGACGATGACGCCTGCTTCCGCCGCCGCCTTCAGGATCTCGGCGTCGCCCGGGCCGCAGAAGCCTGGCGCGAAGCCCGCCGAAACGATGCCGGCAGCGCCAGCTTCGACAAAGGCCCGGGCCGCGGTCCCATCGGAATCGCAATAGGAATACACGATATCGACCCGCGGCAATGTCTCCAGCCTGCGGATATCGAACTCCGTATCCGGCGCCCGCCGCCGGAGCGGGCTTCGATAGAACACGACCTCGTCGCCGTCGGCATGGCCGAGGCAGCCGAAGTCCGGCGTCCGGAAGGTCTGCATGCGAAAAGTCGATGTCTTGGTGACTTCGCGGGCGCATTGAATTTCGTCATTCAACAGGGTCAGCACCCCCATGCCGCGCGCCGCGGGCGCGCCGGCGGTGCGGATGGCGTTCACCAGATTGAAGCCGGCGTCGGTCGAAAGCGCGCTATTCGGGCGCTGCGAACCGACGACGACGACAGGCAGATCGGTCTTGACGGTCAGGTGGAGGGCATAGGCGGTTTCTTCGAGCGACGCCGTGCCGTGGGTGACGACAAAGCCATCGAGATCCGGATGCGCCGCTGCGACCGCGTCGATCTTCTCGACAAGCTCGCGCCACTGGACGAACCCCATGTCGGGGCTCGGGATCGCCTTGTAGGGAACCGGCAGCACGTCGGCGACCTCGTGGACTTCCGGGAAGAGCGCCAGGATCGCCTCGATATGCAGCATCTGCTTGTTGGCGGCATAATCCAGGATATCGAGCGGCGTCTTGCCGACCGACGCGATCGTTCCGCCGGTACCGATAATGGCGACTTTGGGCTTTTTCATGGGGCGAGCTTTCGATGGCTGTTGCTGCAGGACGACGCCGCCACAAGGGGCGACGCGCCGGAAAGCTTAGCCGCATTGCCGGCGCGCCCGGTAGTCGCAGCAAGGTTCATGCCATCTCGCGGAACCGCGGCAAGCCGAACCCGCCCTCGCCGCCTGCACAGCGGCGATGCACTTCGGCGCCGCCAGAAGCGTCACGAGGCGCGGGCAAGCAGCTGCCGGCAAACGGCCAATATGTCGCCGTGCGGTCGGCTGCCGGTTCGGCGCGACAGCCGCTGCCGGATGGCATTATTCTCAACCGGAGAAACTGTAATAAATGAATTATTCCGACTTTACCGCCTGCATAAAACCATACAACATCAATCTTCGACTATACTTCATCAGAATTGTCGCCGCCGCCTTTCAGGATAAAATAGAGCGCCAGCGCGCCGACGGCGCCGACGCCAAGCGCCGTTCGTGAACTCAAGGCCCGAGCCGCGATCGTGACGGCGCCGGCAATGAGGGCGCGCTCGGCGATGGCGTTCGCTGGCGGCGGTCGGGCCCGGTCAGCGCTGCGACGGGTCCAAAGGATTGCAGCCCCGGCCCCTGTCGCGGCGATGGCGCTCAAGATGAGCGCAGCCCAGCCGGGGCCGACAGCTTTGGATAGGAATACCCAGAGCCCCAGCACCAGGAAGCCGCACGCCAACAGGCCAAAAGCAATGGCGATCCCATAACCGATCGCCATGGCCTTCAATTGCCTGCCCTTAGCCCTCAGGCCAAGCGAGGTCAGCGCCGATAACGCGAAACGAAGCACAGTCGGCTCCTAGCGACGCATCACCAGAGCAGCGAGGAAACCGACGCCAAGCGCAATGCCGACCGCGGCGAAGGGATGCTTCTTCACGCTATCGCCGACGTCCTTGCCCATCGCTTCAGTGCGATCGCCGACGGCATGCATCGCATCCCTGGAGGCGTCCGCGGCGCGCTGCGCTTCGTGTTTAACCTTCGATTGGAACGAAGCGGCTTCGTTCCGACCGATATCGCCGACGGTCTTGCCCAATTCGTGAAGCATGGACCGGAGTTCCTTGACCTCGTCCTCAAGTTTCTGACGGTCGGCATTCCCTTTGCTATCAGCGGCCTGGGCGCCAGTTGTAGATGTCGTCGACATATCGTTCTCCTCCACGGGGGTTTCGCAATAGCGCCTGAAGGGCGCCTGCGTCGGACTGAACACATGCGAGAAGCAGCCGCCGCTCTGAACGAGCAGCGCCATAGCGTTCTCGGCGCGAGCGTCAATCGGCGTCGCTCTTAGCCTTAACCCCGGAAGCCGCCAGAAAGTTCCTATGGCCTGCAGCTTTATTGCGGGCCTGCGCTTATCACGCCTTCGAGGACGACCGTGCCGAGAGATAAGCGCTCAACACGCCCCATTGCTCGATATGATCGGCGGCAATCTTCAGCATCAGCATCATCGGCACCGCCAGCACGACGCCGGCCGGCCCCCAAAGCCAGCCCCAGAGCGCGACGCTCAGGAAGATCGCGACAGGGTTCATATCCAGTCTGCGGCCGAGCACCATGGGCGTAATGAAATGCCCTTCCAGCGACGTCAGCGCCAGATAGATCAAGGGCGGCGCCGCTGCATCCATTGCCGTATCGAAGCTCACCACGGACACGGCGAAGATGATCAGGGCGCCGAGAATGGAGCCGATATAGGGCAGGAAATTCAGCAACATCGCTACAAGACCCCACAAGATGGGGTTGGGCATACCGACCAGAAACAAGGCGCCGGCGACCGACGCGCCAAGGCAGAAGTTGATGATCGTCACCGTGAAGAGATAGAAGGAGATTTCGCGTTCAATCTCACGCGCGACCCGGACAGCCCGCACCTTGTCGTTCAATCGCGGCAAAAGCTGAACGGATTTTTCCAGCAGCATGTCCGCCGTCGCCAGCAGAAAGTACAAGAGCACCACGGCGACCAGGAGGCTGAAAGCCATGTTTGCGCCGCCGGAGGCCGCCCGGGTCAACAGGCCCGGCTCCCTGACGACGACCTCGCGGATATTCACCGCGTCGCCGCCCTCCGCCAGTTCCTTGACCTGCTTGCCAAGGTCGCCGACAGCGCTTGCGGACTGAATCAGGTCGCGAAACTTGAACTCCACCTGCCTGGCGATGTTAGGCGCCTCGCTCAGCCATTGCGCTGCAGGTTCCGAAAGCAGATAGAATCCGGCGACGATCGCCGCCGCCAGGACGAGCACAATCGCTGCGGCGCTGACAACGGGCGGAATGCCGATACGGCCCATCGCTCGCGCAATCGGCCTCAGAACGAACGCCAGGACGATAGCGCCGGTAATCGGCACGAAGAGGTCTTTCGCGAAGAACAGAATCGCAAACAGCATCGCCAGCGCGAGAAAAATCAAGGTGCGGCGAATGCCGACAATTTCACGCCTGATGCTGGATCTCGCTATAGGCGTCGGCTTATCGGTCAATGTCCATCTTCCAGATCAATGCATTCAATCGACTGGCTCAAGCGGTTCCGCGGTGACGCTGCTCGATCGCCCGCAATCCATGCGAGCAACGTTCGCTCGCCAGGGCGAAACGCGCCCCTTGCGGAGTTGTCGTTCCGCAAAACGCGAAACCGACCCCGAGGCAGGGCATATCCCCTGCGCTCGAGGTCGGCTGCAAAAGCGGGCGGGCCTTGGTGGGGGGAGGGTGCTTGACCAAGGCCGGCGCGCTTTTTTCCGGGCCGACTGCTCCGTAGCGAAGCAGTTGGGGGGGACCGGATTTAGCGTCGGCCACGCACCAGGTGCGTGACGATCGTGATCGCGAGCAGGACCAGGGCGATGAAGAAGATAATTTCCGCAATGCCTGCCGCCGCCGTCGCGATGCCGCCAAAGCCCAGTACGGCGGCGAGGATCGCGACGATGAAGAAAGTGAGAGCCCAACCAAGCATGGCGCTAATCCTTTTCTGAAGGTCCGTTCAAGCCGACATCGAATTTAATCTTTGTCGGATTTTTCGAGACGGTCGTAGATATAGCCGCCGGCCGCGCCGACGCCAGCGCCGACCGCAGCGCCACAAGCGACGCAACCGCCAGTCACGACAGTGCCGAGAGCGCCGACGCCAGCGCCGATCGCGCCGCCGGAAACCGTGCGCTGCTGGGTGGTGCTCATGCCCGAACACGCTCCGAGGGACAGCGCCAGAACGGCGGCGATGCCGACATTACGATAGGTCATTGTTTTCGTCATAGGAATACTCCTGGTTGTATTATAGCCGCCCCGCACGCGGGCGCCTGATGCTTGATTGCACTGGCGACCGAATGGGGCTCTGGAGCAAGGCGCGCTCAGGCGAGCGCATGGTTCCCTGCTTTGCCTGATTGATGTCGATCAACCGATGCGCCTTCTGACGTCGCTGTCAGAAGGCGGGTTGACCTAGTTGGTCCGCCCGGCGCTCGCCATTGCGCCAGCACGTTCCCGCGCAAAGACTTGAACGACGACACGACGGTTGGCCTGTTCGCGCACGCCATCGCCTGTCGCCACAGCGGGGGCTGCTTCGCCGCGCGCTTCGGTATCGAGCCGGTCGACCTCGCCCAGTTCGGCGATGCCCAGGTTACGCAATGCCGCGACGACGGTTTGGGCCCGACGCCTGGAAAGATCCTGATTGTAGTCAGCGGCGCCCGACCGATCGGCATGACCGGTGACGGTGACGCCAATTTCCTGGTCGTCGCGCATCTGTTGGGCAAGCGTCGCGAGGGTCGTCCGCGCTTCCATGCGCAGCGCGTCGCTATCGTGGTCGAAGTAGAGCACCGCGCCTTCCTCGATCCGCTTGAACTGCGCCGGCGCTTGCGCGACCGGTTCGGGCGTCAGACCGGCGAGCGCGGCATAGAATGCCTGCTTGCAGGCATTGATGTGCCGGGTCTGCCAGTCTTCTTCCTGCTGTTCCATCCAGCAGTCGAAGTTGGCCTGCGCCCGCGCCGCGCCGTCGGGGTGGGTCTCGCGCGCGCCATTGTCGAACGCCGCCATCAAGGACGTCCGCGCCACGGAGAGCTCGGCCGCATCGCTGGCGTCGAGGTTCCAGTCTTCGGTCCTTTCAGGCAATGGCCTACTGCCGTTATTTGCGGCGAGCGCCTTTGCGGCGAAATGGTCCGCATCGATCCAATCGACCATGCGGTCCGCCTCGTACAGCGCGAAGCTCTGATATTCGCGCGCCAGATGGCGTTCGAAGGTGATGCCGTCGATCTGCATGTCGCGGACTTCAGCCACGTCGTAGCCAAACATGGCGTGCGCCGGAGTGGCGGCGACCAAAGCGATGGCGGACGCGCCTAAAAACAGACGAAGATTTTTCATCTTGAACTCCTATATTCACTAAGATATCGCACGCGGATTTTTGCGATTTACAGCCACATCCGCTTGCTTGTTCAGCCTATAAATGCTGCAGCAGACGAATAGTTCCGGAAACAGCGACAATTTTTTCGCCGACCATCGGCCAGGCGTCGCCAGCTTTCCTTCATATATGGGTATGTCGCTGGACGACGCCTGCGGGTCGAAATTGAAGCATTAACGCCGGTCGCGGCCGGTCGGGGCGCACGTCCGACCCGACTTAAATCGTATGCTCCCCGGAACATTTGCCCGTTTGAGGCATTCAATCGCCAAGCGCAATTGAAACTGGGGCCATAGCCATGGGCATCGAAATCACCGGCATTCTCGGTCTGCTTCTGCTGATTGTCGACATCTACGCCATCGTCAAGATTATGGGCAGCGGCGCATCGACCGGCGCGAAGGTCTTGTGGATCCTGTTGATCCTGGTTCTGCCCCTGGTCGGCATCATCATCTGGATCCTCGCGGGTCCCGGCGGAAATCGGGCGCGCGCCTAGATCAAACCAACCTTAGGCGGAATCGCCTAAGGTTGGATAATTTGATCGCTATCAATAAGATAGAACATGGCGCGCTCAGATCTACGAGAGACCCGTGCTCGTTGACGTCCTGGCGACCTAGCGTCTTGGCGATGCAGAGCCGGTAGAAACATCGACCGCGATCTTCGCCATCGGCGCGACGATTTCGCAGGCAAAACCCGTTATTGCGTAGTGGAAGCTCAAACTTCCGCCCATGCCGCTCTCGATCAGGTTCTTCAGCAGCATGGTGCCGAACCCGGTCTGCGCCGGCGGCGTCACGGGCGGGCCGTCGCTTTCACGCCACGCTATCTGCAGATCGCCCTCTGCCGCATCGATGCGCCAATCGACCGACACCCTGCCCACTTCGCCGCTCAGCGCGCCATACTTCGCGGCATTCGTGATGAGCTCGTGGATCGCCATGCCCAGACTTTGGCCGATATCAGGCGTCAACTCGACCGGCGGCCCGGATAGGCTATAGCGACGCGCTTCGTCGCCGAAGAACTGCGCGAACTGCGCCGCCAGCAACGCTTCGAGATCGACGCCGCGCCACGCGCCGTGGACCAGCAGATCATGGGACGTCGCCATCGCCTGAAGGCGGCCGCTGAACAACTCGACAAACTGGGCCGGGTCTTCGATCCGCCGCGCCGTTTGCCTAGCCATCGACTGGACCACCGCGAGCAGATTCTTCGAACGGTGGGTCACCTCGCGCATCAGGAGGCGGGTATTCTCCTCCCGGGCGCGGAGCTCGGTAATGTCGATCAGGACGCCGGACAGACGCGGACCCGACCCCCCGGCGCCGGCAAGCGTTTCGGTATGGAGCGAGAAGACCAGTCGCCGGTCCGCCGTCGTCTCGCCGTCTTCCTCCGCTGGCTTGAGCGTCGTTGTAAATTCGGCGCTCAAGCTGGCGCCGCTTGCCAGCGCCTCGCGCTTCAGCGCATTGAGACGGGCGGCTGCGTCGCTAGGGAAGATCTCGCTATCGGTGCGTCCAAGCCAGCCGCCGCCGGCGATGCGCTTCGGCGCGTTGCTCGCCCATGTGTAGACAAGGTGCTCGTCCTGCTCGAACGGCGTGATCGTCGTATCGCGCAGCGCCAGATTGAAACGCCTGTTGAGGCGCTGATTCTCCGCCAGGATCGACGCCAGCCGCAATTCGAACATGTGCCGTTCGGTCAGATCCACGGCGACCCCGAGGACGCCTTCGATCGCGCCGTCCTTGCCAAGTTTCGGCAGGATCGTAATCCGAAAATGCGCGCCCTGGTCCGGACCGTCGTCAATGGTCAACTCGACGACGCGCTGCTTGGCGCCCGCTAGCACCGCAAGCTTCGCCGGGACGATGCTGTTATTCAGCGCCTCGGAGAACAACTCATCGTCGGTACGGCCAATAAAGTCCTTGGCGGACATCCCCAGCCGCGGGTTTTGGATCCACTGGTAGCGGAGGTCGGCATCCTGCAGCCATGTCGTGATCTGGGAGCCGCCAAGGGCCGCCTCGAACAAGGCAGTCCGGTTTGTCAGTTCCTCCGTCCGCTCCGCAACAAGCTCCCGAAGCTCGGCCCGCGTCGTCTTCAGCCGGGCGACGGCGGCGGCGCGCCGCTCGGATTGGGCGCGCAGGTCGGATTCCGCCGCCGTAAGCGCCCGGCCCGCCGCCGCCGCCAGGACATTCGGGACAAGCAGCCAGATCAGGGCCGCCATCACGACCGAGAGCGCCGCTGTCACTGCTTTCGACAGCCCCTCAAGGCCAAAGACAGGAAACCATGCCGCCGCGGCGCCGAGCAGATCCGTGACGGCGGCGGCAATCATGAGAAGCGCGAACAGCAGCAGCAGCGCCTTAAGTTGTCGATCCAAGCCCATACGCCGGACGGCGAAGCTTGCGAGCGCAATTGCGACCGCAAGCCAGGCCGCCGCGGTCAGGAGATCAGCGACGCATGGGACGCGGGATTGTCGCCATGCGTCGCCCAATTGCCCCCATCGAACCAGGCCCTGATCGCATCGAGCATCATAAATTTCCAATCGGCAACGGTTTCGGGGAACCGGAAGGGCCTGGCGCCGTTCAACCTACAGAGTAAGCCGATCTGCGGCGGGCGGATTAACGTCCCTCATGCCGTCCCCAGAATAGGAGACCAAGAATGACAGCAAAATTGAAGCCGGTGGCCGATGCGGTCGATCCGAAAGCCGGCATCGCGAAGGACAAGCTGGATAGCCTTGCAAGCGGCCTTGAGTCGGCGCTGGCAGACAGCTATGTCCTGATGGTGAAGACCCATGCGGTTTACTGGAACGTCGTCGGCCCGATTTTCTTCGGCATTCATAAAATGACCGAAGAACAGTATGAGGATCTCTTCGACGCGATCGACGCCTTGGCGGAACGGATCCGCTCTATCGGCCGCGCAGCTCCGATGAGCTTTCATGACATGCAGGCCAAGGCTTGCATCGACGAGTTGAATGGGCCCGCAACCGCCGAGACGATGCTCGCGGCCCTTGAGGCCGATCACACAGCTATCGCCAATCGAATGCGCGATGCGGCCGAAGCGGCGGAGGAATGCCGGGACTTCGCCACTCACGACCTGATCGTAGCGCGCATCGCGTTTCATGAGACCGCCGGTTGGATGCTTAGGAGCATCGCCGCCTAGATCGAAACCGCTCTCAGGCGGGGATGCCTGAGAGCGGTCAGATTGATCGATTTCGAAAAGTCGGATCAGGCCGCAACCAATGATGCGGTATTGAAAAAGAGCGACTGGGAGATTGCCGCCTGAACCGTGCTGTCGTTGAATGGCTTGCTGATCAGGAATGCGGGCTCGGCCCGCTCGCCCGTCAACAGGCGCTCGGGAAATGCCGTGATGAAGATCACCGGAGCGTCGCAGCGCTTGAGCAATTCGATCGTCGCCTCCTGGCCGCTCGATCCGTCGGCGAGTTGGATATCACTCAGGATCAGGCCAGGCGTCTGCCTGTCACAGAGCTTGAGCGCTTCGCCATGGGTCCGCGCTATGCCGATCACAGTATGGCCCATGGCCTCGACGATATGCTGCAGATCCATCGCGATGAGCGGTTCGTCTTCGATAATGAGGACGCGCGTGCGGGTCTGGAGTGCGATCTCGTCGAACGCCTGCTGGATCAACGCCGCCGCACGATCGGCATCGACGCCCATGATCACGCTGACATCGCTGGCGGAAAAGCCTTCCATGGCGTTCAACAGGAACGCTTCGCGGCTGAGCGGCGTCACCTCGGCGAGGCGGTCGTCGAAGCAATTCGGCAATCCCGCAAGCGCTATGCCATGGACGCCCGGCCGCGGCTCGCCGCTAGCGCTGCTCCAGACAAGATGGAATGCCCGATAGAGGCCGAGCCGCGTCGGGAGCCGCTGATCGAGCAATGGCTCGCCCGAGGCCAGCGCTTCAAGCATGGCGCGCACGACTGCGTCGCCGCTGACCTGCGACCCCGTGAGCGCCCGCGCATGGCGGCGCAGCAGCGGCAATTGCGGCCCGATTTGCGATGCAATGGAAAGTGACATCCCAACCTCCGTTCATAGATCCAACTGCCCGGATGCTCCAGGCAGACATTTTCGCTTTACTGGCGAATGCGTAATAAGCCATCCTGAGCGGATCAACGCTCCATCACTAAGCACGTACGTGTCAACGGCGGCGTAAAAACCAGCCAATTGGCGGCGCAAAAGTCTACCACT
>CALAHN010000052.1 GCA_937891825.1 uncultured Alphaproteobacteria bacterium
AGCATCGGATGTCGGCAATGGGCTCACGGGTTCTGATCAATGCAAATTGGTATAATCTGTCAATCTGATTTGAGAAGGGGCTGACAAAAATTTCCGCCCGTTGGAACGGCTGTCGCTCGCATCCCGGCCAAATACGAAAACGCCGGCCCAACAGGACCGGCGCTTTAAGTGCTAAAGTTCGATTAGATCTGTCGTCAGATTTAGCCGACGATTTCCATCTGGGCGAAGAAGAAGGAGATTTCGATCGCGGCATTCTCGGCCGAGTCCGAACCGTGGGCGGAGTTGGCTTCGATGGATTCGCCGAAGTCCTTCCGGATCGTGCCGGCTTCAGCATTCGCCGGGTTGGTGGCGCCCATAATGTCCCGGTTCGCCTGCACCGCGTTCGGGCCTTCAAGGACCTGAACGACCACCGGACCGGAGATCATGAATTCGCAGAGGTCGTTGAAGAACGGACGTTCGCTGTGAACGGCGTAAAACGCCTCCGCCTGGGCGCGGGTCAGTTGCAGCCGCTTCTGCCCGACGATCCGCAGGCCCTTTTCCTCGAAGCGGGCGTTGATCTTGCCTGTCAGATTCCGGCGCGTCGCATCCGGTTTGATGATCGAGAGCGTACGTTCGATCGCCATGAAAGTGGCTCCTTGAAACGCGGAACGGCCTGTCCGTCTATCGAACAGGCCGCCGCATTGGTTGGTCTGGACCTCGGATCAGCGCGAGTAATACTCGATGACGAGGTTCGGTTGCATCTGCGCGCCATATGGCACGTCAGCCAGTTTCGGGCCGCGCACGAAGGTGCCCTTAAGGGCGTTGTAGTCGACTTCGACGTAATCCGGCGCTTCGCGCTCGGACGACTGAATCGCCTCCAGCACCAGAGCCATGGTCTTGGCCTTCTCGCTCAGCTCGACGACGTCGCCGTCCTTGATCTGATAGGACGGGATGTTGACGCGCTTGCCATTCACCTTGACATGGCCATGGTTGACGACCTGACGGGAGGAGAACACCGTCGGCACGAACTTCATGCGGTACACGACCGCATCGAGGCGGCGCTCGAGCAGCTCAATCAAGTTTTCGCCGGTGTCGCCCTTGCGGCGGTCGGCTTCATGGTAGTAGCGCTGGAATTGCTTCTCGGAGATATTGCCGTAGTAGCCTTTCAACTGCTGCTTCATGCGCAGCTGAACGCCGTAGTCGGAAACTTTTTTCCGGCGCTGGCCATGCTGGCCCGGGCCGTATTCCCGCTTGTTGAAGGGGCTCTTAGGCCGCCCCCACAGATTGACGCCGAGACGGCGGTCAATTTTGTACTTCGCGTTTTCGCGTTTCGCCATGCCAATGCTTTCCTATTACTTAGGTTTCTTTTTGTCCCGATAGGCGAACGCACAGCGTCGCCGGGACCGTCCTCTGCGAAAAGGTCGATCCACGTCGTCGGGAGTGGCGCTTCCCTAGCGGTTTGAGGCTCTGCTTGTCAACCCGCGCGCGGCCAGGCCTTGGCTTTCAGCCCCGGCGCGCCATAAAACTGCCCCTGCCCCAGGCCGACGCCAAGCGTCGCCAGGTCAGCGGCCGCGGCCGCCGATTGCACGCCCTCGGCGACGACATCTGCCCCAATCTCGGCCGCGAGCCGCGCAGTCGCGGCGATCGCCGCCCGCGCGCGGGGATCGGTCGCGACCGCGGCGATCAGGCTCGCATCCAGCTTGATCCGGTTCGCCGGTAGCTTGACGACATAGCCAAGCGACGCCCGCCCGGCGCCGAAATCGTCGATGGCGACGCCGCAGCCAAGCGCGCGGATGGCCGCGACGTCCGCCAGGGCCGCCGGCTCATCCAGAAAATCAGCGGTCTCGGTGATCTCGACCATCAGGCGCGCGGGGTCGACCGGCGCCTTGGAGAGCACGTCGCGGACGAGATCGGCGGCGCCCAGGCCAAGCATCGCCGCAGAGAGATTGACGCCGATCGAGAAATCTCCCGCCCCCGACGCCTCTGCCGCCGCCAGTTCCGCGACCGCCGCCCGGAAGGTCCAGCCGGTGATCGGCTCGATCAGGCCCCGGCGCTCGGCTTCCGGGATGAACACGGCCGGCGGCCAGGTCTCCCCGCCGGGGCGCGGCCAGCGGATCAGCGCCTCCGCCCCGACCTGGACGCCGTCGCTGAGCCGGACGACAGGCTGATAGACCAGATGAAACTGCCCGCCCGCGAGCGCATCGGCGATGGCGCCGGCCAGCAGCGGGCCGATCCGCCAGCGCGCATCCCGCGCCGCGTCGGCGAACGCGAACCGCCCGTCCACATAGCCGACGGCCCGGCCGAGCGCCCCCTCGGCGACCGCCAGCAAGGCCGACCATTCATGGGCGTCGTCCGGCGCCAGCGCTATCCCGATCGCCGCATCGGCGCGGGCGCCCGGCGGCAAGGCCGCCAGCATGCGCGCCGCCAGGTCCGCCGCCCCGCCGGTTTCCCGCAGATGCGGCGCGAAGACGACATAGCGATTATGGGCGATCACGGCCGAAGCGTCGGCGCTTCGCAGCAAGGGCGCACAGGCGTTCGCCGCGGCGTCCGCGTCGATGCCGCCCAGGGTCAGCAGCGCTGCGCGCCGGCCATTCTGCGCGATTGCGGCCGCGAGCTCGGGCTGCCCCAATGTCGACGCATCATCGCCGTATCCGTCATCCGTTCCAGGGGGTATGGATGGACCCATGAACCTGCTCCGCTCCGCCGCGACTGTCGGCTTCTTTACCTTCATAAGCCGAATCCTGGGATTTGTCCGCGATCTCCTGATCGCCGCCACCCTGGGCGCCGGTCCGATCGCCGATGCGTTCTTCGTCGCCTTCCGGCTGCCGAACCTGTTCCGCCGCCTATTCGCGGAAGGCGCGTTCAATGCCGCCTTCACGCCGATGTTCGCCGAGGCGCTGACCCAGTCCGGCCCCGCAGCCGCCCGCCGAACGGCGGAAGAAGCGCTGGCGGTCGTCATTGTCGCCGCCATTCTGACGACGGCGGTGGCGGAAGTCTTCATGGCGGCGCTGGTCGCGGCCCTCGCGCCGGGCTTCGTCGACGACGCGGCGCAGTTCCAGCGGACAGTCGAAATGGCGCGGCTGGCGTTTCCCTATCTGGCGCTGATGACATTGATGGCGCTGGTCGGCGCTGTCCTGAACGGCGTCGGCAAGTTCGCCGCCGCCGCCGCTGCGCCCGTGCTGCTCAACCTCATCGCGATCACAGCGTTGCTTGGCTTCGCGGACCTCGGCAGATCGCCGGGGCATGTGCTGGCGGCGGCCGTGACGATCGCGGGCGTCGCGCAATTGCTGATGGTCGTGATCGCCGCCCGCCGCGCCGGATATGACATCCGCCTTAAGCGCCCGCGCCTGACGGCTGGCGTCAAGCGGCTGGGGCGGTTGATGGCGCCCGGCGTCCTCGCAGCCGGCGCGACCCAGATCAACATCTTCGTCGGCTCGCAACTGGCGTCGCTGCTTTCGGTCGGCGCCATCAGCCACCTCTATTACGCCGACCGGGTGTACCAGTTGCCGCTTGGGGTGATCGGCGTCGGCCTGAGCGTGGCGCTGCTGCCGCAGCTTTCACGGGAGGCCCAGGCGGGCGACGAGCCGGCGGCCAGGGCGAGCCTCGCCCGTGCGGTCGAGCTAGCCCTCTGGCTGACGCTGCCCGCCGCCGCCGCCGCCATCGCCATACCGGAGTTGCTCGTCCGGGCGCTCTTCGAGCGCGGCGCCTTCACCGACGCCGACGCGGCCGCGACCGCCTCCGCCCTCCTGGCCTATGCCGCCGGCCTGCCGGCCTTCGTGCTGACCAAAGCGCTGGCGCCGGCCTTCTTCGCCAGGGCGGACACCAAAGGCCCGGCGCGGGCGGCGGGCGTATCGGTCGCGCTCAACATCGCGCTCGGGCTCCTGCTGATGGGGCCGCTCGGCCATGTCGGGCTGGCGCTGGCGACGACGCTGGCAGGCTGGGTCCAGGCGGTCTGGCTGGGCGCCGTGCTGCTGCGTCGGGGCTGGTACGCGCCGGACGCCCGCTCGCTCTGGCGGCTGGCGGGCCTTGGGCTCGCGGCGGCGGCGCTCGCTGGCGCGCTGTTCTATGCGGCCCCGCCGCTGCTGGCGCCGCTTGCCGGCGACAGCCTCCGTCTCATCGCGACGTTGGGGGTCTGCCTGATCGGCGGCTTGCTGTATCTCCTGATCGCCCATGTCATCGGCGCCGCGCGCATCGATGTGGCGCTCGGGGAAGTCCGGCGCGGTCCAGGCGGCGCTTGACGTCCCGCCCGCTCCCGCCCGATAACGCGCTCCGATCCCCCTCCGTTCGAGAGCGACCAAGACGAATGAAGCGCATTTTTTCCGGCATGCAGCCGACCGGCAATCTCCATCTCGGGAATTATCTGGGCGCGGTCCGGAACTGGGTCGCCTTGCAGCACGACTATGAGTGCTATTTCTGCATCGTTGACATGCATGCGATCACCGTCCGCCAGGACCCGGCGGAATTGACGCGAGCGACGCGCGAAGTGGCGGCGGCCTATATCGCTTCAGGCGTCGATCCGGAGAGGTGCGCGATCTTCAATCAAAGCGCGCTTGGCGGGCTGCACGCGGAGCTCGCCTGGATTCTCGGCACCATGACGCCGCTTGGTTGGTTGAACCGGATGACCCAGTTCAAGGAAAAGGCCGGCAAACGCCGCGATCAGGCGAGCCTCGGCCTCTATGGCTATCCGGTGCTGATGGCGGCCGACATCCTGCTGTATCACGCGACCCATGTGCCGGTCGGCGAGGACCAGAAGCAGCATCTGGAGCTGGCGCGCGATATCGCGGGCGCCTTCAACGCCCAGTACGGCCAGGACTATTTCCCATTGCCCGAGCCGCAGATCTTCGGCGCCGCGACGCGGGTCATGAGCCTCCGCGACGGGGCCGCGAAGATGAGCAAGTCGGACCCGTCCGACCAGTCGCGCATCAACCTGACCGACGACGCCGATGGCATCGCGCTCAAGATCAAGCGCGCCAAGACCGATCCGGAAATGCTGCCAACGGAAATCGCCGGGCTTGAAGGCCGGCCGGAAGCCGCCAATCTAGTCGGCATCTATGCGGCGCTCTCGGACCGGACGAAAGCCGATGTCCTGCAGGAATTCGGCGGCAAGGGCTTCGGCCAGTTCAAGCCGGCCCTCGCCGATCTCGCCGTCGCGGTCATGAGCCCGATCACGGGGGAAATGCGCCGCCTCCTGGCCGACCCCGCCGAAATCGACCGCAAACTCGCCCGCGGCGCCGACCGCGGCCGTTCCGTCGCTCAGCCGATCCTGAACCGGACCAAGGAAATCGTCGGCTTTTTACAAACCTGAGGGAGTCCGCCGCTGCGGCGGCGCGGCCGCCTTCCCGGCATCGCGGTGGTTCGGAATATCGTACTGCGCGCCAGAAACCCCGGCATGGAAGCCACGGATCACCTCGTTGGCGACGCGGAGGCCTTTCTCGCCGGAGTGGAGCTCGCCGAAACGCTTGATGAGCGCGTCGACATGCGCGCGCAACGCCGCCTGCCCAAGCGGCCCGTCCGGGCGCGGCAGGTCCTGGCGGTACATCGGATCCTGCACCAGCCGCATCACCATGTCCTGCATGAGGTTAAGGCCCATGGGCGTCAGGCAGCCGAACGAGATATGCAGCGAATCGCCGCTGGTCGCGATCGCGTCATGAAACTGGCCGCGCGGCAGATAGAGCAGGTCCCCAGGCGTCATGACGATTTCCCGATCGAGCGGGCCTTTCAGCCGCTCAATTTCGGCCGGCGGCATATGCCGGAACTGCGGATGCTCGATCGGCGCGTTGGCGCGGCCCTTGTATATCCGCCACGCCTTCTCGCCGCAGATTTGCAGCGCGAATACTTCATGCCGGTCGCAATGGGTGGCGAAGGCCTGCCGCGCCTTCTGGGAATAGTAGAGGTTCGCGTCGCCATGACCGTTGAGCGCCTTTGTGACGCCGTCCGCAGTGGCGGCGACGGCTGGCGCGACCCCGCCGATCTGGTTCAGGACGACCGACGCCCCGCGCCGTAACTGCCCCATGACCTTCTCGGGATCAGGGCGCATTACCGGGACCCTGTTCCGGTCGACGACGGACCGGCAGAACGCCGCCGGCGGCGCCTTCTCGCCGTCGAGCAACAAGTTCAGCGAGAACCCGCTCCACACGTCGAGCTCCAGCAGGGCGTTGAAATCGTCCCATCCGAACACGGCCTCGGCCTTATACCAGCCTGCGGTGAGGCAGACTCATTTTCGGGATTCCCAAAGCGTTCGATCTCTGAGAGCCTGACCGAAAAGTGTTTGAGCGATATCAGCAGGTTGTGATTCACC
>CALAHN010000053.1 GCA_937891825.1 uncultured Alphaproteobacteria bacterium
CGGCGCTCGCGGCGGCCCCGACTCCGCCGGCGGCCGTCGCACGGTGGGTCTGAGGGCGGGCAGTAATCTTCATTCCCGTCGATCTCCAAGACGCTCGCGCCGAAAACAATTCGGCTTATTTGGGATTTATTACAGCCATGATCCTTAAGCCTACGTAAAGATATTCGGCCTACCGACGCTTGCAGGCGCTGTCTGAAGCAATATACTGCGCCGCTTTCCGCGAGCCCGCCTCCGAGGATGCGCCGATGACCGCCGATGCCCCCCTGGTCGGCTTGATTATGGGAAGCCGCAGCGACTGGCCGACGCTTGGCCGCGCCGCCGACATCCTGACGACCCTGGCCGTGCCCCATGAGGCGAAAGTCGTGTCGGCCCACCGGACGCCGGATCGCCTCTATGCCTATGCGACGTCGGCGGAAACCCGGGGGCTGAAGGTCTTGATCGCCTGCGCCGGCGGCGCCGCCCACCTGCCGGGCATGGCGGCCGCGATGACGCGCCTGCCGGTTCTGGGCGTGCCAGCCCCCAGCCACATGCTGAACGGCGTCGACAGCTTGCTCTCGATCGTGCAGATGCCGGCGGGCGTGCCGGTCGCCACATTCGCGATCGGCGAAGCGGGCGCCGCCAACGCCGCCCTGTTCGCCGCCGCCATCCTGGCGCTCTCCGATCCGGACCTCGCCGGCCGCCTGAACGCCTGGCGCGCGCGGCAAACCGATTCTGTGCCCGACCTGCCGGAGGACCAGTCCTGAGCCAAGCATCCGCAATTCCGCCGGGGGGCGTGCTCGGCATTCTGGGCGGCGGCCAGCTGGGCCGCATGACGGCGCTGGCGGCGGCGAAGCTTGGCTATCGCGCCCATGTCTTTGCGCCCGAAAGCCCCTGTCCGGCAGGCGAGGTCGCATGGGCGACGACCGTCGCGGAATATGACGACGCCGTCGCCCTGCAACGCTTCTCGGACGCTGTCGACGCCGTCACGGTCGAGTTCGAGAACGTGCCCGAGGCCGCGTTACGGCAACTGGCGCAGACGCGCCCGACCCGACCGAACGCCGCCGCGCTCGCGGCCGCCCAGGACCGGCTCGTGGAAAAGGCTTTTCTCGCGGACGTCGGCTTCGAGACCGCGCCGATCCATCAGGTCGACAGCGCTGACGACATCGTTGCGGCGCTGACGACGCTGGGGCGGCCGGTCATCGTGAAAACCCGCCGCTTCGGCTATGACGGCAAGGGACAGGTCAGGGTCGAAAGCCCGGCCGAAGCCGAAGCCGCCTGGGCCGCGCTCGGCAAGGCGCCGTCCATCGCCGAGGGGCTGATCGATTTCGCCCGTGAGGTCTCGGTGATCGCGGCCCGGGATGTCGACGGCCGCGTCGCCTGCTATCCGGCGGTCGAGAATATCCACGAGAATCATATCCTGCGAACGACCCTCGCGCCGGCGCCGGACATGGGCGCGCTCGCCGGCGAGGCCGAACGGCTGACCGCTGCGGCGATCGCCAGGCTCGACCTGACGGGTTTGCTGGCGATTGAAATGTTCGTCACCAGGGACGGCCGACTGATCGCCAACGAGATGGCGCCGCGGCCTCATAATTCCGGCCACTGGACCATGGATTTCGCCGCGACGTCGCAGTTCGAGCAACTGGCGCGCGCCGTCATGGGGCTGCCGCTCGGCGATGTCGCCGTGCTGCGTCCGGCGATGATGCGAAACCTGCTTGGCGACGAGGCCAATACATGGCCGGCGCTTCTGGCAGACCCGGGCGTCCGGCTGCATCTCTACGGCAAGCGCGAGGCGCGTCCCGGACGCAAGATGGGCCATTGGAACAAGGCCCTGTAGCGCAAGCTCAGCCGCCAGCGATTTTCGGGATCAGGCAGACTTCGCTATCCGGCTTGATCGGCTCCAGATAGCTGTCCTGGCAGATCACCCCGTCGATGGCGACCGCCATGCTCTCATCGACCTGCTCGCCAAGGCCAGGGTAACGACGCTCCAGTTCCTTGATCAGCGCGCGAATGGTCGATGCGTCGACCTCAAGCTCGGTGACGTCGCCAAGATAGGGCCGGCACATCTGGCTTGCGACGATGACACGGGCCATTGGGGGGATCCTTCCGATTTCATGAAAAAGGGCGGCGCCGCCTTTTCAGCGGAGCCGCCCCCCTCGTTAAGTCCAGTACCGCGGCTAGCGCGTGGCGGGCTCAGGCGAGCGCCCCAAGCTCCAGCCTTGACTATAGATCAGCTCTTCGCGCCGTCGAGCGCAGCGCGCACTCTGGGCGGCGACATCGGCAAATTGTGCATCCGAATGCCGATCGCATCCTCGATCGCGTTCGCGACCGCCGCCATCGGCGGCACGATCGGCGCTTCGCCGACGCCCTTGGCCCCGAAGGGATGGCGCGGGTTCGGCACTTCGACCAGGATCGTTTCGATCATCGGCAGGTCGGACGCGACCGGCACGCGATAATCCAGGAAGCCCGGATTATCGAGACGGCCGTCCTTGTTGTAGATGTATTCTTCGTTCAAGGCCCAGCCGATGCCCTGCACGGCGCCGCCCTGCAACTGGCCTTCGACATAGGCCGGGTGAATGGCCTTGCCGACGTCCTGAATGGCCGTGTAGCGCAGCACCTTCACGTGGCCGGTTTCCTCGTCGACTTCAACGTCGCAGAGATGGGTCGCGTAACCCGGCCCGGCGCCCTGGGCGTTGATCGAGGCCTTGCCGGTGATCGGACCGCCGGTCCGGCCGGACTTCGCCGCGATCGCCGCGAGCGACAGCGGGTCGAACTTGCCCGCGTTCTCGCCGGCCGGATGGGCCATGCCATCCCGCCACTCAACCGCAGCCGCGTCGATTTCCCACAACAGCGCCGCGCGCCGGCAAAGGTCGTCCCGGGCCTGCTCGGCCGCCTGGGTCACCGCCATGCCGGTCGCGAACGTGACGCGGCTGCCGCCGGTCAGGAACGAATAGCCGACCGAGGCCGTGTCGCCGACGATCGGGCGCACGCGCTCGACGCCGATGCCAAGCACTTCCGCCGCCATCATCGCCATGGACGCGCGGCTGCCGCCGATGTCCGGATTGCCGGAGACGACCGTCACCGTGCCGTCTTCGTTGATATAGACGGCGCCCGAGGATTCGCCGCCGATATTGAACCAGAAGCCCGAAGCGATGCCGCGGCCGCGCTTCGTGCCCTTCGGCGCCGCGCCGAGGTCCGAGGTCCAGTGCGGCGAGGTTTTCGCCGCTTCCAGGGTCTCGATATAGCCGATGTCCTTCAAGGTCGGACCGTAAGCCGCCTTGGTGCCGTTCTTCGCCGCATTGATCAAACGCAGCTCGACCGGATCCATCTTGAGCTTGCGGGCCAGTTCGTCGACGGCGCTTTCGACCGCGAAGGTCGAAATCGGCGCGCCCGGCGCGCGGTATGCCGCGACCTTCGGCCGGTTCGACACGACATCGAAGCCCCAGATCGACACGTCGGAGAGATCGTACATGGCGAACGGCGTCATGCAGGCCGGGCCGATGGGGGAGCCCGGATAGGCGCCGGCTTGCAAGGCCACTTCGCATTCGGCGGCGACGATCCGGCCGTTCTTGGTCGCGCCGATCTTCACCTTGATGACGCCGCCCGAGGTCGGGCCCGAGCCGCGGAACACTTCCTCGCGGCTCATCACCATCTTCACGGGGCGGCCGCTCTTGCGGGACAGCGCCAGCGCCAGCGGTTCAAGATAGACCAGGGTCTTGCCGCCGAAGCCGCCGCCGATTTCCAGCGGCGTGACGCGAATGTTGGCGATATCGATGCCAAGCAGCTTGGCGCAGAACGCGCGCACCATGAACTGGCCCTGGCTGGAGCACCAGACCTGGGCCTGACCGTCGGTCCCCATGGCGACGACGCAGGCATGGGGCTCGATATAGGCCTGATGCACCGGCGCCGTGCGATAAACGCCTTCGACGATCACGTCGGCCTTCGCGAACGCGGCCTTGCTGTCGCCGAGCTTGAACTCGACCCGCTTGGCGATGTTCGACGCCTTGGTCGGCTTCGGATCGACGCCCTGGGTGATGAGATCGTCATGCAGGATGGGCGCGCCCGCCTGCATGGCTTCTTCGACATCGATCACATGGGGCAGCACTTCATACTCGACCTCGATGAGGCGCGCGGCCTCTTCGGCGATCGAGACCGAGGTCGCGGCGACGGCGGCGACGGCATGGCCGTCATACAGCACCTTGTCCCGCGCCATGGTGTTGCGCGACAGGTCGCGGAAGTTCACCGGGCCTTCGCCGACGAAAGCTTCCTCGCTCGCGATGTCCGGCAGGTCGGCGGCGGTGATCACCGCCTTCACGCCCGGCATCGCTTCGGCCTTCTTGGTGTTGATGGAAAGAATTCGGGCATGGGCGTGCGGGCTGCGCACAACCTTGCCGTGGATCATGCCGGCGACGGCGAAATCCGCCCCGAACGCGGCGCGGCCGACGACCTTGTCGACGCCATCCGGCCGGATCGGCCGGGTGCCGACAACCTTCAGCGTTACGTCCTTGCCCAAATAATTCATGGAGCGTTACTCCCCACGCATTTCTGCTGCGGCGTCCATCAACGCCTCGATGATCTTGTCGTAACCCGTGCAACGGCAGAGATTGCCAGCGAGCCAGTAGCGCGCCTGCTCCTCGGTCGGGTTCGGATGGCGGTCCAGAAGGGCCTTCGACGCGACGAGCACGCCGGGGGTGCAGAAGCCGCATTGCAGCGCCGCATGCTCCAGGAACTTCTGCTGCAGGGGATGCAGCTTCTCGCCCTGGGCCATGCCTTCGATCGTCATGATATCCGTGCCGGCGGCTTCCGCGCCGAACATCAGGCACGAGCACACGAGGCGGCCGTCGACGATGATCGAGCAGGCCCCGCAGTCGCCGGAGCCGCAGCCTTCCTTGGAGCCGGTCAGGCTGAGCTCGTCCCGGAGGACGTCCAGCATGGTCTGCTGCGGCTCGCAGAGGAATTCGGCTTCTTCGCCATTGATTGTGGCGGTGACGTGAATTTTAGCCATGGTTTAACGCTCTCCCGCGCGTTTAAGTGCAATAGCCGCGGCCCGGCGCGCCAGGACGCCTGCGACCTTGGTGCGATATTCGATCGTGCCGCGCTTGTCGTCGATCGGCTTGCAGACGGCCTGGGCCGCCGCATCCAGTTTCGCGAGCGCCGCATCGTCCAGCTTCGTGCCGACGAGGCAGCTCGCGTCGACCTGGACGATGGTCGGGGCGACCGCGCCCAGCCAGACCGTCGCGGCCGTGATCGTGCCGGCGCCGTCGGTCACGATGTTCACGCCTGCGCCGACGACCGCGATATCCATTTCGGTGCGCGGAATGAAGCGCAGGTAAGCGTCGGACGCATGGGCCGGACGTTCCGGCAGGATGAAGGCCTTGATGAACTCGCCGGCCTTCAGCGATGTCTTGCCGGGGCTGACCGGGATCTTCTCGACCAGCACTTCCCGCTCGCCGTCCGGACCGACGACGACCGCGATCGCGCCGGCCGCCGCGAGGCAGGGGACGCTGTCCGCCGCTGGCGAGGCGTTGCAGAGATTGCCGGCCAGGCTGGCCCGGCCTTGCACCTGGGTCGAGCCGATCAACTCCGCCCCTTCGACGACGCCCGGATAGGCTTTGACCAGCGCAGCGTTCTCGCCAAGTTGTGCGCCCGCCGTGGACGCGCCGATTTTGAAGCCGCCCTTGTAAGCTTCGATCCCGATCATGCCGGGAATCTTCTTCAGATCGACGATCGCGTTCGGCCGGTTGCGGCCGGACTTCAACTGAACGATCAGATCGGTGCCGCCGGAAAGCGGCCGTGCGCCCGTGGCGCCGAGCATGCGAACAGCCTCATCAACCGTATGAGGCGCCGCGAATGTGGGTGCGTACATAGCTGTCCCTCGAAGTGCGCGTGGTCAAAAAAATTGGAAGTCGGGCTTAGGCTAAACCGGTTCAGCCCTATCTCCAAGCCCGCTCTCTCTGCAATTTCACGGGGCGGCAAGATCGACGATCTGAAACCCATGGCCAAGCGCGCGAACGAAGGCCAGCAAACCGTCGCGGGGCACTGTCGTCGTCAATGTATTGTCCAGGGGATGGAAATTCAACGGGTCCTGCGCCAGAAGCGCGGCGTCGAAGTAGACCGCGATCGCGCCCGGCGGCGCATTGATCAGGGCGAACGGGGTCACCGAGCCCGGCGCGACGCCCAAGGTCGCCAGCAGCAGTTCCGGCTTGCCGAACGACAGATTGCCGGCGCCGACCGCCTTGCCGAAGCGCTTGAGATCGACGCTGGCGGATTCTTCCGCGACCAGCAGAAACAGGCCGCCCTTCTTGTTCTTCAGAAACAGGTTCTTGGCGTGGCCGCCGGGCAAGGCCCCCCGCAGCGCCCGGGAATCCTCGACCGTCCAGAGCGGCGGATGGGAGACGGTCGTATGGCGGACGCCAAGGGCGTCAAGCTTGCGGAAAAGGTCGTCAGGCGTCGCCGCCAGGGGGGCGTCGTTCGCCGCCCCGCCGCTCGCCGTCTCAGCGCTCACCGTCCCCAGGTGCGGACGTCGGCGCAATCGATGTGGACGAAATTAGACCGGCTGTAACGGCCGACGCCGCCCATTTTCAGGGCCTCCGCGCCGCGGGCGATCGAACTGACCGAATAATTCGGGATCTTGAGGTCGATCGCCATGCCCTTGCAGTGATAGCTGTTCTTCGCGACGCCGCCCGATTTCCGCGCCAGCATCGCGTTGGTCGATTTCGACCGATAGCCGGACACGATGTGAATTGGGTCGGACACGCCAAGCCAGCGTTGCAGCGAGTACAGGTAGTCGATGACCTCGGGGTCCATCCTGGCGGATTCGCCCGACCGCCAGTCGCGCATGAACTCGTTCACCTGACGCAGGCTGTTCCGGGAATACTTGTTGCCGACCCGATAGGTCGTTCGCAGCCCTTCCCGCGTGCGGGGATTGTAGAGATTGAGCGTGCGGCGGGCGGGGCCCGCTTCGACCGGGCGCGGCTTGAACCCTGCAAGCCCGAGCGCGGCCAGGGCCACGGCGCCGCCGATCAGGCGACGACGGGACAGAATCGATTCTGGATCGGGCATGCTCGCGCAGGCCTCCAGCAATTCAGGTGTGCTCAATAATCCCTCCCAAGGACCGATCAACGTCGCGGCGCGCCTGCTCCCCAGCAAGGCGCTCCACGGGAACAACGACAGGCCTAACAGACTCGCATGCGCCTTGCCAAGCGTCGATTAACCATCCCAACATTAAAAACTGTTAATTCTTAGAATATTCTTGCGGTCGCCGCCTTGAGCCAAGACAATGCGGCCCCATCGAGCGCTGGCCTCACATAATCGTGGACCATCGAGTGATAATCATTGATTAACTGTACTTCGATTTGTGAAAGCAAGTCCAAATTGATCAGCGCCCGATCGTAAGGCGCGAGCGTCAGGGTCTCAAATTCATAGCTCTCGCGCTCGCCGCCGGGGATTGCCGCCAAGCGCACCAGAACCAGATTTTCGATGCGAATCCCATAGGCGCCTGTTTTGTAATAGCCCGGTTCGTTCGAAATGATCATGCCCGGCGCCAGCGCTGCCTCGCCGCCGGTCTTAGAAATTCTTTGCGGCCCCTCATGCACCGACAGATAACTGCCGACGCCGTGCCCCGTGCCGTGGTCGAAATCCAGGCCGGCCGACCAGAGCGGCGCCCGCGCCAGCGCGTCGAGCTGCCCGCCGGAAACGCCTTTCGGGAAGCGCGCGGCCGAAAGCGCCAGATGGCCCTTCAGCACCAGGGTATACGCCCGCCGCATGTCGGCCGTCGGCGCGCCGATGGCGACGGTGCGGGTGATATCCGTGGTGCCGTCCTGAAATTGCGCGCCGGAATCGACCAGATAGAGCGAGCCCGGCTGCAAGGCCCGGTTCGTCGCCGGCGTCGCCCGGTAGTGCACGATGGCGCCGTTCGGCCCCGCCCCTGAAATCGTCGGGAACGAGAGATCGCGGAACAGCGGCAGGTCGCGCCGGAATGCCTCGAGCCGGTCGGCGGCGGCGATTTCCGTGACCTTCCCCGACTGGCCCTCGGTCGCCAGCCAATGCAGAAAGCGCGCCATCGCGGCGGCGTCCCGGCGGTGGGCGGCCCGGGCGCCGGCGATTTCCGCCGCGTTCTTGCAGGCTTTCGGCAAGGCCGTCGGGTCCGGCGCGACGACGACCTCGGCGCCCGCGGCCTCAAGCCGTCGCCGGACGGCGGCAGGCGCGCTTGGCGCGACCGCGACGCGCTGGCCGGCATGGCCGTCGAGCGACGGCGCGAATTCCGAGATCGCGCGGAGCCGCACGCCATTGCCGACCCAGGCGCGCGTCGCATCGGTGAGCTTCGCGGGGTCGACGAACCAGTCGGCGCCGCCGTCGGCGCTGAGCGTCGCGAACGACAGCGGCAAGGGCGTATGCTCGACATCGCCGCCACGGACGTTCAGCAGCCACGCAATGCCGTCCGGCTGGGTCAGGATCGCGGCCTCGAGTTTGTCCTTTGCAAGTCCCTCGCCGAGCCTTTGGCGCTTCAGCGCCGAGGCTTCGCCGGCATATTCGAGCGGCTGCGGCGCGATCGGCGCTTGCGGCGGCGCCGGCCGGTCGGTCCATGCCGCGTCCAGGAGATTGCGGTCGGCCGCGACAAGCTCGCCGCCGGCCGCCGCCGCCGCCTTGGCGAACTTGGCGATGTCCCCATCGGTCAGGAGCCAGGGATCATAGGCCAGCTTGCCGCCGGCCGGCAGGGCAGCGGCGATCCATTCGGTCGCGGGCGTATCCGTGCTGTGGCGCGGCTCGAAGATCTCCAGATCGATCTGATCGCGCAATTGCAGGGTATAGCGGCCGTCGGAGAACACGGCGGCGCGCGCCTGCAGGACGACAGCGAGGCCGGCGGAGCCGGTGAAGCCCGTCAACCAGGCGAGGCGCGCGCCCGACGGCGGCACATATTCGCCCTGAAACTCATCCGCGCGGGGCTGAATCCAGCCCTCGAAGCCAGCGTCCCGCAACGCCGCGCGCAATGCCGAGACCCGCGCTTTGCTCATACCTGCTCTCCTCGATCTGCAAGACATGCAAAAATAGCATGCTGCGTTGCAATATAAACGCCTCTCAAATCTGCGCAGCGCGTCTATATCACGGTTCAAGACAGCGGGCCGGATCGCTTGGCCCTGATACTGGAGATGATCCGATGGAACGGATGCAGGACACAATCGCTCAATACAAGCTGGAATGTCAGCGGCAGGACGCAACTCTGCTGCGCAAGGCCGTGCTGGGCCTCTGGGCCGGTTTCCTGGCCGGACACGACCCGAGCAAGGACTCTTTCGAACTGGCGAAGCTTGCCTGTCAGACCCGCGACGCCCGGCTGTTGAAGCAGAGCGCCCACACGCTGGCCGCCGCCGCCCATGCGGCGCCGTCGAAGCGCGGCGTCAACGGCGCGGCGCGCGCCTGATCGTCAAGGCCAACCAGTCGCCCTGGCGCACGCGGCGTTCCAACTGGAACCCGCGGGCCCGGTGCGGCGCCATGACGAACGGCTCCTGCCAGTAGAGAAATCCTGACAGAATGGCGCGTCCTCCCGGCTTCAGGCCGCGATAGAGGTCCCCCGCCATGGCGCGCAACGGCCGCGCCAGAATATTCGCCAGCACCAGGTCATAGGGCGCCCGCGCTTGAATCGCCGGAGCCTGCCAGCCGTCGGCGACGCGCGCCGGCAGCAGCGCGCCGTTGCGCCGGGCGGCCGCATGGGCGACTTCGACCGCGCGCGGATCGATATCCGTCAGCAGCACATCCGCTTTCGCCGCTTTCGCCGCCGCCAGGCCCAACACGCCGGTGCCGCAGCCAAGGTCGAGCACCCGGCGGGGCCGGGACCGCTTCAGGACGTGGCCCAGGGCTTCCAGGCAAGCGCGCGTCGTCTCGTGCTCGCCAGAGCCGAACGCGGCGCCCGCCTCGATCTCCAGGTCGAACATGCCAGCCCGCGCCGGCTCCGTCACATGGCGGCCGCGCACCCGGAACCGGCCGACTTCGATCGCCGGCAAGCTTTCCAGCACTTTCGCCTGCCAGTCGATATCCGGAATTTCCCGCACGACGACTTCCGGACGCGCGACGCCCATGGCCGCGGCGGCGATGGCGACCGCCATTTCGATCTGGCCCCGGTTCGGCGGCGCGTCGGTGACGGCTTCGACGATGCAGGCGTCCGCCAGCCAGAGGTCGCCCGCCCATGTGGCCGGCTCCGGCAGGCCGCGCGGCCGGGCGGCGGCCGGCGCCGCCTCATAAACGGTCAGCGCGATGGCGAACGGCTCCAGCGCCGCCTCGAACGCCGGCGCCGTCGTCGCTGTCGCCGCGACGGCGACCGCCCAGGTTTTGCCGCCGGCCATCAGGTCTTCTCCACAAAACTGGCGATCACGGTTTTCAGGCCCGCCTGCTCGAATGCGATCTCCAGCCGGTCGGCGTCGATGTCCTCGATCTGGCCATAGCCGAATTTCTGGTGGAACACCCGTTCGCCGATCGCGAACTGGCCCGCCTTCGAGGCGCGCGGCTGCACGGCGAAGCTGACGCCCTCGATCGTCTGCGCCTTGCGGCCGGCCGCGCGCGCGCCGAGCGCCTTCGACTTGGTCGACTGATAGCCGCCGCTGGCGGCGGCGAAGCCGCCATGAAACTCGGGCGCCGCGGTTTGGGCGCCGGAGCCGAAATCCAGGCCGGAGGGCGCGTCGCGGCGAATATGCGCCGCCGGCAATTCGTCGATGAAGCGGGACGGCAGGGACGAGACCCACTGATTATAGACCCGGCGATTGGCCGCGGCCGAGACGATCGCCCGCTTGCGCGCCCGCGTCAGGCCGACATAGGCCAGCCGCCGCTCTTCCTCGAGGCCGGCCCGGCCGTTCTCGTCGAGCGCGCGCTGGTTCGGGAACATCCCATCCTCCCAACCGGGGAGAAAGACGATGTCGAACTCCAGTCCCTTGGCCGCATGCAGGGTCATGATGCTGACGACTTCGTCGCCGGCGGCGGCGCCATTGTCCATGACGAGGCTGACATGTTCCAGGAAGCCCGCCAGATTCTCGAATTCCCCAATGGCGCGAACCAGTTCCTTCAAGCTTTCGACCCGTCCCGGCGCTTCCGGCGTCTTGTCGGCGCGCCACATGTCGACATAGCCGGACTCGTCCAGCACCGTCTCGACCAGCTCCACATGATCGACGCCCTGCTCGAGCGCCCGCCAGCGGTCGAAGTCCTGGACGAGGCCGCCGAGCGTGTTGCGCGCCTTCGGCCGGAGGTCGTCGCCCGCCGCGAGCTTGCGGCTCGCCTCGAACAGGGACATCTGCCCGGCGCGGGCCAGGCCATGGGCCGCCTGAACCGTCGCGGCGCCCAGGCCGCGCTTCGGCACATTGACGATCCGCTCGAACGCCAGATCGTCATCGGGCTGCGCCACGACGCGGAGATAGGCCATGGCGTCGCGAATTTCCGCCCGCTCATAGAAGCGGGGGCCGCCGACGACGCGGTAGGGCAGGCCGAGCGTCACGAACCGCTCCTCGAACGCGCGGGTCTGGAAGCCGGCGCGCACCAGCACCGCCATCTCTTCCAACGGGACCTGGTTACGCTGCAGCGCCTCGATCTCGTCGCCGACCATGCGCGCTTCCTCGTCGCCGTCCCAGACGAGCCTGAGATCGACCGGTTCGCCCATGTCGGCCTCGGTCCAGAGGGTCTTGCCCAGCCGTTCCTCGTTATTGGCGATCAGGCCCGAGGCCGCGCCCAGGATATGCCCGGTCGAGCGGTAGTTCCGCTCCAGGCGAATGACGCGGGCGCCGGGGAAGTCCTTCTCGAAGCGCAGGATGTTGCCGACCTCGGCGCCGCGCCAGCCATAGATCGACTGGTCGTCGTCGCCGACGCAGCAGATGTTCTTGTGCTCCTGGGCCAGCAGCCGGAGCCAGAGATACTGCGCGACGTTGGTGTCCTGATATTCGTCGACCAGCACATAGCGGAAGCGCCGGCGCCAGTCGGCCAGGATTTCCGGCTCGGTCTGGAAGATGTGGGTCATGTGCAGGGTCAGATCGCCGAAATCGCAGGCGTTCAGGGTTCGGAGACGCGCCTGATACTGGCCGTAAAGCTCGACCGAACGGCCGTTCGCGAAATCGCCCGCTTCGCCCTTGCCGACCTTCTCCGGCGGCAGGGCCTTGTCCTTCCAGCGCTGGATGCGGCCCATCAAGGCCTTGGGCGGCCAGCGGCCCGTATCGAGGTTTTCCGCCTGCATCAACTGCTTCAGGAGACGCAACTGGTCGTCCGCGTCGAGGATCGTGAAATTCGACTTCAGGCCGACGACTTCGGCATGGCGGCGCAGCATCCGGGCCGCGAGCGCGTGGAACGTGCCGAGCCACATGCCTTCCGCGACGCCGCCGATCAACGCCGCGACCCGGTCCTTCATCTCCCGCGAGGCCTTGTTGGTGAACGTCACCGCCAGGATCTGCCGGGGCCAGGCCTTGCCGGCGACGAGCAGATGGGCGATCCGCGTCGTCAACGCCTTGGTCTTGCCGGTGCCGGCGCCCGCGAGCATCAGCACCGGCCCGTCCAGGGTTTCGACCGCGCGGCGCTGTTCGGCGTTCAGGGCGTCCAGATAGGCCGGGCGGCCGCCGGCCCCCTGCGCCTGCGGCGGCATGGGCGGCGGCGGCGCGGCGCCATCGTCGAAGGGGTTGAAGCTGTCTGACATGGGGCGAGTTATAGCGCCTATTGCGGCGGAGCGGCGCCCTTGTCTGTGGATGGCGCGGCCGACGTCGTACCGGCGCTCGACCGGCGGATGACGGCGGCGACGCCGCCCGCCGCCGCGTCGGCGGCTTCCGCGGCGATCGCGGTCAGGCCGTCGGCCGTCGCCGTTTTCGGCAGCACGTTCGCCTGGTCCGCCGCGCCCAGCTCGACGCCCTCTGGCGAGAGCACCGCCCACCGGATTCGGACGAAGACGGCGTCCGGCTGCCCTGGCGCCGGCTCAATGCTCGCTGTCGCCTGAACGATCGCCTCGGCGCCGGCGAGGTCGCCCGGCTGGAAGCCGCGCCGGCCTAGGGCGACGGTCATGGCGCGCGCCAGCGGGCGGCCGTCCTCGAAGCCCGTCGTCACGGCCGGCCGCACATGGATCGGGATGCGGGCGACCGTCGCGGCCCGAACCGGCGCCGGCCCCAGCATATCGGCCAGCCGGTCGACGACCTCGGCGACGGCGGCTTGGGTTTCGGGCCGCTCCGTCCGGAAATCCAGGGGCGTCGGCACGGCGAAAGCATCCCAGAGGGCGCCGTCCGGCCCCTCCAGGCGCCACCAGACGTCGACATAGCCGCGCCCGGCGGGCGTCGCCTCGCCGACCGAACCGTAGAGCCGGGCGGCGCGGGAGCCGGCGGCGTCGAGCCCGGCCGGGACCTCGCGCCGGACCAGGCCCTGCACGATCAGTTGGCGCACAAGCTCCGCGTCGGGCGCCGTTTCGGCCGGGGCGCCGAACATCGGCGCGACCCAGAGGCCGCCGCCCGCCGCCTGGGCGAGCGGCGGCGCGGTCAGGAGCGCGTCCGAATGATCGCCGCGGAAAACGCTGGGCGGCAGCCCGCAGGCCGCCAGCAGCAGCAGCAGCAGCCCGAGGCAGGCGGTTACGCCAATGCGCACGCAGCGACCCCGCCCAGAATGCACAGGAACAAAAAGACGATCAGATGCGGCACGGCGGCAAGGGCCTTTTCATCGGGGCGGAAGGCCATGCTAGCATCACGGCGAAACGCAGGCGACGGCCTGACGCCCCGCCGGACAAGACAAGCGAGAGAAACCCCCATGACCACCTATACCGTCGGCGACCTGGTCGCCGAATTCCTGCAGCAGGCCGGCGTCGAAACCGTGTTCGGCGTCGTCTCCGTCCACAATATCCCGATGCTGGACGCGATCGGCCGGCGGAACGCCATCCGCTTCATCGGCGCGCGCGGCGAGATGGGCGCGGGCCACATGGCCGACGCCTATGCCCGCGCCCGCAAGGGGCTCGGCTGCTTCTTCACCTCGACCGGCCCCGGCGCCGCCAATGCCCCCGGCGCGCTGGTCGAAGCCCGGTTCGCGGCGTCGCCCGTGCTGCACATCACCGGGCAGACCGCCACCGCGAACATCGACAAGGAACAGGGCGCCGTGCATGACGTCATGGACCAGCTCGGCATGCTCAAGGCGACCTGCAAGGCCGCCTATCGCATCCGCGCGCCGGAAATGGCGCTCGGCGTCCTGATCAAGGCCGCGACCGAAGCCCTGACGCCGCCCATGGGGCCGGTCTCCATCGAAATCCCGATCGACGTCCAGCGCGCGACGATCGCCCGCCCGGCGATGCTCGACAGCCTGACGATCCGGCCGCCGCAGCCCGACGCCGGCGACGCCGCCAGCCTCGACGCGCTCGCGGCCATGGCGGCGCAGGCGAAGCGGCCGATGCTCTGGTGCGGCGCCGGCGCGCGCTATGCGGGCAAGGCCGTCCAGCGGCTGGTCGACATGGGCTTCGGCGTCGTGACCTCGGTCAACGGCCGCGCCGTCATCCCCGAGACGCACCCCATGACCCTCGGCGCGTTCCAGGCGACGCCGGAGGTCGAAAAATTCTACGAGACCGTCGACTTCATGCTGATCGCGGGTGGCCGCGTCCGCGCCCACGAAACCCGCGATCTCGCCCTGAAGCTGCCGGCGAACCGCGCCCAGATCGACGTCGACCCGACGGCGCTGGGCCGGACCTACGGCGTCGCGCATTTCCATATCGGCGATGCGGAAGCCGCGCTCGACGCGCTGGCGGACAGGCTGCAAGGCAAGATGAAAGTCGCGGCCGACTGGGCGGGCGATCTCGCCGCCGTCCGCACGGCGACCCATCTCGCCTACCGCAAGCAGATCGGCCCTTACGCCAACTTCCCGGAAATCTTCCGCGCCGCCATGCCCGAGGATACGTTCTGGGTGCGCGACGTCACCATGAGCAACACGACCTGGGGCAACCGCCTGCTGCCGCTTTCGAAGCCGGAGCAGAACATCTACCCGGTCGGCGCGGCCATCGGTCCGGGCTTCCAGTTCGGCATCGGCGCGGCCTTCGGGGCGGGCGGCGCCAAGACCGTCGCGATCACCGGCGACGGCGGCTTCTATCTGAACATGACCGAGCTCTGGACCGCGACCCAGGAGCAGCCCGATGTCGCCATCGTCGTCTTCAACGACGCGGGCTACGGCGTCATCAAGGACATCCAGGACACCCTCTACGGCGAGCGGCACTATTTCGCCGACCCCATCGGCCCGAACCTGGAGGGCTTGGCGAAGCTGGCGAACCTGCCCTATTTCCGCGTCGAGTCGGAAGCCGAGATGGGCCCCAAGCTGAAAGCCGCTATCGACCATGACGGCCCGACGCTCCTGGAAGTCGACATGACCAAGATCGGCAAGATCCCGCGCTACTACACGGCGCCGGCCTACGCCACGAAGTCAGCGTAACGTCGGCCGCCGACGGGACGGCGGCGGCGCGCGCTCAGCGCCGCACCGCCATCCCGTCGGCGAGCGAGCGGCGGTAGGCGAGATACGCGGGCAGCGCGCCCGATGCGCATCCGGCCAGAACCACCAGTCCAAGCAAGGCGAGCTCATAGGCGGAAAGCCCGCCGGCGGGCAGATGGAAGCCGAACTGGCTCTGCACGAAGGGCCGGGCAAGCCAGATGCCGCCATAGAGCATCGCCGCGCCCACAGCGGCCGCCACAGCGGCGAGTCCGCCGGACTCGACCACCAGCAGCAGAAAGATTTCCCGGGGCCGCGCGCCGACGGAGCGCAGGATCGCCATTTCCCGCCGCCGCTCGTTCAAGGCGCCGAGGCTGACGGCGGTCATGCCCATGAAACCCGTGACCACGACCATGACCGAGATGGCGAACAGCGCTTTCTCCAACCCGCCGATCGCGTCCCACAATTGCTGCAGGGTCACGCCGGGCAGGATCGCGAGCAGCGCCTCATCGGCATAGGTATTGACGCGGCGCTGGACGGCGAAGGCCGCCATGCGGGATTTGAGGCCGACCAGCACCGCCGTGACCGCCTTGGGCTGCAGCGCCATCGCGCGCGCCGCTTCGGCCGAGACCGCTTGACCGGGCCGCGGCGGGCGGCCGGACTGCCAGTCGACATGGATGGCTTCGATCGCCGCCAGGCTGACATGCACCGACCGGTCGACGGGCGTGCCGGTGCGGGCGAGGACGCCGAAAACCGTGAACGGCTTGTCGTCATGGGACTGGACCGCGAATGCGCCGGCGCCGTG
The DNA here is from genome assembly GCA_937891825.1 of uncultured Alphaproteobacteria bacterium. Classification (GTDB taxonomy): domain Bacteria; phylum Pseudomonadota; class Alphaproteobacteria; order Bin95; family Bin95; genus VMCJ01. Next base: position 16,178 of record CALAHN010000053.1, read on the forward strand.
GGCCAGCACGATGCGGTCGCCGACGACATAGCCCAGTTCGCGCGCGACATCGGCGCCGATGACCGCGTCGAAAAGATCCGCGAACGGCTGGCCGGCATCGAACGACAAGGCCTGCCGGCGTCCGTAGCGAAGATGCTCGAAATAGCCCGCGGTCGTGCCGACGACCCGGAAGCCGCGATGGGCGTCGCCAAGCGATATCGGCACGCTCCAGGCGACTTCCGGCCAGGCGCGAAGCTCTTCGTAGCTCTGCCAGGAGATGTTGTTGCTGGCGTCCCCGATGCGGAAGACCGAATACAGCAGAAGCTGGATCGCGCCGCCGCGAGCGCCGACGATCAAATCCGTGCCGGAGACCGTGTTCGCGAAGCTGTCCCGGGCGCCGGAGCGGACTTTCTCGACGCCCAGCAACAACGTGACGCTAAGCGCGATGGCGGCGATGGTCAGGATCGCGGTCGCCTTGCGATTGATCAGGCTCTTGAGCGCCAGGCTGAGCAATGGGGCGTTCATCGCTTGGCCTCGCCGGGCCGATTGATGTCCGACAGGACGATCGTGCGGTCGAAGGCGGGCGCCAGGGAGCGATCGTGCGACACGAAAAGCAGCGTGGCGCCGGCCGCCGCCGTTTCCGCATTCAGAAGGGCCAGGAAGGCGTCGCGGGCGTCCGCATCGAGCGCGGAAGTCGGCTCGTCGCAGATCACCAGGTCCGGCCGGCCGATCAAGGCGCGGGCGACGGCGACGCGCTGTTGCTGGCCGGTGCTGAGGCGAGCGACGTCGCGGCCGGCCAGCGCCTTGACGTCGAGGCCCAGCCGCGCCAGGAGACGCGCCGCCTCGGTCGCGGGATCGCTCCCGGCGGCCGCGATCCGCTCCCGGCGGCGCGGCGAGAACCGGCAGGCCAGCAACACATTGTCGAGCAGCGAGAGATAGGGCACGAGGTTGAAGGACTGGAACACGAAGCCGATGCGATCGCTGCGGAACCGGTCGCGCCGCGCATTCGGCATGGCAGCGAGATCGGCCCCCAGAACGCAGAGCCGTCCGGCCGTGGGCTTCAGGACCCCGGCGAGCAGGTTCAGCAAGGTCGTCTTGCCGCCGCCGCTCTGCCCCGCGATGAAGACGGCCTCGCCGCGCCTGATCTCAAGGCTATCGATGGCGATGACGTCGGGCTCGCCCTCGCGCCATCGGAACCTCAAACCTTCGGCCTGGATGACCGCCGACTGGCATTCAGGCTCCATTCGGATGCTCGTCCCGCGCCATGCTCGATCCTACTTCGGCGGGTCGATCTAGAATTGGAGCTGCGGCGACTGCGGCGTCAGTTCCTGCGCCGTCTGGCCGGACGGGCCGATGACGGCTGCGTCGATCTCCGCAATTCCGGGGAAATGCTCGAAATAGCGCACGCGGATCGTCTGCAAAGCTTCGGGCTTGGCGCAGGTCCAGCCATAATGCGCGTGGAAAGCGGTATGGTCGGCGGCGTCAGCCTTCTGCCCATGGGCGTCGGCGAGCGCTTCCTGCTCGGCTTCGGCTTCGGTCAGGGCGCAGCCGGCGGCTTCCGGCAGGTCGAACATCGCGCCGGCATCGCCCAGGCGGCGAAGGGCGGCGGCGATCTTCGCCTTCTGCGCATCGTCCCCTGGCGCATGCTCGAAGCCGACGATGTCCATGCCCGGCGCTTCGACAGCGATCTCCAGTTGGCCGCCATCCAGGGCCGCCTGCAAGGTCGCATGGCCGTGCCGATGCGCCCCGTGCTCCCGCCGTTCCGTCGCGGCTGCCGGTCCCGACGCAGCGGCCGCCGTCGTCATCGCTATCAGCGTCATGCCAACCAGAATCCGCATGCCGTCACTCCTTGTAGGGTTCGGTAACTGTGACATCGAGCCGGTAGCCGGTCGCAACCGGCGACTGGCCGTCGACGAGGGAAAGATTGACCGTCGCATCCACGGCCGAAAGCCGGCCCGTGATATAGACCGGCGTGAACACCCCCTGGCTTTCGAAGCCGGGCGCATAATGGGCGTGCGCCATCTGGTTCGGCGGCGGCGGCGGCGTATGGATGCAGGCGCCGACGAACGGCACCAGCAGAAACTCGGTCACCTTGGCGCCGTCGAATTCCAGCGGCAGCACATAGCCCGGCATGCGGATCATCTTGCCGTCAAGCTCGGGATTGGTCTGCTTGTCGAGGATCGCGACTTCGCCCGCCATGCGGTCGACCCGGTCGGCGATCGCCGCGGCCTCGGGGAACGTCGTCCGATAGTCGGTCTCCAGGAGCGCCAGATCGTCCGCCGACAGGAATTCGCGGCGGAGCTCGCCGGACGCGAGCTGCCGCTTCAGCGCATTCTGATCGCTGAGCATCCGAAAGGCGTCCTGGGAGCCTTCCGGCAATGCATCCAGGCGCGCCTGCAGGCCTTCAGCTTCGGTTTCGAGGAGGCCATAGGCGGCGGGCAGCAGATCGTCCCAGCCGATCGACGCAACCTTCGCCGCCGCTGAATGCGGCGCGAAGCTCAGCGCCGCGAGCAGAACCAAAGCGAACCGGCCGAGGCGCATCCTCGATCTCCCGTGAGCATTCAGAGGACAGCTTTATATGTTATAGAGTAACACTTAGTCCAGTCCGAAAAATCGCTGACCTCTGGGTCGGAGGCGACAGGGGCTCAGGCAAGCGGCTTCAGCACGCGATCCTTGGATGCCGGGAACTTCGCCAGCTTGGCCGCCGGCCGGATCGGCCGCGCGACCAGGTTGCCGCCGCAATTCGGGCAGAGGCCGCCCGGCAAACGGCTGCCGGCGCAGTCCCGGCAAAACGTGCATTCGAAACTGCAGATCACGGCGTCCGCGGCGTCGGGCGGCAGGTCCTTGTCGCAGCATTCGCAGTTCGGCTTGAGAATCAGCATGTGTGTCGCTCCTATCCTGGCTTGATCGATCGGGCGGGCGCAGTCAGGATGCGGCCCCGCATACTGGGGAGCATCCTATGGCAGACGCCATTCCGTTCAATCGCCAATTCGACGCCGCGCCGGGCGAGGTCGTGACGCTGACGCCGCATTTGCGCCGCATCACCTCGCCGAACCCGTCGATGTTCACGTTCAAGGGCACCAACACCTATATCGTCGGCCATGGCAAGGTCGGCGTCGTCGATCCAGGCCCTGTCTCGCCGGAGCATGCCGCGGCGATCCTGGGCGCGCTCAAGGCGTCGGGCGAGACGGTGACCCATATCATCGCGACCCACACCCACAACGACCATTCCCCCGGCATCGCCGCGATCCAGGCCGCGACCGGGGCGCCCACCTACGGCTTCGGCCCCCATGGCGTCGGCGCCCGCCGCGACTGGCCGTTCGATTCGCCGGAGGGCGGCGACAAGACCTTCAACCCCGACCACACGGTCCCCGACGGCGGCCTGATCGAGGGCGACGGCTGGACGCTTGAGGCGATCCACACGCCCGGCCACATCTCCAACCATCTCTGTCTGGCGCTCCGGGAAGACAACGTGATGCTGTCGGGCGACCATGTCATGGGCTGGTCGACCTCCATCGTCTCGCCGCCCGACGGCGACATGACCCAATATATGGCGAGCTTGCGCAAGATGCTCGGCCGGAACGAGACGGTCTATTACCCCGGCCATGGCGGCCCGATCGAAAACCCGAAGCCCTTCGTCCAGGCCTTCATCGACCACCGCCTCGCCCGCGAGGACCAGATCCGCGCTTGCCTGAAAGCCGGGCCGCTGACGATTCCGGCGATGGTCGCGACGATGTATGCCGACGTCGATCCCAACCTGCATCGCGCGGCCGGGCGATCCGTCCTCTCCCATCTGCTCGGCATGTGGGAGCAAGGCGAAATCGCCTGCCCCGACACGCCGCCCGGCCCCAATTCCACCTATAGCTTGAGCCAATAAGGAACCGCGCCCATGAGCGAAGACAGCGTCATCTACGAAAAGACCGGCCGCATCGTCACCTGGACGATCAACAAGCCGGAAATCCGCAATTCCGTCTCCGCGCCTGACGTCGTCGCGCGGTTCGAGGAAATCTGCGAGATGGTCGCGAAGGACCATGAGGTTTCCTGCGTGATCCTGACCGGCGCCGGCACGGCGTTCTCCTCCGGCGGCGACGTCAAGGACATGGCGAAACGCGCGCCCACGATGCAAGGCTTCCCGGCCGGCACCCGCCACTGGTACCGCGAGGGCATTCAGCGCATTCCCCTGGCGCTCGACAAGCTGGAAGTGCCGCTGATCGCGGCGGTCAACGGCCACGCCATCGGCGCCGGCTGCGACCTCGCCATGATGTGCGACATCCGCGTCGCGGCCGACACGGCCCAGTTCGGCGAAGTCTTCGTCAATCTCGGGATCATTCCGGGCGACGGCGGCTCGTGGTATCTGCCGCGTCTGGTCGGCCGGTCCCGCGCTTTCGAGATGACGTTCACCGGCGACGTGATCGACGCCGCCGAAGCCAAGGCCATCGGCCTCGTCAGCCATGTCGTGCCGATGGCGGAACTGATGCCGACCGCCATGAAGATCGCGACCAAGATCGCCCGCAAGCCGCCGGAAGCGCTGCGCATGACCAAGCGCCTGCTGAAGGAAAGCGAGTTCCAGCGGCTCGACACCGCCCTGGAAATGGCGGCGGGCTTCCAGGCCCTCGCCCAGGCGACCAAGGACCATCAGGAAGCCGCGACGGCCTTCGCCGAAAAGCGCAAGCCGAACTTCACCGGCGAATAGGCGATGGCCAAATTCAACGGGATCGACGACCTGGACGTCGCCGGCAAGACGGCGCTCGTCCGGGTCGATTACAACGTGCCGGTGCAGGACGGCAAGGTGAGCGACGCCACCCGGATCGAGCGGTCGCTCGCGACGATCCGCGACCTGACGGCCAAGGGCGCCCGCGTCGCCTGCCTGTCGCATTTCGGGCGGCCGAAGGGCAAGCCGGTCGCCGACATGTCGCTTCGCCCGATCGCGCACGCCATGCAGGAAGCGCTTGGGGCGCCGGTCGCCTTTGGCGCGGATTGCATCGGCGCGCCGGCGGAAAGCGCCATTCGGGGCCTCGCGCCCGGCGGCGTAGCCTTGCTGGAGAACGTCCGTTTCCATCCGGGCGAGGAAGCGAACGATCCCGCCTTCGCGGCGGCGCTCGCCAGGCTTGGCGACGTCTATGTGAACGACGCCTTCTCCGCCGCCCACCGCGCCCATGCCTCGACGGAAGGCCTCGCCCGGTTGTTGCCGGCGGCGGCGGGCCGCTTGATGGAGGCGGAGCTGAAAGCGCTCGCCGCCGCGCTCGACAATCCGGCGCGTCCGGCGGCGGCGCTCGTCGGCGGGGCGAAGGTCTCCAGCAAGATCACGATCCTGGAAGCCCTGCTCGGCAAGGTCGATGCGCTGATCGTCGGCGGCGGCATGGCCAACACGTTCCTGCTGGCGCTTGGCCATGACATGGGCAAGAGCCTGGTCGAAGCCGACATGGTTCAGACCGCCCGGGCGATCATCGCCCGCGCCGACGAGATCGGCTGCGCGCTCATCCTGCCGACCGACGCCGTGTGCGCCGCCGAGTTCAAGGCCAATCCGCCGACCGCGATCGTGCCGGTGACGGCGGTGCCGACCGCCCAGATGATGCTGGATGTCGGGCCGGACAGCGCGCGCGCGCTCGAACGCTTGCTGGAGGATTACAAGACCCTGGTCTGGAACGGCCCGCTCGGCGCCTTCGAGACGCCGCCCTTCGACGCCGCGACCAACAGGGTCGCCCAGAAGGCGGCGGCGCTGGTCAAGGCGGGGCGGCTGCTGGCGGTCGCCGGCGGCGGCGATACCGTGGCGGCGCTGGCGCATGCCGGCGTCGTCGACGATTTCACCTATGTCTCGACCGCCGGCGGCGCCTTCCTGGAATGGCTGGAAGGCAAGACCCTGCCGGGCGTCGCGGCCCTGGAAGCAGCGGCGGCGCGGTAGGGCTGTTTACGCTTTGGCGGCCTGGATCGCGCGCCAGATGGTTTCCGGCGTCGCGGCCCCGCGCCAATCCGTAACGCCGAGTTCGGCGAGCGCATCGAGGATCGCGAGGTTGATCGCGGGGTAGCCGGCGATCGCGCCGGCCTCGCCGCAACCTTTCACGCCGAACGGGTTGGTCGTGCAGCGCGTCGGGCTGTAGGCCAGATCGAAGCTTGGCAGGTCGTCGGCGCGCGGCAGGGCGTAGTCCATGAACGAGCCGGTCAGCGGCTGCCCGGTTGCGGGATCGTGGACCGTCTGCTCCAGCAACGCCTGGCCGACGCCCTGGGCGATGCCGCCGTGCACCTGGCCCGCCGCCACCATGGGATTGACCAGCACGCCGTAATCGTCGACCGCCGTATAGCGCAGCAGCCGCACGACGCCGGTCTCCGGATCGACCTCGACTTCCGCGACATGGGTTCCGTTCGGGTAGGTCATCGCGTCCCGGGTGAAGCCGTAGAACGTGTCGAGCGGCTCGCCGTCGTCGCGCGCCCTGGCCGCCACGGCCAGGATATCGACCGCGCGGTTCGAGGCCGTGACGCGGAAGACGCCAGCGTCGAAGGTTATATCCCGCGGCTCCGCTTCGAGCATGCGGGCCGCGACCGGCCTGGCCTTCTCGACGATGGCCTCGGACGCCCGCCAGATCGCCGTGCCGGCCATGTATGTCGCCCGCGAACTGCCGTGGCCGCCGCCATTGGCGATGGCGTCCGTATCGCCGTGGATCAACCGTACCCGCTGGTTCGGCACGCCGAGCCGGTCGGTCACGAGCTGGGCGAAGGTCGTCTCGTGGCCCTGGCCGATGGTCTGGGTGCCGGTGATGAGATCGACGCCGCCACCGGCGCGGAAGCGGATCTCGACATTCTCGTCGGGCGACCCGCCCGTCGCCTTGATATGGCAGGCGAAGCCGAGGCCGAGGCGCTTTGGCGAGCCTCTGCGGCGTTCGGGAAAGCCCGCCACATCGGCAAGCGCCAGCGCCGCCTCGAACGCTTTGGGAAAATCGCCGCTGTCGACGGTGTAGCCGAACCCGTTGGTACGGGGCATGGCGCTCGCCGGCACGAAATTCCGCCGGCGAAGATCGGCCCGGTCGATCCCGGAGACGGCGGCGGCGCGGTCGACCAGGCGTTCCAGGATATTCACCATTTCCGCGAAGCCGGGGCCGCGCGTCACGCCGATCGGCGTCGTGTTGCTGAGCACGGTCCGCACCCGCATGGCGACATCGGGGATGCCGTAGACCGTCCCCGGCAGATGCGCATACTGGTTGGTGTGCACGCCGCCGGTATTGCCGATCATGTAAGCGCCGAGATTGGCGACGCTGTCGATCTCCAGCGCGAGGAACCGGCCGTCCGCATCGAGCGCCAGCCTGGCTGCAGCGTCGTGGTCCCGGGCTTGATGGTCGGTCAGGAAGACCTCGCTCCGGCTGGCGATCCACTTGACCGGGCGGGCCGTCCGGCGCGCCGCCCAGAGCAGCAGCGCCTGTTCGACATAGCCGAAGTTCTTGGCGCCGAAACCGCCGCCGACATCCGGCGCGACCCAGCGCACATCGGCAGGCTTCGCCCCCAATGCGGCCGCGATGAAATTGCGGTTGCCGTGCACGTTCTGGCTGGAGACATGCAAGGTGTAGCGGCCGGTCGCGGGATCGTAGAGGCCGACGCCGCCGCGCGGCTCCATCGGATTAGTGACGACCCGGTGATTGAAGAGCCGCGCTTCGACCGTGTGGGCGGCGGCGGCGAAGGCGGCCGCCACGGCGGCGGCGTCGCCGACGCGCCAGTCCATGCAGACATTGCCCGGAACGGCGGGCGACAGTCGCGGCGCCCCAGGTTCAAGCGCGCCCAGGCCGGTCACGACCGCGGGCAACGGATCGTAGTCGACAGCGACAGCCTCGGCGCCGTCGAGCGCCGCTGCCTTCGTCCGGGCGATCACGACCGCGACGATTTCCCCGACGAACCGCACGGTCCGATCCGCGATCAGGGGCTGGGCGTCGGCGGCGAAGGGCTCGCCGGTCACCGTGTTCGCCGCCGCATAGGGCTGGAGCGCCTTCAGGCCGTCCGCCAGCGCGTCCGCCGCCGTCAACACGGCGAGGACGCCGGGCAGCGCCGCCGCCGCCCCGCGCTCGACGCCGCCCACGCGCGCATGGGCATGGGGGCTTCGCACGAAGGCGGCATGGGCGAGCCCATCGAACGCCATGTCGTCCAGATAGCAGCCGCCGCCCGTGGCGAAGCGCACGTCTTCGCGGCGTTTGGGGGCGTCGCCGACCCGATCGAATGCGCCGTCCATCCCTGCCTCCATCCTGAAGCCGCCATCCGCCCTGGCCGCGACTGTAGCGCGGAACGGCTGGCCTTCAAACGGCGCGGCTGCCATGGCACGATCCCCGGACCAACGTCAGGAAAGCGAGCGCATCATGGACGAAAGCCGTATCCCCATTCTGGTCGGCGCCGGACAGATCACCGGCCGGGAGAGCGATCCCGCCAAGGCCCTCTCGCCGATGGACCTGACCGCAGCCGCCGGACGCGCCGCCGCCCAGGACGCAGGCGCGGGCCAGGCGCTGCTCGAAGCCCTGGACACGATCGTCCTGCTGCGGTCGTTCTCCGACACCAGTTGGCGCTTCAAGTCGCCGTTCGGCGGGCCGAGCAATCCGCCGAAGTCGCTGGCGGCCCGCCTGGGCGCGACGAACGCCTCGCGCCTGATCTACACCCATGCTGGCGGGAACATGCCGCAATGGTCGATCAACCGCCTGTCGGAAATGGCGACGCGGGGCGAGGTCGAAGCCGCATTGGTTATCGGCGGAGAGGCGCTGGGGACGCAGAAAGCCGCCGAACGCGGCGGATTGACGCTCGATTGGAACGAGGACGCCGGCGGAGCGCCCGAGGCATGGGGCGTCGGCGCGCGGGGGTGGAGCGACGTGGAGGACCGGCACCGCATGGCGGGCGCGATCTTCGCCTATCCGCTGTTCGAAACCGCCATTCGCGGCGCGCGCGGCCGCACGATCCAGGAGCACGCGATCCATATGGGCCGGATGTTCGAGAAGTTCGCCGCCGTCGCGGCCGCCAATCCGCTCGCCGACCGGCGCGACGGCTTCAAGGCGGCCGACATCGCCGCCGTTTCGGCGAAGAACCCCTATATCGGCTTTCCTTATACCAAGCTGATGAACGCCAACGCTTTTATCGACCAGTCCGCCGCCGTCATCCTGACGACGGTCGCCAAGGCGAAGGCGCTGGGGATACCGGAAGCGAAATGGGTCTATCTGCACGGCACGGCCGACGCCTATGACCACTGGCACATCAGCGACCGCAGGAATTTCCATTCCTCCCCCGCCATGCGCATCGTGGCGGAAGAGACGTTCGAAATGGCGGGCTTGGGCCTGGACGACATGACGTTCCTCGACCTCTACAGCTGCTTCCCCTCGGCGGTGCAGATCGCCTGCGCCGAGATGGGAATCGACGAGGACGACCCGCGCGGCCTGACGATCACCGGCGGCCTTCCCTATTTCGGCGGCCCCGGCAACAACTATGTCACCCACTCCATCGCCGAGATGATCCAGAAAGTCCGGAGCCAGCCCGGATCGAGGGGCATGATCACCGCGAACGGCAATTACGTGACCAAGCAGTCGGCCGGCATCTACTCGACCGAACCGACGGCCCGCCCGTTCGCCCCGAAAGACCCGAAAATCTATCAGGCGAAAATCGACGCCGACAAAGGCCCGGTCGTTACGGACACGCCGTCGGGCAAGGCGACCGTCGAAACCTACTGCGTCATGCACGACCGGAAGGGGCCGAGCTTCGCAATCCTGTTCGGCCGCCTGTCCGAAGGCCGCCGCTTCATCGCGAACACGCCCGACGATCCGGCCTTGCTGCGGGACATGACCGAGCGGGATTACCTGAACGCATCCGGTCAGGTCGCCGTGGGCGACGATGGCCGCGCGATCTTCCGGCCGGAATAGGCGAAGCGGCCGATGGATTTCAGCCTGCCCCCCGCCACCCAGGCCAGGGTCGACCTGTTGGAAGCTTTCATGGCGGCGGAAATCCTGCCGCGCGCCCGGCCCTGGCGGGAGGCGGGCCTTAAGGGCGAGTACCCGCCCTTCCTCCAGGACGTGCAGGCCAAGGCCAGGGCGGCGGGCCTCTGGAACCTCGCTGTCCCGAACCTGCCTGACGGCGCCCCTGGCGAGCGGCTGACCAATATGGAGTTCGCGCCGCTCGCGGAAATCATGGGCCGCTTCATGGGCGCCCCCAAGGCCTTCAACTGCCACGCGCCCGATGTGCCCAACATGATCATGCTGGCGGACGCCGTGACGCCGGATCAGCGCCGCCAATGGCTCGATCCCCTGTTGGAGGGCGAGATGCAATCCGCCTTCGCCATGACCGAGCCTGCCCTCGCCTCTTCCGACGCGGCCAATATCGCGACGCGCATCCGCCCCGACGGGGGCGACTACATCGTCTCCGGCCGGAAATGGTTCATCTCCGGCGGCGGCGCGGCTGACGTGCATCTGGTCATGGGCGTGACCGACCCGGACGCCCATCCGGCCCGGCGGCAAAGCGTCGTCATCGTGCCGGCCGACGCGCCGGGCGTCCGCAAGATCCGCCCGCTCAGCTTCATCGGCTTCATGGAGCCAGGCGCGGCCGCCTGGGAGCTTGCCTATGAGGACGTGCGCGTGCCGGCCGAAAACCTGCTCGGCGCGCCGGGCGACGGGTTTCGCCTGGGGCAGGTCCGCCTGGGGCCAGCCCGCGTGCAACATTGCATGCGCGCCATCGGCCATTCGGAAACATTGATCGCGTTGATGCAGCAACGGGCGCAGGAACGCCGCGCGTTCGGCCAGCCGATCGGCGATTTCGACAGCGTCCAGCACATGATCGCGCGCAGCCGGATCGACGTGGACCAGGCCCGGCTGCTGACCTGGAAATGCGCGTGGTCGCTCGACCAGGCGGGCCACCGGGCGGCGCGTCAGGAGGTGTCGATGATCAAGGTCGCGGTCGCCGAAGCCTACCAGCGCATCGCCGACCGGGCGCTCCAGGTCTTCGGCGCCATGGTCGTATCGACGGACACGCCGATCGCCGACGCCTTCGCCTGGGCCAGGGGCCTCCGCATCTTCGACGGGCCGGATGAAGTGCACCTTCGCCAGATCTACCGGTTCGAGCCGAAGCCCGACCAGCCGCTCGCCCTTTCGCCGCACATTCTGGAAGCGCCGGTCTGAGCGAACAGGACGCTGGATCTTCCGATCTAATCCAGGAAGTCGGCCATGACGGGCGCGTGGTCGGAAGGCTTTTCCCAGCCGCGAACTTCTTTCAGGACGGTCGCGGCCGTCAAGCGTTCGACGGCGGCCCCGGCGCCCCAGATATGGTCCAGACGGCGGCCCTTGTCGGCGGCGGCCCAGTCGCGGGACCGGTAGCTCCACCAGGAGAAGAGCGGCGTGTCTTCGGGCACGATCTTGCGCACCAGATCCGTCCACCCGCCGGCCGCCTGCATCGCGCCGAGCGCGTCGGTCTCGACCGGCGTATGGCTCACGACCTTGAGCAATTGCTTGTGGGACCAGACGTCCGTCGCCAATGGCGCGACGTTCAGATCGCCGACGAGAATGGCGTTGCGGCCGGCCTGCGCCGCGCCCCATTCCGTCATTTCCGCAAGAAAATCGAGCTTGTGCCGGAACTTGTCATTGATCTCCGGGTCGGGCTCGTCACCGCCGGCGGGCACATAGAAATTGTGGACTTCGGTGCCGTCGGGCAAGGCCGCGCCCAGATAGCGGCCATCCTGCTTGCCGCACCAGTCGCGGCCTTCCAGACGGACGAGGGGCAGGCGGGACAGGGTCGCGACGCCGTGATATCCCGGAATGCCGTCCATCTCGATATGGGGGAAACCGATCTCGCCGATCGCCTCGAACGGGAATTTGGCGCGGTCAGCCTTGATTTCCTGCAGGCATACGACATCGGGCCGACACTCGGCCATCAGCCGGGCTAGGCCCTCAAGCCGCAGACGGACGGAATTGACGTTCCACGTGACCAGCCGCATCGCTCAAGCCGCCCTGGGGCGAGCGACGCCGGTTTGCCGGGAATGGGGGAACGCCCGGCCTGGGGGGGCAAGCCGGGCGTTCGGGGTGCGGTCATTCGGCTGGCAAGGGGGGACTCCGCCGATGCGGCCGCTCCGGGCCGCTGACCTTACAAAACAAATGGGTTGGGCTTTTCTAATTTTCAACCGACGCATCCTTACAAATTTGTAACCTGTCGCTTGACGATCCGGGCGACCGCATCGGGCCGCTCGAACGGCATCATATGGCTGGTTTCGGGGATTCGCTCCAACCGGCCCCGGGGCGCCTGGCGGGCGGCGACGCCTTGCGCCATGGTCGCCCAACTGGGCGCGACCCCATCGATCGCGGGGTCGCTTTCGACGAACAGGATCGGCCGGTCGAAATGGGCGAGCGCCGCAAACGTGCTGGTGTCCAGGGTCATGCGGTAAACCGCGGCCTCGGCTTCCGGCGGGCAACGAAGGCGCCATCCGGCCCCATCCGAGGCAGGGACCAGGGTCGCCTCGGCGAAGGCCTGAAGCATGTCCGGGCGCCAGCGGGCAAAAGCCGGCCGGTCCGCCAGGGACGCGGCGAAGCTTGCCGGATCGGGGAGCTCGCGGCGGCGCTTCATGGCCCGGGCGGAAAGCTCCGCCCCCACTTCCGCCGCCGGCCCATGCAGCGGCTTGTCCGGCGTCGGCGCGATCGGCGGCTCGAACAGGGTCATCGAAACAAAGGGCGCAAGGCCGAACACCGCGCCGAGCCGGAGCGCGCCGATCCCGGAGACCGAATGGCCGGCGAAATGCAATGGCTGCGCCGGCGCCCGGCGGCGCACCGCCTTCACGACCGCGCCAAGATCGAGGCCGAGCCGGTCCGCCGTCATCGCCCGGTCGTAGTCGCCGCCCGGGTCGGCCGAGCCGCCATGGGCGCGAAGGTCGGCGGCGAAGATATCGAAATCGAGCGCCAGGTCATCCAGCAAGGGCGCATAGGCGCCGGCGGCGAAGCCATTGGCGTGGCCCCAGAGCAAAACCGGCCGGCCGCCGCGATTGCCGCGCCATGCATAGGCCGCCAGCGGCAGCCCATCGGCGCCCGAGACCGCGAAGACTTCAGCCGTTGCGGGCGCAACCGACGGCGCCCTGAGCGCGAGCGCCACTATTCGGCCGCCGCGAGCGCCGGACGCCGCCGCCCGGCGGCATAGTCCCGGACCGCATGGCCAAAGGCCTCGAACAGTTTCCGGGAGGGCGCATCTTCGCGAAACAGGGCTTCCGGATGCCATTGCACGCCCAGGACCCACCCCGGCGCATCGGGCGCGGAGAGGCCTTCGATGACGCCGTCGTCGGAGACAGCCTCGATCATCATGCCGGGCGCCGGCCGGTTGACCGCCTGCCCATGCAGCGAGTTCACCATGACCCTGTCCGCGCCGAACAAGCCGCACAGCACCCCATTGCCCGCGAGCGTGACCGAATGGGCGAGCGCGCCGCGCTCCGCCGGCGGGCGCGACCTGTCCGACCGGTGATCGCGCTTGCCAGGCAGCAGATGCACGAACTGATGCAAGCTGCCGCCCAGCGCCACGTTCAGCTCCTGAATGCCGCGGCAGACCGCGAAGACCGGAATGCCGCGTTCGACGGCGGCGCGGATCGTCGGCAGGGTCGTCGCGTCGCGCGCCGGATCGATCGCGACATCCGGGGCCGAAAGCTCATCCGCATAGGTCTCGGGATGCACATTAGAGGGGCTGCCGGTCAGCAACAGACCCGCCACATGATCGAGCACGACGGCAGCGTCGAACGCGCCGCCGACGGCCGGCAGGATCACCGGCATGCAGCCCGAAACCTCCGTCAAGGCTTCCATGTAGCGTTGATTGGCGGCGTGAAACCGGTGGGCGTTGATCTGCTTCACACAGGCCGACACCGCGACAAGCGGCGTGGCGGACGGACCGGCGGAGGGCATGCGCGTCTTATCCCATCAGAAACATAAGCCCGTCGCGACGGACCCCGCGCCCCGCAGAGGCGCGCTAACGCGCCCTTTATACGACGTTTTCCTGAAGCAGGGGACAAGAGCCGCGGGATTTCCCGGAAAAAATCACGGCCGCCCGCCTGAAATGCGCAGGTTCGCCCCGGCCGTATACGAAGCCTTGTCCGACAAGAGCCACACGATGCCTTCCGCGACTTCTTCCGCCTCGCCGACGCGGCCGAGGGGAATGCCGGGCCCTTGCGTCTTGAGCTTCGCTTCCGGCGGCATGTCCGTCCGGGTCAGGCCGGGCGAGACCGTGTTCACCCGGATGCCTTTCGGCGCGAGTTCCTGCGCCAGGCCGATCCCGAGGGAGTTCACCCCGCCCTTCGAGACCGCATAGAGAATGCTCTCATTGGCGCCGCCCTGAGTCGCGCTGCCCGAGGACACATTGACGATGGCCCCGCCGCCCGCTTGCAGCAAGCGTGGCACGGCCGCCTGAACACAGAGCATGTATCCGGTCACATTGATCGCCAGCACGCGCTCGATATCGGCCTGGGTCAGCTTCTCGAAAGGGCCGCGCGGGCCGACGACGCCGGCATTGTTCACCAGGGCGTCGAGCCGGCCCCACTTCGCGTCGACGGCCCGAAACATCGCTTCGATGTCGCTGGCGACGCCCGTATCGCCTTGAACCGTCATGGCCTCGCCGCCGGCGGCTTCGACCGCCGCCGCGGTCTTTGCGGCCGCATCGGCGTCGGCGCGGTAATTGATCGCGACCGCCCAGCCCTCGCGGCCGAGCAGCCGGGCCGCCGCCGCCCCGATGCCCCGCCCGCCGCCAGTGATAAGAACGACTTTTTGCGCCATGGCTTGAAGCTCCTCCGTTCGTGGGCTGCCTGATCGACCATAGCCGGGACGGCCCTGGCCGTCACATGGTCGTTATTTGCCGGGCCAGCGCTTGTTTCCGCACGCGAGCGCAGGCAAGAGTATGCCTTGAACGCAAGAAGGAGCGCAGCCATGCGCATCACGGATATCGCCATCGCGGCCATTATCGGCGCGGGCGTCGGTTTCGCCGCCAGCCACCTCGTCGCGAACCGGGACGGCGCCCCTGCCATCACGGAAGCCGCGGTCGACGCCCGTGTGGACGCGCGGATCGATGCGCGCCTGGCCGAACTCGGTCTGGAGCAGAAATCCGATCTGGACGGCCGGATTTCCGGCGGCGTCGCGCAGTTCCTTACCGACCAGCCGGAAGCCGTCGTCAAGGCGCTCGATCAATACCAGGAACAGAAGGCCGCGCAGGAAGAAGCCGAACGCCGCCAGACCGTGGACGCCATGGCCGACGCGCTGAAGCGCCAGGCGGGCGACCCGGCGATCGGCGCCGACGCGGCGACGGCGGACGTCACCCTGGTCGAGTTCTTCGATTATCGCTGCGGCTATTGCAAGCGCTCGCTCGAAACCGTCATGGCGCTGGCGGAGGACGATCCGAAATTGCGGGTGGTCTTCAAGGAATTCCCGATTCTGGGGCCGGAATCGGTGCTGGCGACGCGGGTTTCGCTCGCGGCCAACAAGATCGATCCAAGCCGCTATCTCGAGCTGCATGCGGCGCTGATGCGCCATCGTGGCGCCTATGACGTCGCCAGCTTGCTCGCCGTCACGGCCGACGTCGGCTTCGACCCAGCCGCCGTCGAGGCGATGATGAACAACGTCGCCGTCGCCGGCCAGATCAAGAATGCCTATGAGGTCGCGGAGGCTCTGGGCATCCGCGGCACGCCGGCTTTCATCGTCGGCGACCGGGTGATCCCTGGCGCCGTCAGCGGCGGCACTCTCAAGGACGCCATCGAAGCGGCGCGGGCCGCCGACAAGGGATAGGTAGTCTACAGCGTCACTGCTGCGGGATCGGCGGGTTGAACTGGAACAGTTTCCGATCGATCGGGCCGCCGACCTTGAGATCGTAAAGGTCGAGATGGGTGACGGCGCCCGAGCCGTCGGTGACGGTCCAGCCGATCAGGGTTTCCGGCGCCTTGCTGAACGCAAGCGTGACGCGGCCCTCGGCCAGGACGCCATTTTGCGCGGCGGTGATGAAATAGCGATCCGGGGTTTCAGCCGTCGCCAGCACCTGCACGTCCTGGGTGATGCGGACCGGATCGTCCAGGAGAAACCAGGCCGGCGTCAGATTGCGGGGGACATGGGTCAGCGTCTCGAGCTCGGCGTCGAAATGCTTGACCAGGTTCTGGTCCGACCAGATCACATCGCTTTCCGGCGGGTCATACTGGAACCGCAGACGGCCGGGGCGATCGACCCAAAGCCGTCCGGCCCACTGGTTGCCGCGCATGTCGCGCTGAATGAACTTGGCCGTGATCGTCCGGGCGCCGTTCAGATAGGCCAGGGCGCGCGAGACGATGGCCGTATCGACCTTGACCGCGGTCGTCTGTGCGCCGGCGAGCGCCGGCAGCGCGATCATCGCCGCAAACAGGATTGCACGAAGCACAGGCACGATCTCCACCTTCGGTTCAGCGCCAGACACTTCGACGCGCCTGTCATATGGACCGATCCGGCGCCAAGGCCAAGGCGGGATTGCGGCGGGAATGCGGCCTGGATCGCATTGCGCCCAGACATTTCCGCCAATCAGTCGTCTTCGATCAGAGATCGTCGTCCTGATGACTGCCGACCAGAATCTCCCGTTTGCCGACATGGTTCGCCGGGCTGACCACGCCTTCCTGCTCCATGCGCTCGATCAGGGACGCCGCGCGGTTGTAGCCGATTTTGAGGCGCCGCTGCAGGTATGAGGTCGATGCTTTCTTGTCCTTGGCGACGATCGCGACGGCTTGATCGTAAAGGCCGGCCTCATCGTCACCGCCGCCCCCGTCCATCGGCTCGAAGCCGGGGATGCCGTCGGCCGCCGTTTCGTCCGCGGTGACGCTGTCGACGTAATCCGGCGGCGCCTGGCCCTTCAGGAACGCCACGATGTCCGCGACTTCATGATCGTCGACAAACGGCCCATGGACACGCTTGATCCGACCGCCGCCAGCCATGTAGAGGCCATCGCCCTGGCCCAGCAACTGCTCCGCCCCGCCCTCGCCGAGGATGGTGCGGCTGTCGATCTTCGAGGTCACCTGGAAGCTCATCCGGGTCGGGAAATTCGCTTTGATCGTGCCGGTGATCACGTCGACCGACGGGCGCTGGGTCGCCATGATGATATGAATGCCGGCCGCGCGCGCCATTTGCGCCAGGCGCTGGATCGCGGCTTCGATATCCTTGCCGGCGACCAGCATCAGGTCCGCCATTTCGTCGACGACGACGACGATGAACGGCAGGGGCCGCATGTCGAGCGGCTGCTCCTCGTAGATCGGCCGGCCGGTGTCAGGGTCGAACCCGGTCTGCACGCGCCGCATCAGCGCCTCGCCCTTCTTGCGGGCTTCCTCGATCTTGACGTTGTATCCGGCGATATTGCGCACGCCCAAGGTCGACATCGAGCGATAGCGGTTTTCCATCTCCCGGACGACCCACTTCAGGGCGACGATCGCCTTCTTCGGCTCCGTCACCACGGGCGCCAGAAGGTGCGGCACGCCGTCGTAGACCGACAGCTCCAGCATTTTCGGGTCGATCATGATGAACCGGCACTGCTCCGGCGTCATGGCATAGAGCAACGAGAGGATCATGGCGTTGATCGCGACCGATTTGCCCGAACCCGTCGTGCCAGCGATCAGGAGATGCGGCATCCGCGCCAGGTCGACGATCTGCGGCGCGCCGGAAATATCCTTGCCGAGCACGATCGGCAGCGCCCCGGCCGACTTGTATTCCCGGCTGTCGAGCAATTCGCGGAGATAGACGGTCTCCCGGATCTGGTTCGGCAGTTCGACGCCGATCACGTTCTTGCCGGGCACGGTCGCGACGCGCACCGAAACCGCGCTCATGTTGCGGGCAAGGTCATCGGCAAGGCCGATCACCCTCGAGGCCTTCACGCCCGGCGCCGGCTCCAGTTCATAGAGCGTGACGACCGGACCCTGGCGGAAAAGCTTGATCTCGCCCTTGACGCCGAAATCGTCGAGCACGCCTTCGAGCTGGCGCGCTTTCTCGTCCAGCACGGCGTCGCTTTCCCGCTCCGCCTGGCCATCGGTGTCCTGCAAGAGGTCGAGCGGCGGCAACTGGAAGCCGTCTTCAAGCGGCAGGTCGGGCTGCATGCCGGACTTGGCGCGGCGGGCTTTCTGGCGATCCGGCGGGCTGGGTGGTTTCGGCGTCTTGCGGGCCTTTGCGGCGGGCGCTTTCGGCGGCACGGGATCGAGTTTCTTCGAGCGGATGCCGGTCAAGGCGCCGAGCCGGCCCGCAAGCGGCGTTTTCGGCTTGGTCTCCGGCAGGGCGACGCGCGGTTGCGGCCGGGCTTCCGGCGCCGGGGCGTCGTCCAGGTCGTCGACCGCCTCGACATCGATGACCTCACGGGCGGCGAGCGCCCGACCGCGCGCGGCGCCGCTGCGGGCCGCCGACGTTCCGATATCGAGCAGCCAGCGCAAGGCGCGCCACGTCCAGCGCACGCTCGTCCAGAGCGGCCCCAGGGGCGGGGCCGCACACCAGAAGATCAGGCAAAGCGCCGCAGCGCCCGCGATCAGGGCGGCAGCCCCGCCGCCGATCTCCGGCTCGGCCAAAATCAGCAATTGCCAGACATTGTTCTGCGCGCTGGCGCCCAATGCGCCGCCAAGGCCTTCGACCAGCGGCCAGCCCTGGAACGGCGGCAGCGCCGAAAGCCCCGCGGCCGCCAGCATCGCCGCCAGAGGCGAGAGCGCGATCCTGAGCCACAACAGCGACGGCGCCTGATGCAGACAGAAGCGCAAGCCCCAGAACGCGGCCATGAAGGCAGGAACGATCGCGGCGAGCCCGATCAGGCGGAGCCCGCCATCGGCGGCGAACGCGCCCGGCGCGCCGAGCCAGTTCGACGGCGCCTTGCCGCTGGCCATGCTGGCGGAGGGATCGAGCCGGTCATAACTCAAGAGCGCAGCCGCCATGACGACCGCCGCTGCAAGCAGGGCAAGGCCCAGCGCTTCAAGCGCGCGCAACCTGATGAACCGCTGCAATTGCGGCGGCAGAAAGCGCGGATGCTCCCGTACCTCGATCGCCATCGCCAAGACGCTGGCCCTCCACCTCACATGAACAGAACAGAAACTACGGGATCGGCGCATGACAAGGCAAGCAGAAACTGAACGATCCGCCATAGCTCCCTGATTCACTGCGGGATTCGCGCTTGGCCCAGAAAGAAATATGGCCCGGGTCGCTTGCGCGTCCCGGGCCAGTCGAGGGAGAGAGAAGGGAAGGACGGGTTACATGGTCTGCGACCCGCGGCCGAACTCGGGATAGGCTTCCATGCCGAGCTCCGCCCGATCGAGGCCCATCGTTTCGTCTTCTTCCGTGGCGCGAATGCCGACGGTGGACTTCAGGATCGTCCAGAGAATAAAGCTGACCCCGAAGACAAACACGCCGACCACAAGGACGCCGACCAGCTGGGCGAGGAATGCGCCCGAGCCGAAGATGCCGACCGCAAGGGTGCCCCAGATGCCCACCGCCAGATGCGCGGAGACCGCGCCGACGACATCGTCGATCTTCAGCTTGTCGAGCAACGGCACCGTGAAGACCACGATCACGCCGCCGATGCCGCCGATGATGATCGACATCAGGTGGTTCTGCAGGTCAGGACCGGCCGTAATCGAAACCAGGCCGGCGATCGCGCCGTTCAACGCCATGGTCAGATCGA
>CALAHN010000054.1 GCA_937891825.1 uncultured Alphaproteobacteria bacterium
GGTGAATCACAACCTGCTGATATCGCTCAAACACTTTTCGGTCAGGCTCTAAGAGATGTTCGAGATTTTTATGGCGTGCGGCTCACCCCGCCTCCGCAATCCGCCACCCGGCCTCCGCCAGTTGCCGGGCCTTCGCCCCGCGCTTCAACGCATCCGGGCTGGAGGCGTTGCCGTCCAGGCCGCGTTTGTAGACGCCCTGGGAAATCGCCGAGAGGCGGAAGAGGGAGAGGGCGAGGTAGAAGGCCCAGTTGTCCGGTTTGGTCATGCCGCGCGCCTTGAAATAGCGGGCGATGTAGGCGTCCTCGTCCGGGATGCCGTGGTCCGCGAGGTCGAGGACAGTGATGTCGCCGCGCTCTGGGTCGCCGATGTAATAGTTCAGGCAGTTGTAGGCCAGGTCCGACAACGGGTCGCCCAGGGTCCCAAGCTCCCAGTCGATCACGGCCAGGATTTCCGGGCGCTCGGGATGGTAGATCGCGTTCTCCATCCGATAGTCGCCGTGGACGATGGTCGTCTCCTCGGCTTCCGGCATGCGCTCGCCGAGCCAGCGGATCAGCTTGTCCATCTCCGGCACGTCCTGGGTCTTGCTCGCCTCATACTGGGTCGACCAGCGCTTGACCTGCCGGGCGCAGTAGCCGCCGGCGCGGCCATAGCTCTCCAGCCCGACGGCGCGGTAGTCGACGGCGTGCAGGCGGGCCAGAACGTCCCCCATCTCGAAATAATGGGCCTGGCGTTCGGCGGGCGTCATGCCGGGCAGGGCGAAGTCGCGGATGACCCGGCCCGCCACATGCTCCATCACATAGAAGGCCTGGCCGATGACGCTGTCGTCCTCGCAGAGCACATGGGCCTTGCCGACCGGCACCGGCGTATCCCAAAGCGCCGAGATCACCTTGAACTCCCGGTCGACGGCGTGGGCCGAGGGCAGGAGCTTGCCCGGCGGCTTCTTCCGCATGACATAGCGCTTGCCCTGGCCGTCCGTCAGCATGAAGGTCGGGTTCGACATGCCGCCCTGAAACTGGCCGACACTGAGCGGCCGCTGGAAGCCCGGAATCCGCTCCGCCAGATAATCCGCCAGGCGCTCGACCGGGAAGACATGCTGCGCCAGCACCGGATCGGTGTTGACGGTGGAGGTGATGGGCGCTTGTGCCATGGGAAACCGAACCTTTTGCCGACGCTTGAACCTGCCATTGTGTTCCGGCCCCGGCGCCTAAGGCAAGGCGCGCGGGATTACAAACCGACCGTCAGCGCCGCCACATGGGCCGCGATCGATTCCGACAGGCCTCGAAGGTCGTACCCGCCTTCCAGCAGCGCCACGACGCGTCCGTCGGAATGGGCGTTCGCCAGTTCGACGATGCGATCGGTCAGCCAGCCGAAATCCGCGGCTTCCGCCTCGATCTGGGCGAGCGGATCGCGGACATGGGCGTCGAACCCGGCGGAGACCAGGATGAGGTCCGGCTTAAAGGCGTCGACCGCGGGCAGCAGGCGCTTTTCCCAGACCCGGCGAAAGGCCGGCCCGCCGTCGCCGGGGGCGAGCGGGCCGTTCCAGATATTGCCGGCACCGGTCTCGTGGACGGCGCCCGTGCCCGGATAAAGCGGCATCTGATGGGAGGAGGCGAACAGCACGCTGTCGTCGTCCCAGAAGATCGCCTGGGTGCCGTTGCCGTGATGCACGTCGAAATCCAGGATCGCGACGCGCTGGAAGCCGTGGGCGGCCTGGGCATGCCGCGCCGCGACGGCGACATTGTTGAACACGCAGAAGCCCATGGCCTTCGCCGCCTCCGCATGGTGGCCGGGCGGGCGGACGACCGCGAAAGCGCGGGCGAGGCCGCCATCGACGATCCCGTCGACGGCCGCGACGCCCGACCCCGCCGCCCGAAGCGCCGCCTCCGTCGAGCCGGGGCCGATCACCGTATCCGCGTCCAGCATCACCATGCCGTCGGGGCGCTCGGCGCTGAGGAGCGCGTTGACATAGGCCTTGGGGTGGGCGCGCTCCAGTTGGGCGCGGGTCGCGCGCGGCGGCTCCCGGCGGGGCAGCCCGGCGAAGTCCGGCTCGTCCAGGCGGGCCTTGGCGGCGGCATAGCGGGCGGCGCGCTCCGGGTGGCCTTCGGGCGTCCGGTGGCCGAGGGCGGCGTCATCCATATAGAGGGCGAAACTCATCGGGGGCCTCGGCTCCTTCTCATGCGGCGTCGTGGAAGATGATCCCGAGCGCAAAGCGTTCGCCGGCAAGAATGCGGCTGACGCCGTGCCGCATCCGGGCGCGCAACAGGCCGCGCGCGCCGAGGATCGGCCGCTCGGCCGTCGGGAAGAGGATGGTCTCGCCGGCGGCCAGGTCAATCGCCTCGGCGCGGGTCTGCTGGCGGGGCGCGGTCTCGGCGAGGAGGAAGGCGCCGCCCGTGAAATCCGCCTTCGGGTCCGACAGCAGCATGGTCACCTGGATCGGGAAGGCGAGGTCGCCGTAAAGGTCCTGATGCAAGCGGTTGTGGCCGCCGGCTTCATAGCGCAGCAGCAGCGGCGTCGGCCTGGCCTGCCCGGCGGCATGGCAGAGCGCCTGAAATTCAGCCAGCGTCGCCGGATAGCGCGGCGCCCGGTCGAGCTTGGCCATCATCCGGTTGGCGATCGGGGCGAGCGGCTCATAGAGGCCCGTCCGCAGCCGCTGGACGGCGGGCGGCAGCGGGTCGGCGAAATAGCCGTAGCGGCCGACGCCGAAGCGATATCGGGCCATATCGATCCGCGTGCGGAAGCGGCTGTCGTCGCGGTCCATGGCGATCAGGGCCTGTCGGTCCTCGGGCGCGAGCAGGGGCGGCAGGACGGCGAAGCCGTCCCGGTCGAAGGCGAGGCCGATCGCTGTCCAGTCAAGGCTTTCCAGCAGGGCGGCGGCTGTCATGGGCGCGTCACGGGCGGCGCGCGGCGGCCTGGGCCGCCGTCGTGATCGCGACGGCGACGACCAGGAGGCCGCCCGCGACGGGGAAGACGTAATCATGCAGGCCAGCGTCCACCAGACTGCCGAAGACGACGCCCGCGAAGCCCGAGCCGACCGAGAGGCCGACAAAGACGAAGCCGAACACCCGGCCGCTCGACCCGGCGGGCGTGATCGCCCGGACCATCAGGTCCCGCGCCGGCAGCACCGCGCCGAACCCGAAGCCGGAGGCGATGAAGATCGCGAACAGCAACAGGCCGACCGGGGTCAATATCGGCGGCAGCATCAGCAATCCGGCCGCGATCAACAGGCAGACCGCGGCGACGAGGCCATGCCTGCCGAACCGCTCGGCCAGGACGCCGCCCGCGAGAATGCCGGCCGCGATGGCGAACTGGTAGGCGGACAGCACCTGCGCCGCCGTCGCTTCATCGGCAATGCCCATCAGCGTCATGGCGACGACGCCCTGGGATGAGATGCCGCCGGTCGCGAGGCCATATGTGGCGAGGAAGAAGAAATAGAGCAGCACCGGCGCCGAAAGCAGCACGGATTTCGGCGCGGTCCCGGTCGGCTTGGGGGCCGGCGCCTCGCCCGCCAGCGCGTCGCCCTGCAGGAAGATGACGACGGCGGCGATCATGCCGACCGCCCCGACGATCATGAACGCCGCCCGCCAGTCGATCAGGGCCGTCAGCCCGACGATGACGATGGGCGCGACGCCGCCGCCGAAAAAGCCGGAGAACGTGTGCAGCGAATAGGCCCGGCCCAGCCGCTTCTCGGCGATCTTGCCGGCGATGATGGCGTAATCGACCGGATGGAACACGGCGTTGCCGACGCCGGCCAGCACGGCGAGTGCGGCGAAGGCGTAGAAATTGTCGACGAAGCCGATCAGGGCGATGGCGAGCGCGTTCAGGCCGAGGCCCGCCGCCAGCATCTGCCGGGCGCCGATCCGGTCTAGCGCCGCGCCGACAGGCGCTTGCAGGATGCCGCCGACCCACGCATAGCCCGCCAGCGCCGCGCCGAGCATCGCATAGCCCACGTCGAACTCACGGGCGAGCAGAGGCAGCATCGGCGGGATGCACAGGCCATAGAAATGGCTGAGGAAATGCCCAATCCCGATCAGCGAGAGCACACGGGTTTCGCTGGCGGGCTGGGCGATAGCGACGGACATCGATAGGGGGCCTTTCAGAACTGCGGCTTCAGTATAGCGCTTTGGGGACTATCCGCCGCCCAGCCTTTCACGGTGCAGAAAACGTGGCGGCGGCCTGTCCGGATTGCAACGGCGACAGCTACGAGGGAATGGACCGGCGGCCGCCGCCAGGTCCGCCGCGCCGTAAAAGCCCAAGCGCCCGCCCGTCCAGGACAGCCAGGCCCATGGCGATCAGGGCGAGGCCGGCGAAATGGCCGGCGGCCAGTCGCTCCCCCAGCACGAACCAGCCGAGCAGGATCGCGGACGCCGGGATCAGCATGGTGACGAGCGAGGCGTTGGTCGCGCCCGCATCGGCGATCAGCGTGAAATAGGCGATATAGCCGAGGGCCGTCGAGAGCACGGCGAGGCCGACGAGCGCGCCGAGGGCGGCGGCGCTTGGAACCGGCAGGGTCCAGGGTTGGTCGAGGGCCAGCATCGCCGGCAGCAGGATCAGCGTCGAGGCGATCACCTGACCGGTCGCGCCCGCCAGCGGCGGCAGCCCCCGCGCCTTGAACCGCCTGCCATAAACAGCCGCAAGGCCATAGGAGAACGCCGCCGCAAGGCAAGCCGCCTGGCCCTGCACGCCGTCGCCGAGCGCGCGGAGCGCATCGCCGCCGACCAGGGCCGCGACGCCCAGGAAGCCGATCAGGACGCCCGCGACCTTGCGGGGACTCATCCGCTCATCCGCCAGGAGCCAATGGGCGACGAGGACCGTGAAGAGCGGCGTCGTCGCGTTCAGGATCGATGCGGTCCCGGCCGCGATATGCGCCTGGCCCCAGACGATGCAACTGAACGGGATCACGTTGTTCAGGAGGCCCATGGTCAGGAACATGCGCCAAAGGCCAGGATCCCTGGGCAGGCGTTGCCCCATCGCGCCCAGGATCAGGAGCAGGGTCGCCGCTCCCAGGCCGACACGGGCGGTCACGACGACGAGGACCGGCAGTTCCGCGACGGCGATCCCGTTGAACAGATAGGCCCCGCCCCAAAGCCCGGACAGCACGAGCAGCAAGCTCCACGATTTGAGGGTCAGGGCGGGGTATGGGGACTGGGCGGGCATCGGCGGGACTTTCCGGTTCGGTCATCGGCGGGGCCGCGCTCGGCCTGGCGGGACATTCCATGCCGCGGCCCTCTGTCGCCACCCGATTCTGGCGGTCGCCCCGGGAATTGTGCGAACATGGTCGTCAGCCGCGATTTGGAGGACCCGTTCAGATGAAATTCGGCCTGTTTTACGAGCATCAGAATCCCAAGCCCTGGGATGACGATTCGGAAGCTCGCGTCTTCCACGAAAGCCTGGAGCAGATCGAGATCGCCGACCGGATCGGCATCGATCATGTCTGGGAGGTCGAGCATCACTTCCTGGAGGAATATTCCCATTCCTCCGCGCCGGAATTGTTCCTGGCGGCGGCGTCCCAGCGCACCCGGCAGATCCGGCTCGGCCATGGCATCAATCTGACCGCGCCGAATTATAACCATCCAGCTCGCGTCGCGGAGCGCATCGGGACGCTCGATATTCTCTCCGGCGGCCGGGTCGAATGGGGCACGGGCGAGTCGGCGACGCTGATGGAGATGGAAGGCTTCAACATCGATCCCAACCTGAAAGGCCCGATGTGGCGCGAAGGCGCGGAGCAAGCCGCCAACATGATGGCGATGTCGCCCTATCCGGGCTTCAAGGGCGAATATTTTTCCATGCCCTGCCGCAATATCGTGCCGAAACCGGTGCAGAAGCCGCATCCGCCGCTCTGGCTGGCCTGCTCCCGGCGGGAAAGCATCCTGCGGGCGGCGCGGCTTGGCATGGGCGCGCTGGTGTTCGGCTTCGTCGAGCCGGAACAAGCCCAGGCCTGGGTGCGGGATTATTACGCCGTCATCAAATCGGCGGAATGCAAGCCGCTGGGGTGGACGGTCAATCCCAATATCGCCGCGGTCTCGGGCTTTTCGCTGCACCGGAACGAGGATGAGGCCGTCAACCGCGGCCTGCCGGGCTTTCGGTATTTCGGCTACAGCCTCGCCCATTATACCAATTTCGGCGCCCATCAGCCGACCGTCACCAATGTCGGCCAGTTGTTCGACGAAGTTTATGACGACCTGCCGGACAATGCCGGCCGCGGCGGGATCGGCACGCCCGATCAGGTGCGCGCCCATCTGAAGCGCTATGAGGATATCGGGCTGGACCAGATCATCTTCGTGCAGCAGGTCGGCCGCAATCGCCATGGCCACATCACCGAGGCGCTGGAGCTGTTCTCCCAGACGCTGCTCGGCGAATTCAAGGAGCGGGAACTGGTCCGCCAGGCCCGGAAGCAAGCCGAGTTGCAGCCCTTCATCGATGCGGCGCTGGAGCGGAAGGACCGCATGGCGCCGGTCGATCCCGCCGATATTCCGGTGGTGAAAGCCGCCGGCAAGCGGCGGGAGGAAGAAGGCGCCAATGACACAACTGGCGGCGCCTTCGTCGACAAGACGCGCGGCGGCGCCATTCCCATTCCCCATGCCGATCCGCGCCGCGCCGCGGGAGGAGACGACTGATGCAGGTCGCAATTGCAGGCGGCGGCGGCTTTGTCGGCCTCGCCATCGCCGAAGCGCTGATCGCGGAGAAAGCCCAGGTGCGCCTGGTCGACATCACGCCGCCGCCGGAAGCGGCGTTGCGCTATCTGGGCGAGCGGGGCCTGCTGGGCGCGGTCGAAGTGCAGGTGGCGGACGTCACCAACACCGCCGCCGCCAAGCACGCCTTGGCGGGCGTCGACAGGGTCGTATGCGCCGCCGCCGTGACTTCGGCGGCCGAGCGCGAGCGGGAGACGCCCCGGCAGACGCTGAACGTCAATGTCCTTGGCTTCACGAACCTGCTGGAAGGCGCGCGGGCGGCGGGCGCGAAGCGGATCGTAAACCTCTCCTCGGCCTCGGCCTATGGCAGTTCCGGGTTCGAGCCGGGCGGCCCCATGACCGAGGACGGCACCTGGCCGAAACCGGACACGCTCTACGGCGTCACCAAGCTTGCGAGCGAAGGCATCGGCGCCCGGCTCGCGAGCCTGTGGGACGCGGATATCGTCAGCGTGCGCTTGTCTGGCGTCTTCGGGCCGTGGGAACGGGACACCGGGCGGCGCGATACGCTCTCGCCGCATCTCCAGGCGGCCGCCTTGATGCTCGGCGGCGCGACGGCGGTGCTGCCGCGCGCCTGTACCCGCGACTGGACCGATAGCCGCGCCGTCGCCCGGGCCGTCGTCGCCGTGCTGGCCGCGAAAAGCCTGGCGCACCCGCTCTATAACGTCTCCTGCGGCCAGGAATGGACGGTGGCGGACTGGGTTCAGGCGCTGGCGGCCGCGCGGCCGGGCTTGTCCTGGCGCATGGCGGAAGGCGGCGAGGCGGCCAACGTCGATGTCCACGGCAGCATCGACCGGCGGCCGCTCTCGTGCGAGCGCTTGAAGCAGGAACTGGGCGTCGATCTATGGGTCGCGCCGGACGCTTCGGCCAGGGCCTTCCTGGACTGGCACGATCAGGTCCCCGGCTACGTCTGAAGCCGCGATCGCGATCGCCGCCGTCATGGCTTTGGCGGCGGCGGGCTCGGCAGCAGATCGGGCGCCTTGATGAGGGCCTTGAACTCCGGCGGCAGTTCCGGCGCCGCGAACGAGTCCTGGATGATCTGACGGATCGGCCCTTCGATGACGATGTTGAACTCGATCGGCAGGCCGCCGAACACATCCAGGCTTTTGCCTTTGATGAAGATCTCCAGCCGGAGCTGCTCCGCCTCGATTTCGTTGATATGGATGCGGATCGTCTCATAGGCGAAGTTCGCCAGCGCGCGGATGGCGATGCCGGTGCTGCGGTCGGCCGACTTCAGCGCTTCGTCCAGGGCGCGCGGCCGGTATTTCAGCACGCCGCCGCCGACCGTCTCTAGGAGGCCGCCCTCGACGCGCAGTTCGCCGTTCGCGTAGCGGAGCGGGATCGTGCCGGCGAGCGTGCCGGTCGCCGATAGCTCGCCGAATTCCGCGAACGCCAGAATGCTGGCGAGGTCGATGCCGCTGACGCTCAGCGTCGTTGCGAAACTCTGGCGATTGGGCTCGATCAGGATATTTTGCGCCTGGATGTCGCCGCCGAACAGCTCGAACTGTTCGATCTCGATCTCGATGCGCTCCGGCGACAGCACATTGACGTTCAGAATGCCCCGGGTCAGCGGCACGCCGACATCCAGCCGCCCGATCAGGATGCGCTGGGGACCGGCGGTGCGCGGCGGGAACAAGCCGCTCAAGGCGAAGTCCGATGTCGCGGCTTCGATGGTGATATCGTCGGTTCGGACCTTGTCGATGGCGATCCTGGCTTTGGCGCTTTCGTCGGACAGGCCCTTGGGCGTCCAGGCGATATGCGCGGACAGCTCGGTTTCGCCCGTGGCTTCCCGAATGTCGCGGGTCACGTTCGCCGCGAAGTCCCTGGGCTGCAGCACGCCCGGCGCGAAGACGACCGGCCCCAGCCCGAATGTCGCCCCGCCCAGGCCCGACGCCAGGTCATGGACGCCGTTCACCTTGAGGCGCGCCCGGTCCCTGGCCGCGATCAGCGCCCCGGCGAAGGTCAGGCGGTCGCCGCGGCCGGTCACGTCCAGGGTCAGGCGCATCGGCTCGAATTCCGGCGGGTCGGCGATGTGGCGGATCCGTTCGATGGTCAGCCGGCCGGTTTTCGCCTGGACGCCGCCGAAGCTGATGCGCGCGTCGCCGCCATCGAGCGCTAGGCCATACGCCGGGAATGCCGCCGCCGCGCCGGACAAAACGATCGTCGCCCCATCCGGATTCACCGTCGCCGCGGCGCCGCCAAGCGCCAGATCGAACGCGGCCGCATCGCCGCCGGGCTGCAGCAGGCCGCGGGTCTTGAAGCCGCGGAATTTCAGATCCACGTCGAGAAAATCCCGCGCCCGGTCATAGACCAGACTGCGCGCGCCGTCGGCCGTCAGGGTCAGCCGCAGCGGGTCGAGCAAGCGAACGAGCAGGCCCGACACGCCGACGACCTGGATGCGGCCGCCAGCGTTCGGCGTCATCGTCACGGCCGCCGGCGTGATGTCCAGCGGCCCGGCAAGATCGACTTCGGCGCGATCGATCCGGTAGCCGCCTGCGGTCGCGGATGCGCTGAGCGCGACCTCCGCCATGGCCGTGAAGCGATCCCCAGCGCCCTCCAGCCCTTCCAGGGTCACCTGACCGCTGACCCGCGCCGGACCGAGCGCCGCGTCGACCATGCGGAGCGCCATGCGGTCGCTTGCCAGGAACTCGATGGCGCCCTCGGCGTCGAGGCCAAGCGTCGCGTCGCCGTCGAGGAAGAGCGCGAGATTGGGGTTGGAGAGGCCGAGGCCAAGCGTGCCGATGGCGTTCGCCCCCCCGTCCGGGCGAAGCGCCATGGTGATTTCGGTGTCGGAAAGGCCGGCGCCGCCGAGCCGCAGAAACGCGGTTTCCCGAAATGCGCGACTGATATCCGGCGGCAGGGCGGCGAGACTTTCCGGCGGCAGCGCGACGCCGCCGATCACGAGGCCCGGCGAGGTCAGCGTCAGAGCGCCCTGGCTCAGGGTCAGCAATGCCTCGCCGAAGGCGCTGCCGTTGTCGACGAAGGGCGGTACGGTCAGCGACGGCGCCTCGGCAGTGAAGCTCGCGGTCGCGGTCACGTGGCGCAGATCCGGGTCCGCCATCATGTCCGCCAGGGATGCGCTCGCCTCGATGTCGAACCGGACGCGGCCACGGGCGGACATGCTGGGGTCGATGGCCGACGCGAGGGCGGCATCGACTTCGCCAATGGCCGAGAGCGAGCCATGGGCCTGACCCTGGGGAATATCGAGGGTCAGGGCGGCCGAGCCGCTATCGCCGACGGCGTCCAGCGACGCTGCGACCGCGCCGTGCCGGACATCGGCCGCGAGCGCCAGCAGCGCGATCTGCGCCGGCGGCGCCTGCACATCGATGATGTTCAGATCGGACAGGGCGGCGACGGCGCCGTCGGCGGCGATCTCGACATCGACCTTGCCGCGCACATCGCTGAACCCGGCGACCGCGCCCATCTGCCCATTGCCCTCGACGACGATCGCCGTGGCGGCGACGGCGCTGTCCGGCGTCGCCTCAAGATCGAGCCAGGCGCGGGCTGAGCCGGCGGCCGCTGTCGCGGCGTCCTCGGCGACGATGCTGACATAACCTTTGGCGGTCAGGCGATCCGGGGCAAGGGCGATTTCCAGCGCCTCCGCCTCGAAGGCGGCTTTCCGCGCCGCCGTGTCGAAGATCGTGCCGGAGAGCGTCGCCACATGGCCGCCCGCATCGGATTGCGTGAGCGTCCCGCTGTACGCCATGTCGGCCTGGATGGCGGCCAGGTCAATGCTGACATGGCCGTCGACGATCTCGATCCGGCCGATATTCGGGATCGCGGCGAATGTCCGGGGCGTCGAAGCGTCGCCGGGCTGGGCGTCGTCCGCGTCGCCGCCGGCCGGGTCGGGCAGGCCCTGGACCGCGATCCCGCCGTCCGCCGATTCCGTCAGCGTGAGGGACGGTTCGACGATCCTCAGGCTTTCGATCCGGCCGCGGGCGAGCGCGCCGGCGCTATAGACGATTTCGACCCGCAGCGCGCTTGGCCCGCCCGTGCCGTATTCCACGTCGGCGAGCGTCAGGCCATTGGCTTCGATCCCGACGACGCGGAACGTGACCGCGTCCGCGCCCATCGCGCCGAGCGCCACGCGCGCCGCCCGCTCCGCCACCTGGATGCGGAAATACAGCACGGCGACTGCGGCGACCGTCAACAGGAACAGGCCAGCGGCGAGCCAACGCAGCCAGCGTCGCCGGCGGCGGGGCGGAGCAGGAGGCGGGGCGGGGATGGGCGTCGGAGATCGGGTCATACCGCCGCTAAAATGGGGCGGCGGCGCGAAGAACGCCAATGTTTTGCGTCAGGCGACGAACCCGGAAGCCGCCGCGGCCCGGCGGCGCGCAGCGGCCGCCATCCTGCAGCCGTCGGCGGCTGCGGCCAAATCGGCGGATGAGCGCGCGATATCGCTTGAAATCCAAACTGTTAAACCGGGTTTAAGCAGTTTGTGTCGGATTGTTTCTATTGCGGGGGATGTCCGGGCGCGCTATCCCGCCGCCATACTGACGCGAAGCAAGGGCCAAGCGATGACCGATCTGGACGAGCTGGAAGCCGCCAGCATTTTTATCCTGCGCGAAGCCTATAATCGCTTCGACAAGCTGGCGATGTTGTGGTCGCTCGGCAAGGATTCCAACGTCATGGTCTGGCTGGCCAAGAAAGCCTTCTACGGCCATGTGCCGTTTCCGGTCGTGCATGTGGATACGGGCAAGAAATTCAAGGAAATGTATGATTTCCGCGACCGCTACACGGCGGAATGGAACCTGCGTCTGGTGACCGGCGATTGCCCGCCGGTCGAAGCGATGGACCCGACCCTGCCGCCCGCCGCCCGGTCCGCCGCGCGCAAGACGGCAGGCTTGAAGCAATTGGTCGAGACCCACGGCTATACCGGCATCATCGCCGGCATCCGCCGCGACGAGGAAGCGGTGCGCGCCAAGGAGCGCGTCTTCAGCCCGCGCGGCGAGGCGGCGGAGTGGGACTTCCGCAACCAGCCGCCGGAGTTCTGGAGCCAGTACAACACCGATTTCGCGCCAGGCACGAGCGTGCGCATCCATCCGATCCTGGGCTGGACGGAGCTCGATATCTGGCGGTATGTGCGCCGGGAAGGCATTCCGCTGGTCGATCTCTACTTCGCGAAGAACGGCAAGCGCTATCGCTCGCTCGGCGACCAGGACATCACCAATCCGGTCCCGAGCGACGCCGCCGACCTCGACGCCATCATCGCCGAGCTTGAGACGACGAAGACGTCCGAACGGTCCGGCCGCGCCATGGATCACGAGGCGGAGGACAGCTTCGAGCGTCTCCGCCGCGACGGCTATATGTGAGGCCCCCGCTCATGCTAGACGCAGATATGTCCAGGCAGGACGCCTCGAATGCGCCGTCCCCACGGGACGCCGGAGAACCCAGCGCCATGACCAATGCCGCAGAACCCCTGAAGCTTGTCATTGTCGGCCATGTCGACCACGGCAAATCGACGCTTGTCGGGCGCCTGCTCTTTGAAACCGGGGCGTTGACGGAAGAGAAGCTGGCGAAGCTGAAGGCGGTCTCGGAGAAGCGCGGCCAGGCGATGGAATGGGCCTTCCTGCTGGACTCGTTCCAGGCCGAGCGCGACCAGGGCGTCACCATCGACGTTTCCCGCATCCACTTCCAGACGGCGCGTCGGCCCTATGTCGTGATCGACGCGCCCGGCCATGTCGAATTCCTGAAGAACATGGTGACCGGCGCGGCCGACGCGGAAGCGGCGCTGCTTATGGTCGACGCCAGCGAAGGCCTGAAGGAACAGACCCGCCGGCATGCCTATCTATTGCGGCTTCTGGGCGTCGGCCAGGTCGCGGTCGTCGTCACCAAGATGGACCTCGTCGGCTACGATCAGGCGCGTTTCGAGGCGATCGCGCGGGATATCGAAGCCTATTTGGCTGAACTCGGCCTCCGGCCAAACGTCATTCTGCCGATTTCGGCGCGCGAGGGGGCCAATATATCGGAAGCGTCCGCCGCCATGGCGTGGCATCGCGGGCCGACGGTGCTGGAGGCGCTCGACGGTTTCGCGCCGCGCCCGGCGCCGGCCTTCCGGCCGCTCCGCCTGCCCGTGCAGGACGTCTACAAGTTCGACGACCGGCGCATCATCGCCGGCACGATCGCCGCCGGATCGCTGCGCCAGGGCGATACGCTGCTGTTCTCCCCGTCGGGCAAGACCGCGCGCGTGCAGACGATCGAGACCTGGAGCGCGCCGCCCAAGGTCGAAGCCCATGTCAACGAGGCGGTCGGCGTCACCCTCGACCGGCAGATCTTTGTCGAGCGCGGCGAAGTCGCGAGCCATCTGGAAGACGCGCCGATTTTGACGAACGTCTTCCGCGCCAGGATTTTCTGGCTCGACGATGCGCCTCTGGCCGTCGGCGACGTCGTGAAGATCCGCATCAACACGACCGACGCCGAAGCGCGCGTGCAGGCGATCGAACGGGTGATCGATACGGAAAGCCTGGCGGGCGGCGGGGCCGAGCAGGTCAAGCGCAACGAAGTCGCGGAAATCGTGCTGCGCGCCCGGTCGATGCTGGCGCTCGACGAAGCCCGGCAGAGCCCGGAGACCGGTCGCTTCGTGATGTCGCGGAATTTCCGGATCGTCGGCGGTGGCGTCATATCGATGGAGGGCTATCCCGACCAGCGGGCGTCGGTCACGGTCCGCTCCAGCAACCTGACCGCGACGGAAAGCGACGTCGACCGGGATCTCCGCTGGCGGCGGAATGGCCATCGCGGCCTAGTCGTCTGGCTGACGGGGCTTTCGGGCGCCGGCAAATCCACGGTCGCGCGGGAGACGGAGCGCAAGCTCTTCAACAAGGGCCTGAACGTCTATGTGCTGGACGGCGACAACGTCCGCGGCGGCTTGAACGCCAATCTGGGTTTCTCGCCGGAAGACCGGACGGAGAATATCCGCCGCGTCGGCGAGGTGGCGGCCCTGTTCGCCGACGCCGGGGTGATCGTCCTCGCCTCATTCATCTCGCCCTATCGGACGGACCGCGACCGGGCGCGGCAGGCGGCGGGCGACGCCTTCCACGAAGTCTATGTGAAGGCGGACCTTTCGATCTGCGAAACCCGCGATCCGAAGGGCCTCTACAAGAAGGCGCGCGCCGGGGAGATTCTGGAATTCACCGGAGTCTCGGCGCCCTACGAGGCGCCTGAAGCGCCGGAGTGCGAAGTCGACACCGGCCGGCAGACGCCGGAGGAAAGCGCCGAACAACTGGTCGCCTATATCGAACAGGCGGCTGCGTTAAAGGCGTGACGACGCAGGCGACAGGCGCCCTTCTGGCGGGCCTTTGCCTGTGCCTCGCCCTCCTGGCGGGCGAACCGGCGGCTGCATTTTCGGTCAGGGGCGCTGCGGTCGATCTGACGCCGATGGCGCCCGGCGGCGAACTCGATCTCCGCGACCAGGTCGATGTCCTGAACGCCGCCCGGGCGGCGGCCGACCCGACGGCGGGCCTCGTCGACATCATGGCCCGCCTGGAAACCATCGAGAACCGGCGGGCGGCTTTCGCCTGGCTGGTCGCAACGTCCGCGCGTCCCGCCATCGATGCGACAGCCGCGCTCTATGGGATGATCCGCGCGGGCGTCGTCGATGGGCGGCAGGTGCTGCAGGCGGTCGTCTTTGCCCAGGCAAGGGGCGTGCGGGCGCTCGATCTCTATCGCTGGGCGGCGGCGGCAGGCTTGCCGGAGCCGGCGCTTGGCCAGTTGGCGCGTCTCGCCGCCAGCGGCGGC
>CALAHN010000055.1 GCA_937891825.1 uncultured Alphaproteobacteria bacterium
ATCATGACCTCAGGCCATCCGGGAATTTACACCACATTGACGGACGTGACCCAATGTCTCAGACTTATGTGCGCCCGGTGCGGCTACTTTCGTGCAAAGGGTGTGCGGGGGGTGAACTGGCCCCCATTTCGAGCGGGCATCTGGCAAGGTAGCGGCGGTTTGGGCATGTGCTCCACGGTCTTCTCCACCAAGGCTTCCCTGAGCGCCCCCGCCTAGCGGCGCGGGTCTTTGATTTCGCCCATGGTCGCCGCCCGCGCCCTATCCCCAGCGAATCGGCGCTTGGATGTCATCCGCTGCTGTTCATGGGAAACCAATCCAGAATGTGGGGGCATATGTGGGAACGAAAACGACGGTAACCGATTTTATGTATGTAAATCAATGATATGATTAAGATCATTGGCGGAAGGGGTGGGATTCGAACCCACGGACCCCTTGCAGGGTCTCTGGTTTTCAAGACCAGCGCATTCGACCGCTCTGCCACCCTTCCAGGCGGTGAGGAATCCGACGGGAAGGGCGGTCGCGTCAAGAGGGCAGGCCCGCAGACGGCGGCAGCGGGCGTATCAGCCGCGCTTGACGCTGGCGCCGCCGTCGACCGGCAGGGTCACGCCGGTAATGAACTTCGATTCGTCGCATGCCAGGAAGAGAGCCGCGTAGGCGACGTCCCAGCCGGTGCCCATCTTGCCGCCCAGCATCACCTTCGCATTGCGCTCCGCCGCTACGTCCTCGCGGCTGCGGCCCCATTCGCGGGCGCGCGTGTCGACCGCCATCGGCGTATCCATCAGGCCCGGCAGGATGACGTTGGCGCGGATGTTGTGGGCCGCGTTCTGGTAGGCCAGTTGCTCCGTGAACGCGACGACGCCCGCCTTCGACGCCTTGTAGGCGACATAGGGATACATATCGAGCACGGCCATGGAGGAGATGTTGACGATAGCGCCGCTCTGGCGGGCGCGCATGCCGGGCAGCACGTGCTTGCAGGTCATCACCATGCCGCGCAGGTTGATCGCGAAGACCCGGTCGAACGCCTCCTCCGTGAATGTCTCGATCGCGCTGTCGCCGCCGGCGATCGAGAGGCCGACATTGTTGTGGAGCACGTCGATCCGGCCAAGCGCCGCTTCCGCTTCGGCGACCGCCGCGGCGATCTGGGCTTCGGAGGTGATGTCGGCCTCGAGCGCGATGGCGCGATGGCCTTCGGCGCGGACGAGGCTCGCGGTTTCTTCCGCCGCCGCCAGGCTCCGATCGACGCAGGCGAGGCTTGCGCCTTCGCGGGCGAACAGCAACGCGACCGCCCGGCCATTGCCGACCGTCTCCCCCGGTGACTGGCCCGCGCCGACGATCATCGCAGTCTTGTCCTTGAGCCGCATGGCCGCATCTCCCAGAGCTATTGATTGACGGGCATCAGGCCATGGCGCCGGCGCATGCGCAAGCCGATGTTAATGACATCGGGCTAGATTAAGCCCTTGAGTTGCAGCGTATGCCCGAAGTCCGGTATGGACAGGGGGCGCACGGGCCGGGGCAGGAGCTAGTAGGACATCATGAATCCAGAGGCCGCGCTAAAAAGTGTCGTCGCGGGTTGCCGCAAGGCATTTACGGCGGTGGGACTGTTCAGTCTCGCTATCAACCTGCTGATGTTGATCGTCCCGCTTTATATGATGCAGATGTACGATCGCGTCATCTCGTCGGGCAATGTCAACACGCTCGTCCTGCTCAGCATCATCGCTGTCGCCGGGCTGCTGGCGATGTCGCTGGTCGAGATGATGCGCAGCCGGATCATGGTGCGGCTGGGCAGTTGGGTCGACCGGTCGCTTTCGGGGCCGGTGCTCTCCGGCGGGATGAACGACAGCCTCCGCGCGGCTGGGCTGACGGGCGCGAACGGCCTCCGCGAACTCAGCACGCTGCGGGGCTTTCTGACCGGCGCCGGCGTATTCCCGCTGCTCGACGCGCCGTGGGTCCCGATTTTCGTCGCGATCATTTTCATCATTCACCCGATCCTTGGCATGATCGCGGTCGCGGGCGCGGTGATCGTGTTCATCTTCGCGCTCCTGAATGACATCAGCACCCGCCAGCCCTTGAAACAGGCGGGCGGCGCCGTCAGCAAGGCGCTCTACCGCGCCGACGCGATGGTTCGGAATGCGGACGTGGCGGCGGCCATGGGCATGGAGCCGCATCTGGTGCGGCGCTGGCGGGAATCGAACGAGGAAGGCTTGAAGCTGCAGGCGCTGGCCAGCGACCGGGCGGGCGCGATTTCCGCCGCGGCGAAGTTCGTGCGCCTGGTCCTGCAGATCGCGATGCTCGGCGTCGGCGCCTATCTGGTGACCCAGGGGCAATTGACCGGCGGCGGCATGATCGCCGGGTCGATCATCCTCTCCAGGGCGATGGCGCCGATCGAGCAGTCCATCGGCGCGTGGCGCGGCATGGTCGGCGCGAAGAACGCCTATGAGAGCATCAAGACCCTGTTGCGCCGCACCCCGGCGACGGGCGAGGCGATGAACCTGCCCCGGCCCTCGGGCCAGATGTCGATCGAAGGCGTCGCCTTCGTGCCGCCCGGCGCGGTCGAGCCGGTGCTGCGCGGCGTGTCGCTTGAGATCCAGCCCGGCGAGTGCGTCGGCCTGATCGGATCCTCCGCTTCGGGCAAGACGACGCTGGCGCGGGTGCTTGTCGGCTCCTGGCGGCCAAGCGCCGGCCATGCCCGCATGGACGGCGCGGACGTGTTCATCTGGGATGCGGCCGACCGCGGCCGCTACATCGGCTATCTGCCGCAGGATGTGGAGCTGTTCGACGGCCCGATCCGGGAGAATATCGCGCGCATGGGCCAGCCGGACACCGATCAGGTGATCGCGGCCGCCCAGCTTGCGGGCGTGCATGAACTCATCCTGCGTCTGCCCCAGGGCTATGAAACCATTATCGGCGACGGCGGCACGCGCCTCTCCGGCGGGCAGCGCCAGCGCATCGCGCTCGCC
Source organism: uncultured Alphaproteobacteria bacterium (assembly GCA_937891825.1). Lineage (GTDB taxonomy): Bacteria > Pseudomonadota > Alphaproteobacteria > Bin95 > Bin95 > VMCJ01. Next base: position 2,958 of record CALAHN010000055.1, read on the forward strand.
CGCGCGCTTTATGGCGACCCGGCGCTCGTTGTGCTGGATGAACCGAACTCCAACCTCGATACCGAAGGCGAGCGCGCTCTGATGGAGGCCATGACCGAATTGAAGCGGCGCGGCGTCACGACCATCGTCGTCGCCCACCGCCCGACCGTGCTGGCGTCCGTCGACCGCCTGGTCGTGATGCATCAGGGCCGGGTCGAGATGCAGGGACCTCGTGACGAAGTGCTGGGCAAGGTCGCGCCTGGCAGTCTGGATGCAGTGCGCCGCGCCGCGCTCGCGGAGCCGGCGCCGGATAGCGGCCCGTCCGCTGCGCCCGCCGCCGCCGCGCCGCCGTCAGTCGATCCTGCCGCGCCTGCCGGGCCGGTTCCGACGATGCCGACAGCCGCGCCCGCGCCGCAGGGGGCGCCTGTCTTCCGCATTCGCCCGGGCGCCGCAAGCCAGCAGGCGTCTGCGCCTGCGCCTGCGCCTGAGCGACAGCCGGAAGCGCCAGTCGCGGCCGATCCGGCGCCCGATGCGGTTGAGGACGTGACCGATGTCGCGCCGCCGCGCCGCCGCCAGACCAGGATGCCGGCGACGGAGACCGTCGTCGACGTCAAGCCCGAGCCGCAACCGACGCTGCGCCCCGCGGCCGACGAAGATAATCTGAAGACCCTGTTCTCGAAGATCACAGCGGAAGGACAAAGGCCCGCGCGGCGCGAGCCGGCGGGCGGAACGCCGGCGGCGGCAGCGCCTGGCGCCAAGCCCGTCGCGACGCCAGCCCCGGCCGCATCCGCGTCCGTTGTCGCGGAGCCGCCGCCGCCATCCAACTGGCCAATCGCAAAGCATGTTACAAAGGTGCGCGAGCGGCGCCCGCTCCGGCAAAGTCCGACGGCGCCAGGGCGCCTCGAAACCGCCCCGACATTGGCCCTGACCGGCGAGGCGCGCCCTCGCGCCTTTACGCCGCGATATGCCCGGAAGGAAGCCTGAGCCATGGCATTACCCGTTCGTAGCGGCGACGGCCGCAGCGGCGACATCGTTTCAGCTTCGGCGATGACGCCCGGCTTCCCGGCCGGCGGCTTGCCGGACCAGCCCGCATCGCCCGGATACCGCGGCTCTCTGATCTTCGGGATCGTCGTGCTTGTGCTGTTCTTCGGCGTCTTCGGCGCATGGGCGGCGACCGCGCCGCTCGATTCCGCCGCCATCGCCCAGGGTCAGTTGTATGTCAGTGGCAATCGCAAGCAGGTGCAGCATCTGGAGGGCGGCATTGTCCGCCAGTTGTTCGTTCAGGAAGGCTCGACCGTCCAGGCGGGCGACCCGATCATCGAACTCGACCCGACCCAGGCGGACGCCTCGCTCGGCCTTCTGCAGAGCCGGCTGGCCTATGCCTCGGCGCGGGAGGCGCGCCTGATCGCGGAACGCGCGGGCCGCAGCGTCATCGCCTTCCCGGACTGGCTGGCGCGGGAGCGGAGCAATCCCGTGATCGCCCCGATCCTTCAGGCGGAAGAAGCAGCCTTGCGCGCCGCCCGCGATGTCATGAGCGACCAGTCGGGGATCTGGCTCTCCCGGGCGCGGCAGCTTGAGGAGGAGATCACTGGGCTGCGGAATGAGATTCAGTCGAGCGATGACCAACTGGCGCTCATCAGCCAGGAAATCGCCGACCAGCAGTTCCTGACCGAGAAGGGCCTTGGCATTCGCCGGGTGTTGCTGAACCTGCAACGTCAGGCGACCGAAATCCGAGGGCGTCGGGCGCGTTCGGAAGCCGGCATCGCCCGGAACCGGCAGGCGATCGGCGAATCCCGGCTGCGCATCGCTGAACTGCAGAAAGCGCGGACGACGGAGATCGACAACGAACTCGGGCAACTGACCTCTGAAATTGCCGGTCTGCAGGAACGCATCGGGGCCGCGCGGGACGTGCAGCAGCGCATGGTCATTCGGGCGCCGATCGCGGGCAAGGTCGTCAATCTGCAGACCCATACCATCGGCGGCATCGTGCGCGCCGGCGAACAGTTGATGGAACTGGTGCCATTGGACAGCCAGCTCATCGTCATCGCCAGGATCAGTCCGGCCGATATCGATGTCGTGCATGCGGGCATGAAAGCGCAAATCCGGCTCTCCGCCTATCCTGGCCGGACGGCGCCCGTGGTCGACGGCATCGTCGAGATCGTTTCCGCCGACCTTCTGACCGATGAACGGACCGGCGCGCCCTATTACGAAGCGCGCGTGAAGCTGCCGCCGAACGATCCGCAGCTTGCCCAGGTCGAATTGTATCCGGGCATGCCGGCCGAAGTGTCGATCGTCGGCGGCGAACAGACGCTGCTGACCACGCTGATCCGGCCGCTCACCGACACCATGCGCCGCGGCGCGACGCAAAACTGATGCGGCGGCTCGGGCTATGGGCCCTGGCGGCCGTGCTCGCCTGGGGTTGGCCGACAGGGACTGCGCGGGCGGAGGGGTGGCTTGGGCTGCCGATTGACTGCAAGCTCGGTCAGACCTGCTGGCCGCGCCGCTATGTGGATCACGATCCGGGGCCGGGGCAGCTCGATTACCGCTGCGGCGCGCTGACCGGCGACGACCATAAGGGCACAGATATCGGCTTCGGGACGCTGGCGGAGATACAGGGCGGCGTTTCCGTCATTGCGTCCGCCGCGGGCATCGTCAAGGCGGCCCGGGACGGCGAGATCGATGGCGGCCACGAACGGCTGACGCCGGGACGCGAATGCGGCAACGGCGTCCTGATCGATCACGGAGGCGAATGGACGACCCAGTATTGTCACCTGCGTCAGGGCAGCATCGTCGTCCGGCCGGGCGATCAGGTCGGGGCCGGGCAATTGCTCGGCCTGGTCGGCATGTCCGGCAACACCAACTTTCCCCATGTCCACCTGACAGTGCGCTACAAGAATTTGCCGGTCGATCCGTTCGCGGCCGCCGGCGCCAACCCGCGGCTCTGCGATGGCGGTCCGTCGATCTGGACCGCGGCGGCGGCGCGGCAGATGCCCTATTCGCCAGTCGACCTGGTCGCTATCGGCGTCTCGGCGGCGCAGCCGAACCTGGCAGGGATTGCGGCTGGGACCTATGCCGCGAAAACCGCCAGCGCGTCGGCGGGGGAGCTGCATGTCTGGATGCTGCTCTGGAACGCCAATTCAGGCGACCGGGCGCAATTGACGTTGACCGGGCCGGACGGACGCCAACTGGTCTCGAACACGACCATGATCGTCGCCTCCCACCGGACGAGCTTCCGCTCGGCGGGCGTCAAGGCGAAAGGGCGCTGGCCGGCCGGGACCTATCGCATCGCCGCCACGCTCGAACGACCGGGGCGCGACCGGATCGTCCGGCAGCGGGCCGATACGTTCGTCATCCGCTAGCGGTTCGGCGAAGCTACCTGAAGGCGGGCAATATCAGCGCCTGCAAGGCGGCCGAGCATGGCTCAGGTCCTTGCCTGAGGGCGCCCGCTGCAGATGCCGGCGCCGCAGACGTTTCGGCGGGGGCCGCAATCGGGTATGGTCCGCGCCGCGAGTCTGCGCCTGGGGGCGAGAGGCGGAGACGTTCAACGGCATCGCGACTGCGGAAAGGCGTCACATGGCCCGATTGTTGGTTTGTCTACTCGCTTGCTTCTTCTGGGTTGGCGCAGCGGCCGCCCAGGATGGCTCGACCGAAGCCCCCAAGTTGACGGATGAGGTCCGTCAGGATTTTCAGAACTGGCTGGTCGGCGTGCGCGCCGATGCGCGCAAGCAAGGCGTCAGCGAGGCCGTCATCGAAGCTGCCCTATCGGATATCGAGCCCGTCGCCCGCATTCTGGAGCGCGACCGGAATCAGGCCGAGTATACAATCACCCTCGCCAAGTACCGGGAGCGGGTGATCACGGCGGAGAATATCCGCGTCGGACTCGGCAAGGGCGCGCGCCACCAGGACCTGATGGCGAGGGTCAGCGCGCGCTATGGCGTGCAGGCGCGGTATATCCTGGCGATCTGGGGCATAGAGACGCGCTTTGGCGCGATCACCGGGACCATGCCCGTGATCCCGGCTGTCGCCACCCTGGCCTATGACAAGCGCCGCTCCGCCTATTTCTATGAGCAGTTGATGGCGACCCTGAAAATGTTGCATCGGGGCTATATCGACTTGCCGAATTTGAAAGGCTCCTGGGCGGGCGCCATGGGCCAGCCGCAGTTCATGCCATCCAGCTACCTTGCCTACGCTCAGGATTTCGATGGCGACGGCCGCCGCGACATCTGGAACGATGAAGGCGACGTGTTCGCGTCCATCGCGAATTATCTGGCGCGCCACGGCTGGGACGACAATCAGACCTGGGGCCGCGCCGTCCAGGCCCCGGCGGCGGTCCGCGCCCGGGTCCAGAAAAGCTTCGACCGGCCGCAAAGCGGCTGCCGGGCCATAAAGCAGATGTCGCCGAGCGAAGGCTTGAACGCCTGGAGCCGGCAGGGCGTTACAAACGCCGATGGCGGGCCACTGCCGTCCCGCAATCTCGATGCGCAGATGATCTTGCCCGACGGCGTCGATGGGCAAGCTTATCTGGTGTATAAGAATTACCGATCGATCCTGCGCTACAACTGCGCCCATCTCTATGGGGTGACGGTTGGCGAATTGTCGGATGCGCTGTGGACGCAATGATGCGACGACTGGCTTGCCTCTGTCTCATTCTGATGTCGGCCGCCGCCTGCGGCAGCCGTGACAAGACGCCGGCGTCCTCGAGCCGCCCCGATATCGCGGGGCCGACCGGCGACTATGGCGCCGTCGGCCGCATGCCGTCGCGCTACAAGGTGGGCAGTCCCTATCATATCCGCGGCCAGCGCTATGTCCCGGAAGAGCGGTTCGAGTATGTCGAGACCGGCCAGGCGTCCTGGTACGGGCCTGGGTTCCACGGCGCCAAGACAGCGAATGGCGAAATCTACGACCAGAACGCCATGACCGCGGCGCATCGGACGCTGCAGATGCCGAGCGTCATTCGCGTCACCAATGTCGGCAACGGCCGCTCGGTCGTGCTGCGCGTCAACGACCGCGGTCCCTATCACGGCGGCCGCGTCCTGGATGTGTCGGAGGCTGCGGCGAAAGCCCTGGACTTCAAGCGCTATGGCACGGCGCTGGTCCGGATCGAGGTGCTTGGCGGTCCAAGCCGCGCGGCCGCCTTGCGCGCGCAATCCGGCGCCACGGTCGATGAGCTGGAGGCGATCCGCCAGCTCGCCAGCACGGACGCCTACGCCAGCGGCGGCGGCGGCAATGTCGTCGCGTCGGCGCGGCGGGAGGAGCATCTGGCGGCGATCGGCCGCGATGTCGGCGACGTCGGGCCGGTTTCGGACCAGGCCTATGTGCAGGCCGGCGCCTTCGCCGCCGCGGCGAACGCGCGCGCCCTGGAATCCCGGCTCCGCCGCCTCGGGCCGACTGAGGTGATGCCGACCCTGGTGCGCGACCGACAGCTCTATCGCGTGCGCATCGGCCCCTATGCCACCGTGCGGGAGGCGGAACTGGTTCTGGCGGAAGTCATGGCGCTCGGCGGCGACGGCGCGCATGTGGTGGTGGTGCAATGATGTGGGTTCAACGTCTGATCGGGGCTTTCTTCCTGGCGGCTCTGCTGCTCGTGACGCCCGGCCCCGCCAGCACGGCGAGCTTCGATACGCGCGCGCGGCAAGCTTTGCTGATCGATCTCTCGACGGGCGCCGTGCTCCTGGAAAAGAATGCGACGAGCCGGATGCCGCCCGCTTCCATGAGCAAGCTCATGACGGCCTACCTTCTGTTCGAGCGGCTGAAGAATGGGTCGATCAGCCTTTCCGACCGAATGCCGATCAGCCCGAAAGCGGCGGAAAAGGGCGGGTCGTCGATGTTCCTGCAGCCCGGTCAGCGGCCGACGCTGGAGGAACTGCTGCAGGGCATCGTCATCCAATCCGGCAATGACGCGAGCATTGCGGTCGCGGAAGGCCTCGCGGGCAGCGAGGAAGCATTCGCCGCGTTGATGAACGCGAAGGCGAAGGAGATCGGCCTGAAGGACAGCCACTTCAAGAACGCGACCGGATGGCCGGACCCGGACCACTACATGACCGCGCAGGACCTCGTGACGCTCGCCACGCGCATCATCGAGGATTTCCCGGAATATTATCACTACTATTCGAAGCAGTCCTATCGCTACAACGATATCACCCAGGAGAACCGCAATCCGGCGCTGGATGCGGTCGCGGGCGCCGATGGGCTGAAGACCGGCTTTACCAGCGTTTCGGGCTATGGCCTCGTCGCCTCGGCAGAGCGTGAGGGCCGCCGGCTTATCCTGGTGGTCAACGGGATGGAATCGGCGCGCGAGCGGGCTTCGGAATCCGAACGTATTCTGAACTGGGGCTTTGGCGCGTTCGGCACCTACAAGCTGATGCGTGCCGGCGAAACCGTCGAAACGGCGGAGCTCTGGCTCGGCCAGCAGCCCGCCGCCGCCCTGGTGCTGGAGAAGGATCTGACTGTCACCTTGCCACGGGCGTCCCGGGCCGAACTCAAGGTGATCGTCCAGTATGAAGGCCCGATCCCGGCGCCGGTCTACAAGGGCGAACGCCTGGGCACGCTGATCGTCACGGCCCCGGATGTGGAGCCGATCGAACGGCCGCTTTTCGTCGCGGAGACGGTCGAGCGCCAGGGACCCGTCGGCCGGGTGATCGAAACCGTGACGGCGCTGATCAGCGGCGCGTGGCGCTGAGGTCCGATGCCGCGCGGTCGGTTCATCAGCTTTGAGGGCAGCGACGGCGCCGGGAAAAGCACCCAGACGAAACGCCTTGCGGCGGCGCTCCGCGCTGGCGGCAGGACGGTCGTCGAGACCCGGGAGCCAGGCGGGTCGCCCGCCGCCGAACGGGTGCGCGCAGCGCTGCTTGGCCTGCCCGAAAGCGACGGCCAATGGACGCCGGACGCTGAATGCCTGTTGCACTACGCCGCCCGCCGCCAGCATGTCTGCGATGTCATCGAGCCGGCGCTGAAGCGCGGCGACTGGGTGATCTCAGACCGATTCTCCGACTCGACCATGGCCTATCAGGGCATCGCCGGCGGCGTCGGCGCGGACCGGGTGCGCGCGCTGCATGCCTGGGCGCTGGGCGATTTTCTGCCGGACCTGACGATCGTGCTGACGCTCTCCGTCGCGGCCGGCATCGAGCGGGTGCATGACCGGGCGCGGGGGCAGGCGCCCGATGTCTATGAGCGCCGGCCGACAGCGTTTCATGCCGCCGTCGCCGCCGCATTCCTGGAGATTGTAGCGGCGGCGCCGGAGCGGTGCGTCGCCATCGATGCTTCGGGCCCTTCCGACGCCGTCGCCGCAGCCGTCGCCGCGACCGTCGCCGCCCGCCTTGGTCCGGCCTGAGGCATGGCCCGCCGCGCCGCCAAGGCCGCCGTGCTCGAAGAGACGCCGGCCGATCATCCCCGCCTGCAGACGCTCTGGCTTGGCCATGGCGACGCCGATGCGCGCTTCCTGGAAGCCTATAACGCCAACCGCCTGCATCATGCCTGGCTGCTGCACGGCCCGAAGGGCGTCGGCAAGGCGACCTTCGCCTATCGCGTCGCGCGGTTTCTTCTGGCCGATGTGAAGTCGGAGGCGGGCGGCCTGTTCGGCGCCGCCGCCGCGCCGACGACGCTCGACCGGCCGTCGGACGATTCCGGCTGCCGCCGCGTCGCGGCCGGGTCCCATGCCGACCTGTTCACTGCCGAACCCGAAAAGCTGGGCCGCCAGATCGTGGCCGAAGCCGCGCGCGGCCTGATCCATAGTTTCCAGTTGACGCCGGGCGAAGGCGAATGGCGGGTCGCCATCATCGACGCGGCGGACGATCTGAACCGGACGGCGGCGAACATTCTGCTGAAACTGATCGAAGAACCGCCGAGCCGGACAGTCCTGCTGCTGGTAAGCCACAGCCCTGGGCGCCTGCTGCCGACGATCCGGTCCCGCTGCGCCCGCTTGGCGTTCGAGCCATTGGGGGATGGGGATGTCGCCCGCATCCTGGCGAGCCGCCGGCCCGAGGCCGCGACCGATGCCATGGCGGCGGCGGTCCGGCTGGCGGGCGGTTCCGCCGGCCGGGCGCTGGCGCTGCTGGATTGCGGCGGCGCGGGGATCGTCGATGCAGTCGGGCAGGCGCTGATGTGCGAACGCGGCGAGGGCACGCTGCTGGCGGAAGCCTTCGCAGCGTCTGTCGCCAAGGAGCCGTTCCACTACGCGATTGTCGGCGAAACGCTGCTGGCATGGCTCGCGACCGCGGCGCGCCCGCCCGGCGCCGCGCCCGCGCCCGGACTGACCCCGGAGATGGCCGATCTCGCCCGGCGCGCCAATCGGCTTGGGGCCAGGCCCTGGTTTGAGTTATATGAGCATGCAGCCGCCCGCCTGGAGCGCGTCGGGGCCGTCAATCTTGACCCCGTGCAAACCCTCGTGGATATCTTGGCCCGCGCTCAGGCGCTGCTGCAGCGGGTTCCTGCCTGATCCGCCAATCCCACCCTTGGTCCGAGGAGCCGGCGTTATGGCCGACCAGCCGCGCTATTACATCACGACGCCGATCTACTACGTCAACGACGACCCCCATATCGGCCACGCCTACACGACGTTGGCCTGCGACGCCCTGGCCCGGTTCAAGCGTCTGGACGGCTTTGACGTGCATTTCCTGACAGGCACCGACGAGCACGGCCAGAAGGTCGAGAAAGCGGCGGCCGATGCGGGCGTCGATCCGCAAAGCTTCACCGACCAGGTGTCCCAGCGTTTCCGAGACCTCGCGGAACGCATGAAATTCTCGAACGACGATTTCATCCGTACGACCGAGCCGCGTCATATCGAGGCCGCCCAGGCGATCTGGCGGCGCCTGATCGAGCGCGAGGAGATCTACCTTGGGGCCTATGCCGGCTGGTACGCGATCCGCGACGAGGCGTTCTACGGCGAGTCGGAACTGATCAAGGGCCCGAAGGGCGAAAAGCTGGCGCCCTCCGGCGCGCCGGTCGAGTGGGTCGAGGAGCCGAGCTATTTCTTTCGCCTCTCGGCCTGGCAGGACAAACTGCTCGCCTTCTATGAGTCCAACCCGGATTTCATCGCGCCGCAATCGCGCCGGAACGAGGTCGTCAGCTTCGTCAAGGGCGGCTTGCAGGACCTTTCGGTTTCCCGGGTCAGCTTCACCTGGGGCGTTCCGGCGCCGGGCGACGCAGGCCATGTGCTCTATGTCTGGCTGGATGCGCTGACCAATTACATCACCGCCGTCGGCTTCCCTGATACGGACTCCGCCAGCTACAGGAAGTTCTGGCCGGCCGATCTCCACATGGTCGGCAAGGATATCCTGCGCTTCCATGCGGTCTATTGGCCGGCTTTCCTGATGGCCGCGGACCTGGAGCCGCCGAAGCGCGTGTTCGCCCATGGCTGGTGGACCAATGAGGGCCAGAAGATCTCCAAGTCGCTTGGCAACGTGATCAAGCCAGGCGACCTGATCGACACATATGGCCTCGACCAGACCCGGTATTTCCTGCTGCGGGAAGTGCCCTTCGGCAATGACGGCGACTTTTCCCGCCGCTCGATGATCACCCGCATGGATAGTGAACTCGCCAATGATTACGGCAACCTCGCCCAGCGGGTCCTGTCGATGATCGCGAAGAACCTGGGCGGCGTCACGCCGACGCCGGGCGCGTTCACGGCGGAGGACGAGGCGCTTCTGGGCGCGGCGGCGGCCTTGCCGGCGAAATTGCGTCCGTTGATGGACGCCCAGACCTTCCATGAAGCGCTGGAGCAGATCTGGGTCGTGATCCGCGCCTCCAACGGCTATGTCGACCGGCAAGCGCCCTGGGCGCTCCGCAAGACGGACCCGGACCGGATGGCGACGGTGTTGTATGTGCTTGCCGAGACCATCCGCAGACTGGCGATCATGACGACGCCGTTCATGCCCGATGCATCCGGCGCAATTCTGGACCTTGTCGCAGCCCCGGCGGACGCGCGCAATTTCGCGGCGATAGCGGATGCGCCGCTCGCGGCCGGCGCGGCCTTGCCGGCGCCCAAGGGCGTGTTCCCGCGCTATCAGGGCCCCGATCCGGAGGATGACGCCTGATGCCCGACCGTCTTGTCGACAGCCATTGTCACCTGGACCATCTGGAGCCGGACGCTCAGGCCGAAGCGGTCGAGCGCGCCGTTCGCGCCGGGGTGCGCGGCATGTTGACGATCTGCACCAGCTTGGCCGCAGTCGAAACCGTCGCCGCGATCGCCGCACGCTTTAGCCCCCATGTGGCGATGGCGGCCGGATTGCACCCGCATCGCGTCGGCGCCGAGGGCGCGCCGTCGGCGGCGACCCTGGAAGCGCTCGCCAACCGGCCGGACGTGGCGGGGCTCGGCGAAACCGGCCTCGATTACTTTTATGACAAAAGCCCGCGCGACGCGCAGCAGACGAGCTTCCGCAATCACATCCGGGCGGCGCAGGCGGCGGACGTGCCGTTCATCGTCCACACGCGCGACGCCGACGCGGACACCATCGCGATCCTGAACGACGCCGCGGCGGATGGGCCGGTCAAGGGCGTCCTGCATTGTTTCTCGTCCGGCCGGGCGCTGGCGGAGCGGGCGCTGGACTTGGGCATGTATATCTCGCTGTCCGGCATCCTGACCTTCAACAATGCCAATGAGATTCGCGATATCGTCCGGGACGTGCCGCTCGACCGGCTGCTGGTGGAGACGGATACGCCGTTCCTCGCCCCGGTCCCGATGCGCGGCAAGCAGAACGAGCCTGCCTACACGGTCCACACGGCGCGTCGGCTCGCGGCGCTCAAGGGCGTCGGGGAAAGCGAACTCGCCGCGGCGACGACAGCGAATTTCGCGCGGCTGTTCCCGAAAGCCGCCGGGCTGGCTTCGGCATGAAGGTCACGATCATGGGCGCGGGCGCGTCGTCGGGCGTGCCCTATGTCTCCGGGGAATGGGGCGCCTGCGACCCGGCTGAGCCGCGCAATCGCAGAAGCCGCGCCAGCATCCTGATCGAGGCCGACGACGCCAGGATCGTCGTCGATACCGGCCCCGACTTCCGGGAGCAGTTTCTCGCGGCCGGCAGCGGACGCATCGATGGCGTGATCTACACCCACGCCCACGCCGATCATGTGCACGGCATCGACGATCTGCGCGCGATCAACAGCCAGATGAAGCGCCAGATCCCGGCCTACGGCTACACGGAATGCCTGGACGAAGTGGCCCGGCGTTTCGCCTATGTCTTTGCCGACCCGACTCCCGAGCGCGGCTGGTTTCGCCCGAGCCTGGGCGCGAACCCGATCACGGGCGGCGACCTGGCCATCGGCGGCGCGCGGCTCCGCCTCTTCGAGCAGGATCATGGCGTTTGCCGGACCGTCGGCATCCGTGCGGGCGACATCGCCTATTCGACCGACGTCGTGCAGCTCGACGCTGACGCGCTCCGGGCGCTGAAGGGCGTCAAGACCTGGATCGTCGGCTGCCTTCGCCGTGAGCCGCATTTCGTCCATGCCGGTCTGGATCAGGTGATGGCCTGGGCTGACGTGATCGGCCCGGAGCGGGTGATCCTGACGCACATGAACGCGACCATGGACTATGGGACCCTGTGCGCCGAATTGCCGTCCGGCATCGAGCCCGGATATGACGGCCTCGTCCTGGATGGCAAGGACTAGACAGCGTTAGGCGGCGCTGGCTGCGACGGCGTGGGCCGGCTTCGGGCAGCGGATAATCAGGATCGCCGGGTTCATCAGTTTTTCTTCCGCAATCGTCGCGGCGAGGCGGCCGAGCGTCGTGCGGACATGGCGTTCGGATTGCGTGCCGACGGCGGCGGCGATATCCGCCTGGAGATTGGGGTCATGCCCGGCGGCGGCGAGCGCGCCTTGAATGCGGGCGGCCGCGCTGACCCCCATATAGATCGCGAGCGTCACGCCGGGCCGCAGGCTCGAGGCCCAGTCCGGCGCCGTCGACTGGCCGCAGGATTGCCCGGTCGTCAGAACGACAGTATCGGTCGAGCAGCGTTCCGTCAGGAATGCGCCGGCGGCCGCGGCGGCGGCGGAGGCGGCGGTGACGCCCGGCACGATTTCCCAGGCGATGCCGGCGGCGTCGAGCGCCGCCGCTTCCTCGGCGCCGCGGGCGAAGATGCCGGGGTCGCCGCATTTGAGGCGGACGACGCGCTTGCCCTGGCGTGCGGCCGCGACGACCACGCCGTTGATCCGGTCCTGAGGCCAGGTCGCGAGGCCGGGTGTCTTGCCGACGAACACGCGCTCCGCATCGGGGCGGGCCAGTTCCAGCACGGCGTCGTCGATCAGGCGATCGTAGAAGATGATGTCGGCTTCCTGGGGGCGCTGCACGCCGCGGAGCGTGATCAGATTGCCCGACCCCGGCCCGGCGCCGACCAGGCTGACGCTTCCGGCCGCCGCCGGGGTCGGGCCGCCGGCCGCGATGGCGTCCTTGATCATCATGGCTGCGGCGCGTTCGCGGCCAGCTTTGTGCGCGACGCGCGACGAAGTACCAGACCTCGCCGGTCGAGAAGTCGACGGCCTCCAGGTAGCCGCCCAGGTTGCCGCCGGCGGCAACATGACGAAACTCCGCGACGTCGGCGATGAACGACTAGCCTTCGACGTCCGAATTGAAGGTGGATTCGACCACGCTGGAAAGGGCCGGCGGCGGAGTGATCGCGCCGGCGATCATCTCGACATTGTCGAGACCGGACGCGTCGCCCGAGGTCCCTTCCACGAACTCGCCGCGGATCTTAATCGCGGTCAGGTCGCCGAGCACCGTCAGAATCTCCCCCTCGGTCGCGACCCGGCCGCCGAGCGAGCTGACTTTCCAGCCGCCGCCAAGCTCCAGATCCAGGGAATAGTGCGTCCAGTCTGTTCCTGGATTGGCGCCGGCGCCGGCGACCAGGATCAGTCCGCCGCCGACGAGGATGACGTCGATGTCGCTAAACCGGCTCTTCGTGATGTCCTGCTGCTGATCGTAGCTGAACGTGCCGCCGTAGAGCGCCTCCTGGTCGCCGAGATAGGCGACCGGCGCCACGAAGCACCAGACGCCCGATCCGCCCTCGACGCCGCGGGCGTAGCCGCCCGGGTTGCCGCCGTCGGCGACATGGGTCGCGGTAAAGTTGTCTGTGGTCCAGCCTTCAAGGCCGCTGGTGAAATCGGTGACAGGCATGGGTGAGGCCCCAGGCTCGCATGGCCAGATTGGCTGCCACACACATGCGCCTCGCCCGCCGGTTTCCGGTTGTTCCATGTCAATGCTGGCAAAGATTGCGCGCGACGCTACGCCACAGCGGCTGCCACCGCGATTGATTTGGATCAAACCGAGAAGGTCCAAACTCAGGCTATCTCTCCGGGAGTGATCCCGAGGAGCAGCCGATGCACGACCGGCGACCCAAATGCGAAAAGACGGCTGAACCGCAGCCCGGCGTCTGCGCCGGCAGGGGGCCAAAGCGGATCTTGCGGCGCGCCGCCCTCCTACTGGCGGTCTTGCTCACCTTCGGGCGCCTGACCGGGGCCGCACAGGCCGAGACATGGCGCGACGCGGAGATCGGCTTCACGCTGACCTATCCGGACGGCTGGCGGATCGAAGGCGGCGCCGACGGGACGGATCGCTACTTCGCCGCCTACAGTCCGAGCGGCGAGGCCGGCCTTGCCGTTAGGGCGGCGCGGCTGCTGGCCGGAACGACCCTTTCGGTCCTGCGTCAGGTCTACGAGCAGAGCCGGCTTTCCGGCGGGACGGTCGTGGGCGAGAACCCGACGCGCCTTGGCGGCCAGCCGGCGATCCGCGTCGTCTACCGTATCGCGGCGAACGGCCGCTCGCTCGCCGTCGCCGCCGTCTACGGCAAGGTGGGCGACCTTGGCTACGTGCTGACGACGATCGCGCCTGAGGCGGGGGCCGGAAACGACCGCGCGGCGGCGGAGGCGGCGCTCGCCAGCCTGCATCTGCCGGGCGAGCCGGCCTTGCCCTCGCAGCATGCGCAGCGCCCGGCCGGCGATGTCGTGTCGCTCGCCAGCGGCGCCCGCATCACGGCCCCGCCTGGCTGGTCCGCCAGGCCCGAAAACGGCACCGACGGCGAAGGCGCGCTCATGATGATGTCGCCGGACGAGCGAGCCGCCATCGGCCTGAACATCCTGCGCATGGCGCCGGGCGCGCCGCTAGGCGTCTATGTCGCGGCGGTGGAGTCGCAGGCGTTCGCCGGGGCCGTCATGGTCGAAGAGTCCGCCCGCAGCCTCAACGGCCTGCAAGGCTCCATGCGCGCATACGACTGGCGTCAGGGCGATACGAACATCAATGCGCGCGCCTTTTTCGCCGAACGCGCCGGCTTCTTCATCACGCTCTGGTCGACGGTAGAAGCTTCGGCGGCGGGCCTGCATCAGGAAGCCGTCGCCGCCGCGATGCAGAGCTTCCAGGTCCAGGGCGCCGGCCATGGCGGCGGCGTCGCCGACGGGCCGGCGCGCCTCGTGTCGTTCGCCGTGGGCGCCGCCCTCAAAAGCCGGTTCGACATCGAGCGCGCCCAGGAGGTCTTCATGGCCAGCGATCCCCAAATCGTCGCGGCGTTTAAGCTCGACGGCGGCGCGGGCCCTGTCAGGCTCAGCCTTTGCTACGGCGCCGACGAGCGCGTCGTGTTCGAACACGACCTCGCCCCGGAGCCGACCGGGCGCTACGGGCTGCGCGAAGGGGTCATGACCTACGACGCGCCGACGCGGGGTTGGCCGGTCGGCTTCTACAAGGCGCGCCTCGAATTCGCCGACGGCCGCCGCTTTCAGCGTGAATTCATGGTCCTGCCGGCGGGAGACGTTCGATGAGGCTATTCAGGTTGCGCGGCGCCGGATGGGCGCTGGCGGCGTTGGCCGCGCTGGGCGTCGCCGACAGCTCGCAGGCCGAAACGCTCGAAGAATATCAGAGCTGCCTCGGCAATGTCGGCAACATTCAGGTCTATCTCGATCTCAACACCTGCTACGCCATGTGCATGCGCCTGCCGGCGCTCGGCGGCTGTCAAAAGGAGGAGTGCCTGCACGACAGCTGCAAGGCGAAGGCGGCGGCGGAGATCCGCTCCATCGGCGTCCGCGACGGCGAGGAATTCGGGAACCAGGTCAGCCAGCACAAGGGCGTCTCGATGCCTGGGACCTATGAGGGCCTCCTGCGCTGCGGCGCGACGCTCTACAACCTCAATAAATGTCTCGACGCCTACCTGGCCGAACAGGCCCGCGAGGCGGCGATCGCGAAGCAGCTCGAAGGCGTCTCCATGCAGGAGTTCATGGGGATGGTGCAGGATTCATATAAGGCGGAAGAGCGCGAGGTCGACCTCGCCGTCAAGACGCAGTGCGTGCGCGCCCTTGCAGCCGTCGCCGCCGGCCCAGCCCAGCGGCGGGACCCGGCGGAGGTGTCGTTCGGCGGCGTTCCGCGAAGCGACGCCTGGATCCTCCAGCATTGCGGCCAGCACATGGAGGCGGCGGGACTGGCGCCGCAGGACGTGCTGCCGCCGGGCGCCATCGTCGGCGGCCAGACGCCCGGAATCATTGTCGGCCCGACGCCGACCGCAACATCCGGCATTCACGTGATCGAAGCCACCTATGGCGGCAATTGCGCGGCACAGGGCTTCGGCGCCCAGCGCGGCAACGCGACGGCGCACGCCAGATCCGTATGCGAAGGCCAGAAGACCTGCGACTACGTGGTCCAGGTCCAGGCGCTCGGCGATCCGGCGCCGGGCTGCGCCAAGGATTTCGTCGCCCGCTACGCCTGCATGGGCCCGCCGGCCGACACCTCCGGCTGCAAAACCTATCCGGACCTTTCGACTAATACCAGCCTGCGGTGAGGCAGACTCATTTTCGGGATTCCCAAAGCGTTCGA
>CALAHN010000056.1 GCA_937891825.1 uncultured Alphaproteobacteria bacterium
GAAGGATCGCAACCCATTGCAAGCCTTCATGATCTTTTGATTCAGGCTCTCAGGCCGCTGGCGCTTTGTTGATTATTGAAACGCACGAAAGTAGCGTAGCCACAATCTTTTGGAAGAGACGGTCGCGTCGCCGATAGGGCTATATGACGCGGCGGCGTTACAGCCCCTGCAGGAACGGATTGTGCCGCCGTTCCTCGCCGATGCTGGAGGTCGGGCCGTGGCCGGGGAGGATGCCCCAGTCGTCGGATAGGGTCAGGACCTGGTCGCGGATCGAGGCGAGGAGCTGGTCGGTATCGCCGAGCGGCAGATCGGTGCGGCCGATGGAGCCCTGGAAGATGACGTCGCCGACGATGGCGATCTTTTCCGGCTCGTAGAGGAAAATCACGTGGCCCGGCGTGTGGCCGGGGCAGTGGCGGACCTCGAAGGTCAGCTCGCCGACGGTCACCGTGTCGCCCTGGCCGAGCCAGCGCGCCGGCTTCGCCACCCGCCCGACGATGCCGTACTTCTTCCCCTGTTCCGGCAAGCTTTCGAGGAACGGCAGATCGGCCTCGCCGGGGCCTTCGATCTCGACGCCGAACGCCTCGGCGACTTCGGTCGCGGCGGCGGCATGGTCGATATGGCCATGGGTCAGCAGCACCTTGGCAACGGTGACGCCGGTCTGCTTGACCGCCTGCTGAATCCGGTCGGCGTCGCCGCCGGGATCGACGATGGCCGCCTGCATGGTCGCCTCGCACCAGACGATGGAGCAGTTCTGCTGCAGGGGCGTCACTGGAATGACGGCGATCTTGATGGACATGGGCTTCCTTCCGTGGGGCTGTCGTCGACAACCGCATAGAGCAATTGGGCGGCGGACGCAGGCCCGCGTTTATCCGCGAAATCCAGGACGCGCACCACTCGGATATCGCGGCCCTGGGGAAAGGTCAAAACGTCGCCGACGCGGACGGTTCGGCTGGCCTTGGTCACTTTGGCGCCGTTCAGCCGGACCCGGCCCTTGGTCGCGACGGCGGCGGCCAGGGCGCGGGTCTTGAAAAAGCGCGCGCGCCAAAGCCAGGCGTCGAGCCGTTGACCGTCCTCCGTCTCAGCCACCGGCGAGGTCTTTCAAAATGGCGAAGGGCGAGTCGGGGCGGCCTCTGGCGGCCGGGGCGTGCGGGCGGCCCTGGGCGTGGCCGGGTTTGACAGCGCGGCGCGGCGGGCGGCCGCGGGCATAGCGCACAGGAGCCTCGCCGCCGTCCGCGGTCGCGGCGGGCGGCAGGCGCTTGTAGCCGAGCGCCTGGAGCAGGGCCGGCAGGGCCGCGACCGGAAGCCCCGTCTCGGCGGCGAGCGCGTCGCTCGCGGCAAGGTCGCCCGCGGCCAGCCGCCCATGGGCGATAGCCGCCAGCCGCTCCGCCCGGTCGATCCGGAGCGCATGGGGGCCGAGCATGACGAAGCCCGCGAGCGCGAGCGCTTCGCATTCGCCCTGGCTCCGTGGCCGGTCCAGGAGTTGCGCGCGCTTCGTGGGCGCCGCGATATCGCCGCCCCGGAAGCGCGTCAGCATCCGCCGGGCATGCAACGCCTTGCCGCGCAGCAGCGCCGGCGCCCAGATTGCGAACCGGCCGATGCGGAATCCGGCCGCCGCGAGGGCCTTGCGGTCGGCCTTGGTCAGCGCGGGGATCTGCGCTTCGGCCGCGTCGCGCTCGACCCAGCCCAGCCGTTCCTCCAACTGGAAGGCAAGGCCGCGGCCGGCGGGCGAGAGCTCGGCCGCGCCCAGCCGGACGAGGGGCGCCAGCACATGGGCGCGCCATGCCTCCGTCCAGGCCAGGGCTTTGGCTTCGGCGTCCCGGCGGGTTTCGCCCTCAAGGGCGTCGGCGTAGATCAACTCCACATCCGGCCGGGAGGGCGAGCGGCCGACTTTCAGGCGGGCGACCGGTCCGCCGTCCCAGATCAAGGCGCCGTCGGCGTCGATGGCGATGGCGCTCTGGTCGTCGGCCAGGAAGCGGGCGGCGCGGGCGGGCATGGCGGATTGAATGATCCGCCGGGCCGCGCTTTCGACCGCGCGCTTGTCCTCGATCAATCCCGCGCTGTCGTCGAGGCGGAGGCGGAAACCCTCCAGCCGTCCGACGGCGGCCCCTTCGACGATCACGACATTCGCCTTATCGACCCCGCCCAGCAGCTCCGAGCCATTGGAGAGCTTGCGGACGAGGGCGGCAGAGCGGCGATCGACGAAGCGCTGGGTCAGGCGTTCGTGCAGCGCGTCGGAGAGCTTGTCCTCGATGGCGCGCGCCCGGTCCTGCCAGTGTTCGGGATCGGGCAGCCATCCGGCGCGGTGGCTGATATAGGTCCAGACGCGCACGCCCGCGATCCTGGCCATCAGCAAGTCGATATCGCCGTCGGGCTTGTTCAGCCGGTCGATGTGGCGGGCCGCCCAATCGGGATCGAGCCGGTCGTGCTTCAGCAGGCGCAGATAAATTTCGCCGAGCAGCCGGGCGTGGCTGTCGGTCAGGGTCTTGCGGAAGTCCGGGATCTGACAGACATCCCAGAGCAGGCCGACGGCGGCCTTGCCCTTGGCGCGGCCCTGGATATCCGCGTCGCGCATCAGCGCCGCCAGCGCCTCGGCGTCGTCGCCGTCGCGGCCGCGGGCGAGCAGGGGCGAGGGCGGCGGCCGTTCCAGGCTGCGCTTCAACTGATCGAGCGAGCGGAAATCCAGGTCGTCATTGCGCCAATAGAACCGTTTCAGGGTCTGGAAGCGATGTTCCTCGACCCGCTCGATCAAGTCTTCGTCGAAGCTGTCCAGGTCGCCCGTCGGCCCGAAGCCGCCATCCTGCATCGACCGGCCGGCGCGGCCCGCGATCTGGCCGATTTCCGCCGGCGTCAGGCGCCGCGGCCGGGTGCCGTCATATTTCGAGAGACCGGCGAACGCCACATGGGAGACGTCCATGTTGAGGCCCATGCCGATGGCGTCGGTCGCGATCAGGTAATCGACCTCGCCTTCCTGGTAGAGCGCGACCTGGGCGTTCCGGGCGCGGGGGCTGAGGGCGCCCATGACGACCGCCGCGCCGCCGCGCTGGCGCCGCGCCAGTTCCGCCAGGCGGTAAACCTCCCCGATGGAAAACGCCACGACGGCCGTCCGCCGCGGCAGGCGGGAGATCTTCCGGTAGCCGACATAGGACAGCTTCGAGAGTCGGGGCCGGGACATCACCTCGACCCGGGGGGCGAGGGCGCGCACCATGTGCTTCGCGGTTTCGGCGCCGAGGAAAATCGTCTCGACCTGGCCGCGGGCGTTCAACAGGCGCTCGGTGAAGACGCGGCCGCGTTCGGGGTCGGCGGCCATCTGGATTTCGTCGACGGCCAGGAAGTCGACCTTCATCTCCAGCGGCATCGCCTCGACGGTGCAGATCCAGTATTTGGCGTAGGGCGGGGCGATCTTCTCTTCGCCGGTGATCAGCGCCACTTCGCCGCGCCCTTTGAGCGCGACGGCCTTGTCGTAATTTTCCCGCGCGAGCAGGCGGAGCGGGAAGCCGATCATGCCCGATTTGTGGGCCAGCATCCGCTCCATGGCGAAATGGGTCTTGCCGGTATTGGTCGGCCCCAGCAACGCGACGATGCGTCCGCCAGCCGGCGCCGGCCGACCGATTGGCGGGCCGAAATCGACACGGCTCTCAAAACCGTCGTCATGGGCCAGCGGCTCAGACGAAGGGAGATCGGATCGGTCCATGATGTCGGGCCGCCCTCTCCTGCCAGGAGGTCGAATCGCGGGATTGAGACTAGCGGTTTGCCGCGTCCTTGGCGAGACTTGAACGATGGCTCTGGCTCGCCAATATTCAAGGCCATTCCGTATCGTCCGATGAATTTTGGGGCTTCGAGTTATGAGCGACGCGATAGAAACCATGGAATTTCAAGCCGAAGTCGGGCGTTTGCTGCGGCTGATGGCGCATTCGGTCTATTCGGAGAAGGAGATATTTCTCCGCGAATTGATCTCCAACGCCTCGGACGCCTGCGACCGGCTGCGCTATGCGGCCCTGTCGGATCAAGCCTTGCTGGAAGGCCAGCCAGATTTCGCGATCCATGTGCGCGTCGACAAGCCGAACCGCCGCCTGATCGTCTCGGACAACGGCATCGGCATGAACCGCGACGAACTGGTGAAATATCTGGGCTCGATCGCCAAGTCCGGCGCCGCCGATTTCCTGGCGACGCTGGAGGCGGCGGGCGAAAAGAACGCCCATGTGATCGGCCAGTTCGGCATCGGCTTCTATTCCACCTTCATGGTGGCGGATACGGTCGAGGTGCTGACCCGGAAGGCGGGCGAGGACCAGGCTTGGCTCTGGAAGTCCGACGGCGAGGGCTCATACACGATTGAGGCGGCCGAGAAAGCAGGCCACGGCGCGGACGTCATCCTGACGATGAAGGAAGACGAGGCGGAGTTTCTCGAGCCCTTCCGCCTGCGGGGCATCATCAAATCCTATTCCGATCACATCCCGATCCCGGTGCATCTCGCCGACACGCCGGATGCGCCGGGCGAGCAGGCGAACGCCGGCCGCGCGCTCTGGACGCTTGCGAAGTCCGAGGCGACGGATGAGCAGCACAAGGAATTCTACGCCCATGTCGGCGGCGTCGGCGACGGGCCGTGGCGGGCCATCCACTGGCGGGCGGAAGGGACGCTTGAATATGCGGGCTTGCTGTATCTGCCCTCGGCCCAGCCCTTCAACCTGTTCAATCCGGAACGCCGGAACCCGGTGAAGCTCTATGTCCGCCGGGTCTTCATCACGGACGAGGCGGAAGAATTGCTGCCGGGCTATCTGCGATTCCTGGTCGGCGTCATCGATTCCGAAGACCTGCCGCTGAATGTCAGCCGGGAGATGCTGCAGCGTAATGCCGTTCTCCGGCAGATCCGCAACGGCGTCGTCCGTCGGGTGCTGCGCGAGATTGAGGATGGCGCCAAGGCCGACGCCGAGGGCTATGCCCGGTTCTGGGAGAATTTCGGCGCGGTCCTGAAGGAAGGCGTCTACGAGGATCACGCCAATCGCGACGCGCTGCTGAAAATCTGCCGCTTCAAGTCGACGGCGGGCGAGGGGCTCGTCAGCCTCGAGGACTATGTCGGGCGGATGAAGCCTGGCCAGGAGGCGATCTATTTCATCGCCGGCGACGCCGGGCGCAATCTGGCATCCAGCCCACAGATGGAAGGCTTCGCGGCGAAGGGCGTCGAGGTGCTGCTGCTGAGCGACCCGGTGGACGATTTCTGGCCGTCCGTCGTCGGCGAGTTCGATGGCAAGCCGATCCGCTCGGTCACCCAGGGCGGCGCCGACCTGGATGCGATCGAGGCCGCCGACGGCGACAAGCCGGAAGCGGAGCAGGCCGACATCGGCCCGCTGATCGCCCAGTTCAAACTGGCGCTTGGCGACGCGGTCAAGGATATCCGGGTCAGCAAGCGCCTGACGGAAAGCCCTGTCTGCCTGGTCGCCGACGACGGCGACATGGACCTGCATCTGGCGCGCATGCTGCGCCAGCACGGGGAGGCCGTGCCGGATTCCGCCCGGATCATGGAGCTGAACGCCGGCCATGCGCTGGTCAGGGCGCTGGCCGATGGGCTGAAGGGCGCCGATGCAAGCGCGGCCGCGGGCGAATATGCCCATGTCCTGCTCGACCATGCCCGCATCGCCGCCGGCGAGCTGCCGGCCGATCCGGCGCTTTATTCCAAGCGGGTCGCCAATCTGTTGACGAAGGGCTTATAGAACGAGCATCGCGCGCTTCGGCGAGCGCGGCGCAGCGTCTTGCTGCGGCCAGATTGAGCGGGAGGGGGCGATGGCGCTGACGGACCGGCTGTTCGGGCTGCCCGCCGGCGGCGAGCCGCGCGACACGGCGCCGGACCTGGACGCCGGTCAGACGCGGGTCGAGCCTCGAAACATTCTGCGGCTGACGGCGGCCCAGATCGGCGGGAGCATCGGCGACGCCCTCGCTGACCCCAAGGTGGTGATGCCCTGGTTGATGGGGGCGGTCGGCGCGCCGGCTTTCCTGACGGCGATGATCGTCCCGATCCGGGAAGCGTTGTCATTGCTGCCGCAGATCGTCGTCGGCGTGGCGTTGCGCCGGTTCGCCGTCCGGAAATGGTTTTGGGCGGTCGCGCTGGCCGCCGAAGGCGTGGCGGTGCTCGGGATGGCGCTGTTGGCCCTTGCAGGCTTGACGGGGCCGTTGGCTGGATGGGCGATCATCGGCTGCGTCATCGTCTTCAGCCTGGCGCGCGGCGTCGCCTCGATCGCTTCGAAGGATATTCTCGGCCGGACGGTCGCGAAGGGCCGGCGCGGCAAGGTCGGGGGCTATGCGACGGCGGCGTCCGGCGTGGTCGCGGCGGGGGCAGGGCTCTATCTCGGCCTGGCGCCAGCGGCGGCGCGGCCGGACTGGCTGCTCCATGTCATGCTCGCCGCCGCGGCGTCCGGATGGCTGCTCGGCGCCGTCCTCGCCGCCCGGATCGTCGAGCACCCGGGCAAGCTTGAGGACAGGCAGAGCGTCAGGCGAATTCTGGCGCGGCAACTATCCATCCTGCGGGGCGATCCTGACCTCCAACGCTTCCTGCTCGCGCGGGCGCTGATGACGGGAACGGCCCTTTCGGCGCCAATCTATGTCGCGCTGGCGCAGCAGTCGGGCGGGGGCGCCCTCGCCAATCTCGGCTGGTTGATGCTGGCGACCGGCGCCGCTGCTGGGCTGAGCGCGACCTTCTGGGGCATGCTGTCGGATCGGGCGAGCCGCACGACCATGGCCCTGGGCGCCGCGATCGGCGGCGCGGTCGGCTGCGCGATGCTGGCGGCGCTCTGGCTTGCGCCGGGCGGGGCCCAGGGGATCCTGCCCTATGGCGCGGCGCTGTTTCTGCTGGGGATCGGCCATGCCGGCGTGCGGATCGGCCGGAAAACCCAGATCGTCGACGCCGCCGGCGCCGAATCGCGGTCCGAATATGTCGCCATCAGCAACACGATTATCGGCGTCGTCATCCTGGGCGTCGGCGCTGTCGCGGGCGCGCTCGCCCACTGGCGGCTGGATGCGGCGCTGCTGCTGCTATCGGCAATGGCGCTCGCGGGCGCGGCGCTGACGTTGACGCTTAAGAACGCCCAGGCTGAATGATCCGATCCGGGCCGAAGCGGCTCGATGGGGCGAAGCGGAGGGACTTGTGATGTCGCTGCAAAAGATTTGCCTTATCCTGGCCTGTATTGCGGGCGGACTGTGGGCGCTTGGTCTGGCCGCGGGCCTCGTCGCCGCCTTTCCGTTCGGGCTGCCGGTGCTGGCGGGCCTCGGGGTGCTGGCCTTTGTCTTCGTCCGCGTTGTTCGCGACCGGCTCAACAATGCCGAGGACGACTATTATGAGAAGAATATCGACAAGTAGGAGGCTTCATGATCGTCGTCACGACTGAAACCGTCGCTGGGCGGGAGATCCGCGAAACGCTCGGCCTTGCCCGGGGCAATGTGATCCGCGCCAAGCATATCGGCACGGATATCGTCGCCAGTTTGCGCAACCTCGTCGGCGGCGAGGTCTCGGAATATACGAAACTCATGGCGGAAGCGCGGGAACAGGCGCTGGACCGCATGGTCGCCGACGCGCGCCGCCAAGGCGCCGACGCCATTGTCAGCGTCCGCTTCTCGACTGCGACGATCGCTACGGGCGCCGCGGAATTGCTGGCCTATGGCACGGCGGTCAAGTTTTAGCGCGTGGGTAGAGCTAGCGCGCCGATGCGCACTCGATCAGACGGATCTTGCCGGACGCCAGCAATTGCTCGCCATTGAAGTTGCCGAAATTGTCGCCGACAAGCTTCTTGTAGTTGAAGAGTTCTACATTGACGGGATTGAGCGAGCGCAACGTCTGCGTTGCGCTGGCGACGGCCGGTCCGCCGTCCTGATAGGCGATGCGGAAGGTCTTGGTGCGGGCCGGCCAGCGGCCGTCGCCGGTATGGTTGAAGACCGCGACCGAAACCTTGCCCGTACCCCAGTCGAGCCAGGCGGCATGAACCCCAAGCCCCTCGCATTCGTCCTCCCCCATGACGCTCGCGCTGGCAGGCGCTTGCGCCAGGATCGTGGCGGCGGCGAACGCCATGACAGCGCCGACGACGGCGGCGGCGAAAACGTTCCGGCGGATCATGGCAGGTGGTTCAGCCACGCGGCCAGGGCTTCGCCGATTTCATGAGGCGAATCTTCCTGGATGAAATGGCTGCCGTTGACAGTGACTTCCGTCTGCTTCGGCCAACCGCGGCAGAATTCGCGCTGCGGCCCGGTCAGGATCGCGCCGGGATGGGCGTTGACGAACAGCTTCGGCACGTCCGCGACGCTGAGCCATTCGGCATAGGCGTGCGCGATTTCCACGACATCGGCGGGCGCGCCCTCGATCGGGATTTCCCGGGGCCAGGTCAGGGTCGGGCGGCGGTCCTCGCCCGGCTCGGCGAAGGGGCGGCGGTAGACGGCCATCTCCTCGTCCGACAGTTTCCTCAGGATCGATCCGGGCAGCACCCGCTCGACGAAGACATTCTGCTCCAGAACCATCGCCTCGCCGGCTTCGGACCGGAAGCCCTGGAAGACCTTCCGGGCGGCGTCCGGCCATTCCGCCCAGGCGACCGGCCGGACAATGGCTTCCATGTAGCAGATGCCGCGCACGCCCGCCGGGTTGCGCCTGGCCCAGTCGAAGCCCAGCGCCGAGCCCCAGTCGTGCACCACGAGCGTCACGTCATGCTCCACCAGAAGCAAGCTGAGCAGCGCGTCGAGATACTCACGGTGTTCGGCGAAGCGATACCGGCCAGGGCCGCTATCCGGCAGCTTGTCGGAATCGCCCATGCCGATCAGGTCGGGGACGATGATTCGGCCCATGTCGGCCACATGCGGCCAGATATTGCGCCAGAGGTAGGAGGATGTCGGGTTGCCATGCAGGAAGACGATCGGGCGGCCTTCGGGATCGCCTGCCTCCACATAAGCCATGCGGCGGCCAAGCACGGTCGCAAACTGTTTCTTGGGCTCGGTCGTATCGAACATGATGGCTCCCTGGGCGGCCGCTCTGCCGAAAATATCCTATCACGCCGGTTCGCGCTTGACAGGGTGGGCTTCCGACGGGTCCTTTAGCCGTTCAGGTAAGCTATATAATGGCGGAGACAAGTCGGTATGGCGCGTGCGTTCGTATTCCCGGGGCAAGGATCGCAGACTGTCGGCATGGGCAAGGCCCTCGCCGAAGCGTTCTCGACGGCAAGGGAAGTGTTTCAGGAGGTCGATGACGCGCTGAACCAGAAGCTCTCGACGCTGATGTTCGAAGGTCCGATGGAGGACCTGACGTTGACGGAGAATACCCAGCCCGCCCTGATGGCGAACAGCGTCGCGATCATGCGCGTGCTGGAGCGGGACGGCGGCTTCGATCTGGGGCTGAAGGCGACGCTGATCGCGGGTCACAGCCTCGGCGAATATTCGGCGCTGGCGGCGGCGGGCGCGTTCGGCCTCGCGGATACGGCGCGCCTGCTGAAGCTGCGCGGTCAGGCGATGCAAGCTGCGGTGCCGCCCGGCGCGGGGTCGATGGCGGCCCTGCTCGGCCTCGATCTTGCAGCCGCGCAGCAGGCCGCGAAGGAGGGCGCCCAAGGCGAATGCTGCGACATCGGCAATGACAACGCGCCGGGCCAGGTCGTGCTGAGCGGCGCGACGGCGGCCGTCGAGCGCGCGATCGAAGCGGCGAAGGCCCTGGGCGCGAAGCGGGCGATCATGCTCTCGGTCTCCGCCCCCTTCCATTGCGCGCTTCTGCAACCGGCGGCCGACGCCATGGAACGCGCTTTCGAGACGACGGCGATGTCCGCCCCGGTCGTCCCGCTGGTATCGAACGTGACGGCGGCCGCGGTCGCGGCGCCCGACGAGATCAAGGCGCTGCTCGTCCGTCAGGTGACGTCGACCGTCCGCTGGCGCGAATGCGTGCTCGCCATGGGCGAGGCGGGCGTCGATGAACTGGTCGAAGTCGGCGCCGGCAAGGTCCTCTCCGGCATGGTCAAGCGCATCAACCGCGATATGACGGCCAGGAACATCGAAGGCCCCGCCGATATCGAGGCCTTCCTCAAAAGCTTCTGAGCCGTAATGCGTTAGTTCAGTCCGATCTACTCCCTGCCGTCGGCCAGGATCATGTCGGCGGCTTTTTCGGCGATCATGATGACCGGCGCGTTGGTGTTGCCCGAGACTAGCAGCGGCATGATCGAGGCGTCGACGACGCGCAGGCGGGGCACGCCCCGAACCCGTAGCCGGGCGTCGACCACCGCCATGGGGTCGCCGTCCGGCCCCATCTTGGCCGTGCCGACCGGGTGATAGACGGTCATGCCGGTCTGGCGCACATAGTCCAGAAGCTCATCGTCCGTGACGCAATCGGCGCCTGGCTTCATCTCGAAGCTGAGATGCGGCGTCAAGGCCGGTTGCTCGGCGATCCGGCGGACGATGCGGATGGCTTCGACGAAAGCTTCGCCGTCGCTTTTGACTGAAAGAAGGTTCGGGCGGATCGACGGCGCCGCCTTGGGATCGCTGCTGCGGATGTGGATCGTGCCGCGGCTGGCGGGGCGGAGATGGCAGGGGCCGACGGTCATGCCGGGCTCGGTATCCAGCACGCGGTCGGCGGCGCTCTTGAAGCTGGCGGGCGTCATGAAGAACTGTACGTCGGGCGTCGCGAATTCCGGCCGGCTCTTGGCGAAGCCCATTACTGTGGCGGCGGTGTTCGAAAGCAGGCCGCGCTTGGCCGTCACCCACTTCGCGCCTTCCCAGACCTTGCGGAGGCCGTGGCTCCGCTCGTTGAAAGAGCCTGCCCCCTTCACCCGCCAGTTCACCCGGCAGGCATAGTGATCCTGATAGTTCGCGCCGACCCCCGGCGCGGCGTGGGCGACCTCGATGCCGGCGGCTTGCAGCACGGCAGGGTCGCCGATGCCGGACAGCTCCAGCAGTTGCGGCGATTGCACGGCGCCCGCCGCCAGGATGACCTCGCGGCCCGCATGGACTTCGCGCCGGTCGTCGCCGACCCGGTAGACGACGCCGGTCGCCCGGCCGTCTTCCAGCAGCACCCGTTCGGCGAGCGCGTTGGTCTCGATCGTCAGGTTCGGGCGGCCGCGCGCCGGGTCCAGGAAGGCGGCGGCAGTGCTGCGCCGCTTGCCGTTCGCGATCGTCGACTGGGCATAGGTGAAGCCTTCCTGGTCGTCGCCGTTGTAGTCGTGGCCGGTACGGTGGCCGGCCTCGGCGCAAGCTTTCAGGAAGATGTCGGCGAGTTGGCTTCGCTCCGCCGGCGGCGCGACATTCAGCAGACCGCCCTTGGCGCGATGTTCATCGGCCGGACCATAGAAGTTTTCGGACTTTCTGAAGTAAGGCAGCACGTCCTGGAACGACCAGCCGCGATTGCCCAGTTGCCCCCAACTGTCATAGTCGAGCGCCTGGCCGCGCACATACAGCATGCCGTTGATCGAGGAGGAGCCGCCCAGGACCTTGCCGCGCGGGATCGGGATCTTGCGGTCGCCGGTCGCAGGGTCGGGGTCGGTCTCGAACAGCCAGTTGAAGCGGGGATCGTTCATCAGCTTGCCGAAGCCAAGCGGCACATGGATCCAGAAGTTCCGATCCCGCCCGCCAGCTTCCAGCAACAACACGGAAAGTTTGGGATTGGCCGAAAGCCGGTTTGCCAGAACGCACCCGGCGGAGCCTGCTCCGACGATGACGTAATCGAATGTTGCGGTCATGGCGTCCGCTCCCCCTGTTGTCGTTGTTTGCGTGAGAGCTTATCCAAATCGCGGCCAAAGTTAAGGAGGGCGCCGGAATGGCGACCGATACGGATATCGCCGTCGCCGCCCACTATGCGGCCTACCCCTATCCGGCGCGCAACCCGGCGGATGAAGCAAAGCGCCTGATCGAGGGCTCGCCGAGCCGGCTCGCGGAAATCGAGCACTATCTGTTCGACGGCCGCCTGCCGGAGCCATTCCGCGCCCTGGTCGCGGGCGGCGGCTCGGGCGACGCGACGATCATGCTGGCCCAGCACATGGCCGACCGGAAGCTGGCCGGCGAGGTCGTCTGGCTCGATCTGTCGCCGGCCGCCCGCGCCGTCGCGGAAGCCCGGGCGGCGGCGCGCGGCCTGACGAACATCCGCTTCGTCGAAGGCTCCTTGCTGGACGCCGAAGCCGCGGTCGGCGGCGGCTTCGACTATGTCGACTGCTGCGGCGTCCTGCATCATCTGGCGGCGCCTGAGGCGGGCCTGGCGGCGCTGCGGGCCGTCCTGAAGGCTACAGGCGGCCTTGGCGTCATGGTCTATGGCGCCATCGGCCGGCGCGGCGTCTATGACATGCAGGCGCTAGGCGATGTCCTGGCGCCCCAATCGCTCCCCCCGGCGGAGCGGCTCGCCGTCGGCCGGCGCCTCTTTGCGGACCTGCCGCCAAGCCACTGGCTGAAGCGCAATCCGTTTGTGCGCGATCATCTGGATGGCGGCGACGCGGGCTTCTACGATCTGCTGCTGCATGCTCGGGACCGGGCCTATACCGTGCCGGAGTTCGTGGCGCTCGCGACCTCGGCCGGGTTGGAAATCGTCAGTTTCATTGAGCCGGCGCTCTACGATCCCGCCGCATATCTCCGCGATCCGAAGCTGAAGGCGAAGGCGGCGGCGCTGCCGCCGCTCGCGCAGGCGGCGATGGCGGAGCAGATCGCGGGCATGTTGACCAAGCATGTGGCCTATCTGGCGCCAGACGCCCGCCGCCCGGCCGCGCCCGACGATCCTGGCCTGATCCCGATCCTGCGGGACGGGGATGGCCCGGCGCTGGCGGGCGCGCTCCGGTCGGGCCGTATCGTGGCGAAGCATATGGGCGTCGAGATCGCCATTCCGGTCCCGAAGCTTGCGCCGGCCATGGTGCGACGCATCGACGGCGAACGGACGCTGGGCGAGATCGCCGAGGATTTGCGGCAGGCGGACGCTGCGCTGAATTGGCCGAAATTTCAGGCGGCGTTCCAGGATACGTTCCAGGCGCTGCACAGGCTGAACCTGATCTGGCTGCGGCGGCCCTGACGGCGGCGGAGGCGAAGGCGAACCATGGCGGAACTGAAGCGCGGCGTCGGCGGCGTGATGCTCATGCTCTATGGCCTCGGCACCACGATCGGGGCCGGGGTGTTCGTGCTGATCGGGCGGGTCGCCGCGGAATCGGG
Source organism: uncultured Alphaproteobacteria bacterium (assembly GCA_937891825.1). Taxonomy (GTDB): domain Bacteria; phylum Pseudomonadota; class Alphaproteobacteria; order Bin95; family Bin95; genus VMCJ01. Next base: position 13,126 of record CALAHN010000056.1, read on the forward strand.
CGTCTATGCGCCATTCGCATTTGTGCTGGCGGCGTGCGTGGCGGGCTTGTCGGCGTTCGCGTTCGCCGGGCTTTCGAAACGCTTTCCGGAAGCGGCCGGCGAGGCGGCGTTTGTGCGCGAAGGGTTCAACGCGCCGCGCTTCGGCGCCGCCGTCGGCTATGCGATCGCGTTCGCGGGCCTGATTTCTGCGGCGACCATCGCCCATGGCTTCGCCGGATACCTGGCCCGGCTGATTTCTGCCCCCGATGTCATCTTGCTCGTCGGATTCGCCATTCTGATCACCGCTATCGCCAGTTGGGGCGTCACCCAGTCCGTCGCGATCGCCGGCGCGATCACGGTGCTGGAGGTCGGGGTTCTGGTCGTCATCTGCGTGCTCGGCGCCCCTGCCGTGCTTGAGCGGCCCGAGACCTTGCTCGGCGCGCTGCCGCCGTCCACGATCGACGGCTGGACCGCCGCTCTGTTTGGCGGGCTGCTGGCGTTCTATGCCTTCATCGGCTTTGAAGACATCGTCAACATGGCGGAAGAAGCGAAGCATCCGGGCCGGGACATGGCGATCGCGATCTTCGGCACGCTGATCGTCACGACGGTGCTGTACCTGGGCGTCGCCATCGTGGCGCTGGCGGCGATGCCGGTCGCCGAACTGGCGGCCAGCTCCGCGCCGCTCGCCGACGCTTTCGCCCGGGCGACCGGGTTCAATGCCCGGCCCATCGAAGTGATCGCCGTCGTATCCGTCCTGAACGGGGCCCTGATCCAGGTGATGAAGGCGGCGCGGGTGCTCTATGGCCTCGCGCGGAACGGGACCGCGCCGGCGCTGCTGGCCTATGTGCATCCCAGGACCCAGACGCCGATCGTCGGCATCTGCATCGCCAGCGCCATCGTGCTGATTCTGGCGCTGGCGTTTCCGCTCGACCAATTGGCGCGGGCGACGGCGCTGATCACGCTCGCGGCGTTCTTCCTGGTCAATATTGCGGCGGCGCGGCTGACCGTCGGTTGGCGGAGCGGGATCGCTGTGGCGGGGGCCGCCGCCTGTCTGGGCCTGCTCGCGGTCGAGGTCGTTCGGCGCCTCTGATCCGTCAGGCTTTGAAAGGGCCGCGCGATGGCGTTAAGCTGGCGCCCGACACGACCGATATAACGCCTGGAGGGGCCGCCCCATGGAATTCGAATATTCCGATCAAACCAAGGAAGTCTGCGCGCGCGTTGAAGACTTCATGGATCGCTATGTCTACCCGAACGAGCAAAAATATTACGACCAGCTCGAAGAGGGGGGCAACCGCTGGAAGGTCGTTCCGATTCTGGAAGAGGTGAAGCAGAAGGCCAAGGACGAAGGCCTCTGGAACTATTTCCTGCCCGAGAGCTTGAACGGCGCCGGACTGACCAACCTTGAATATGCGCCGATCTGCGAGATCATGGGCCGGGTGCACTGGGCGTCCGAAGCGTTCAACTGCTCCGCCCCCGACACCGGCAATATGGAAGTGCTGGAGCGCTACGGCCGGCCGGAACAGAAGAAGCAGTGGCTGGAGCCGCTGCTCGCCGGCGAAATGCGCTCCGCCTTCGCCATGACCGAGCCGGCGGTCGCCTCCTCCGACGCGACCAATATCGCCTGCCGGATCGAGCGGGACGGCGACAGCTACGTCATCAATGGCAGGAAGTGGTGGACCAGCGGCATCGGCGATCCGCGCTGCAAGATCCTGATCCTGATGGGCAAGACCGATCCGTCGGCGCCCACCTACCGCCAGCAGTCCATGATCCTGGTGCCGCGCGACACGCCTGGCATCACGATCGAGCGGATGCTCCTGGTCATGGGCTTCGACGACGCGCCCCACGGCCACGGCGAAGTGCGGTTCGACAATGTGCGCGTGCCCGCCGAAAACATCCTCCTGGGGGAGGGCCGCGGCTTCGAGATCGCGCAAGGGCGTCTCGGGCCGGGGCGCATCCATCACTGCATGCGCATTATCGGCGTCGCCGAGCGGGCGCTGACGATGATGTGCCAGCGCGGCACCGAGCGCGTCACCTGGGGCAAGACCCTGGCCGAGCGCGACAACTTCATGGAGCGTGTCGCGAACGCCCGCATCAACATCGAAATGTGCCGCCTGCTCACCCTGAAAGCGGCCTACATGATGGATACGGTCGGCAATAAGGAAGCGCGCCAGGAAATCGCGATGATCAAGGTGGCGGCGCCGAACATGGCGCTGCAGGTCATCGACGACGCCATGCAGGCCCATGGCGGCGGCGCCATGAGCCAGGCGTTCAAGCTGTCCTACATGTGGTCCCGCATGCGCGCGCTCCGCTTCGCGGACGGCCCGGATGAGGTGCATCGCCAGCAGATCGCGAAGCTGGAACTGCGCCGTCAGGTGAACTGGCCGCCGCGCGCCGCCCGCGCCGCGCAGTAGCGCCCGAAACGACGGCCGTCCGATGCCTGATTTCTCGCTTGAGGAAGCGGCGCGGGCGGCCGGGGTTCGGGGCGCCATCGTCGGCGTCGACGAAGTTGGACGGGGTCCCTGGGCGGGCCCCGTCGTCGCATGCGCCGCCCTGGCGTTCGAGCAGGATGCGCCGGCGGACTTTCTGGCTGCGCTTCAGGATTCCAAGCAACTCAGCCAGGCCCGCCGGGAAGCGCTGGCGCCGATGATCGCGCGCTATTGCCGCCTGGGGCTCGCCGAGGCGAGCGTCCGGGAGATCGAGGCCCATAATATACTCGCCGCCAGCTTGCTCGCGATGCGTCGGGCCGTCGATGCCCTGGCGTGCCGGATCGGCGGTCAGCCGGGCCTGGCGCTGGTGGACGGCAACCGCGCGCCGTCGCTCGCCTGCCCGGTCGAAACCGCCGTCAAGGGCGATGGGCGCTCGCTGTCGATCGCGGCCGCGTCGGTTTTTGCGAAGGTGATGCGCGATCGCCACATGGCCGAGCTCGCGGCCCAACATCCGGGGTATGGCTGGGAGCGGAACGCAGGATATGGCGTGCCGGAGCACCTTGCCGGGTTGCAGACGCTGGGGGTGACGATTCATCATCGTAGAACTTTCACTCCCGTCGCCAAGCTTCTGACTCAAATAGATTCTTGACGTGAGTCCCTTTGTGGATAACTTTGCTCCGCATCACAGCGGGACGGACTCATGTTGGACACGATCATTATCGGCGATTGCATTGAAGAAATGGCGAAACTGCCGTCCGGCTCGATCGATGCGATTTTCGCGGACCCGCCGTATAACCTTCAGCTTTCGGGCGAACTTCGCCGGCCAAACGACAGCGTCGTCGACGCGGTTGACGACGCCTGGGACCAGTTCGCCGACTTCGCGGCCTATGACGCCTTCACCAAGGCCTGGCTGACGGAAGCCCGGCGGCTGCTGACGCCCGACGGGACGCTTTGGACCATCGGCGCCTATCACAACATCTTCCGGGTTGGCGCGACCTTGCAGGATCTCGGGTTCTGGATGCTGAACGACGTCGTCTGGAACAAGACGAACCCGATGCCAAATTTCCGCGGCCGCCGGTTCACCAATGCCCACGAAACGCTGATCTGGTGCGCCCGCAGCAAGGATAGCCGCCACTATTTCAACTATGACGGCATGAAGGCCCTGAACGACGGCTTGCAGATGCGCAGCGACTGGTCGCTGCCGATCTGCAATGGCGGCGAACGCCTGAAGCTGGACGACGGCAAGAAAGCCCATCCGACCCAGAAGCCCGAGGCGTTGCTGCACAGAGTGATCCTGGCCTCGACGCGACCGGGGGACGTTATCCTGGACCCATTCTTCGGCTCCGGCACCACGGGCGCGGTCGCCAAGCGGCTCCGCCGCCACTGGATCGGCATCGAGCAGGACGCCGACTATGCGGCGATCGCGAAGCGGCGCATCCGGGCGGTGACGCCCGCCAATGACGACGAGGTGACGGCGGCGCCGTCGAAGCGCGCCGAGCCGCGCATTCCGTTCGGCTGGGTGATCGAGCGCGGCTTGCTGGAAGTCGGCGCCGTGCTGACGGACCCGACCGGCCGCTTCGCCGCCCGGATTCACGCCGACGGCAGCTTGATCGCGTCCGAGCACAAGGGCTCGATCCATCAGGTCGGCGCGGCGGTGCAGGGCGCCAGCGCGTGCAACGGCTGGACTTACTGGCACTACCGCCCGGACGGCGCCCAATCCCTGCAACCCATCGACACCCTGCGCCAGCGACTTCGGGCGCAGCTCAATTAGGCCAGATTCTTTTCGGTTTGTTAGAAGCGGATTAAGCATCGCGCTGCTATCCCAAACCCCAAGACTTTCTTGATGAATGACCTGGAGCATGGCGCGTCCAAGCGGATGCGCGGTCCATGCTCCATCTTGTTTATGGCGATTCCGCCAAAAGCGGGGTTGATCTGGGACACATGGGACGATGAATATTAATTCTGGCGGTCTGGCGGCCGCGATGGGCGCTTTGGGCATCGAGCACGCGCGGTCGGCGCAAGTTGCGCCGCGTGCGGTCGCGGCGACGTCGGCGCATCCTGCTCCCAAGGCCAGCGGCGGCTTCGAGGCCGGCCTGACCCATGCGCGCGCGGTGACGAGCCCGCAGAAATCGGAATCCGGCCAATCTGCGCCGAACCCGAACCTGCCCCGCGGCAGCTTGATCGATCTGAGAGTTTAATCCGCGTCGCGTCGCGTCGGACGCGCGGTCCACGCGCTAAGCGTTCCCGGCCTGACCGGACAGGAATGAGGCGTTGACGCCGATCTTGGCCAGCGCCTGTGCCCATTTGGCCTGCATGTCCGGCCCGAACACAATCTGATCGTCAGCATCGACCACCAGCCAGCCATTGGCCTTGATTTCATTTTCAAGCTGGCCCGGCGCCCATCCGGAATAGCCAAGCGCGAGAAGATGTCGCGCCGGCCCGCCGCCTGCCGCGATGTCGCGCAGGATATCCAGCGTCGCCGTCAGCGAAATGGCCTCCGTTACGGTCGTGCCTTCCTCGCTTCTGTAGTCGGACGAGTGCAGCACGAAGCCCCGCGTGGTTTCCACAGGCCCGCCGAAATGCACCGGCAGCCGATCGATCGCGACATCCTTGATCTCAAGTTGGCCAAACAAGTCTTTGAAATCAATGCCCTTGACGGGCTTGTTGATGATGAGGCCCATGGCGCCGCTATCCAGGGAATGCGCGCACATATAGATCACGGTCCGCTCAAACCGTTCGTCGCCAATGGTCGGCGCCGCGATCAGCAGCCGGCCGCGCAAGCTTGTGTCGTCGCTTTCTGCCATGGCGCGGAACCTATGCCTTTCGGGGCCCTTCGGCAAGATTTGGCCTGCACAAATGCGTGAGCCTCTACGACCGGGGCTGCGGAATCGGCGGCGATTGCTCTATATGCCTCTCTCATGACGTTGAAGACATTGATCGCGGGCGTATTCGCCCTGACCGCCGCCGCCTTCGGCGTCGTCCCAACCGCCAGCGCCGCGCCGGAATCGGCGTGGGATGCGACGCCGGAGGCGCGGGCGCGCCTGATCTCGGGCGTTTCCGCGACCGGCGTTTCGGGTTCGGCGCCGCTCGCGCTTGAAATCGTGCTGAAGGACGGCTGGAAGACCTACTGGCGGGCGCCTGGCCCCCAGGGCTATCCGCCGCGCATGACCTGGACGAGCTCGGAGAACCTCAAGGCGGCGACGATCGTCTGGCCGACGCCGGAGCGGTTCACCATCCTGGGCTTCGATTCGATCGGCTATCGCAATGCAGTCGTCCTGCCGCTCGCGGTCGCCTTCCAGGACCCGACCAAGCCGGCGCGCCTCGCGCTCGAGGTCGATTATCTGACCTGTGCTGAGGTTTGTATCCCGCAATTGGCCCGGCTGACCCTGGCCTTGCCGGCGGGCGCGCCGGAGCCGACGGTCCATGCTTTTACGATCGACAAGGCGCGCGGGCAGGCGCCGGCACCGGCGGGCGGCGGCGAGCGCATCGACCGGGTCTGGCTCGAGGGGCCGGCCGATCGGCCCGTCCTCGTCCTGGAGGGCGCCAGCGCCGCGCCGATCCAAACCGCGGACCTGTTCGTCGATGGGCTCGACGAGTATTTCTTCGGCGCGCCGGCGTTGAGCCTTGGCGACGACGGCCGGTTTCAGCTTCGCGCGACCGCCCTGGAGGCGCCGGCGACGCCAGCCGCGCCGGGCGCGCTCGCCCGATATACCCTCAGCTTGAACGGCAAGGGCGTGGAAGCCGCGCTGGCGCTCTCCGCGCCGGGCGCCGGCGCCGAGGGCCTGCGCCCGGTCGCTGGCGGGCGGCCGGCAAGCCTCTGGCTGATGCTTGGGATCGCGGCGCTCGGCGGGCTGATCCTGAACGTCATGCCATGCGTGCTGCCGGTCCTGGCGATCAAGCTCATGGGCGCGCTCCGCCACCGGGCGGAAGGGGACCGGGCGATCCGGCGCGGCTTCGCGGCCAGCGCCGCTGGGATCATCGCCGCGTTCATGGCGCTCGCGGCGGGCGCAATCCTGCTGCAGACGCTGGGCGTCGCCGTGGGATGGGGCATGCAGTTTCAGCAGCCGCTGTTCGTCGCCGGCATGACGGTCGTGCTGGCGGTCTTCGCCGCCAATCTCTGGGGCGCGTTCGAATTTGCCGCGCCCGATGCGGCCAACCGAGCCGGCGCGCGCCTTTCAGGTAGTACCGAGAGCTTGAGCGGGTCGTTCTGGTCCGGCGTGCTGGCGACAGCGCTCGCCACGCCATGCTCGGCGCCGTTCGTCGGCGCGGCCTTGAGTTTCGCCCTGACCCGGGGCCCATTGGAAATCGTCCTGATCTTCCTTGCCATGGGCCTTGGCCTCGCGGCCCCCTATCTGTTGACCGCGCTGGTTCCGTCCCTGGCGCGGCTGTTGCCGAAGCCTGGCGCCTGGATGGGGACGCTCCGCCGGATATTGAGCCTCGCCGTGCTGGCGACGGCGGCCTGGCTGCTCTGGGTCCTGTCGCGGCAGGCCGGATGGGCGGCGGCTGGGGTCGCCGGTTTGGCGGCCGTCGGCGTCGTCGCCGCTATCGTGGTCTTCGCCGAAGGACGGCGTTGGCGCATCGCCGCCGCAGCCGCCGCGCTTGGGCTGCTGGCGGTCTGGGGCACAGCCGCCGCGCCGGTCGCCGCAACGGGTGGAAATATCGCCTGGGTTCGCTTCGACGAAGCGGCTCTCCGGGAGCGCGTCGCCGGGGGCGCCGTGGTGCTGGTCGATGTGACGGCGGATTGGTGCGTCACCTGCAAATGGAACAAGGTCGCGGTTCTGGAGCGCGATCCGGTCGCGGCCGCGCTTGCGGACGGCGTCGTCGCCATGCAGGCCGACTGGACCCGTCCCGATCCCGCGATCACCGATTATCTGGCGCGGCACGGCCGTTTCGGCATTCCGTTCAACATCGTTTACGGGCCGGGATCGTCCGAGGGCCTGCCGCTGCCGGAACTTCTGAACGCCGATGCCGTGCTCGACGCACTGAAAAAGGCCGGGCGGCAAGATGGGTAAGGCTTTCAATCTGCCGCCGGATGCCTAATTATCCGCCTGAGGCGGCGCGCGCGGCGTCAGTCCCAATCCAAAATCCGATTCAAGCTTCAGGAGAGTATTCATGACGATCAAAGTCGGCGACAAAGCCCCATCCGTCACCTTCAAGACCATGGGCGACAGCGGCCCTCAGAACCTGACCAGCGATGAGCTGTTCGCCGGCAAGAAGGTCGTCCTGTTTGCGGTTCCCGGCGCTTTCACGCCGACCTGTTCGGCCAAGCACCTCCCAGGTTTTGTGACCAAGGCTGGCGACTTCAAGGCGAAGGGCGTCGATCAGGTCGCCTGCGTCGCCGTGAACGACGCGTTCGTCATGGGCGCCTGGGGCAAAGACCAGGGCGCGGGCGATAAAGTGAAAATGATTGCGGACGGCAATGGCGACTTCGCCAAGGCCTGCGGCCTGACGATGGACGGCTCGGGCTTCGGCCTCGGCACCCGGATGCAGCGTTGCGCGATGGTCGTCGAAGACGGGACGGTCACGCAGCTCTTCGTCGAAGCGCCCGGCCAGTTCGAGAAGTCGACCGCCGAAAACGTGCTCGCTAACCTGTAGAGCATGGCGCGTCCAGGTGGACGCGCGGTCCATGCTCTATCTTATTGATAGCGATCAAATTATCCAATCTTAGGCGATTCCGCCTAAGATTGGTTTGATCTAAGCATCGCTCCTACCGACGGCAGATGCGCCGCCGCCTGGCTTCACGCCGAGCGGCGGCGTTTCTTTTGGGGGCCGACGAGCGGCGCCAGGAACGCGCCCGTATAGCTGTCCGCCGCCGCCGCGACATCTTCCGGCGTGCCGGCCGCGACGATGCGGCCGCCGCCGTCGCCGCCTTCCGGCCCGATATCGATCACCCAGTCCGCCGTCTTGATGACTTCGAGATTATGCTCGATCACGATGATGGTGTTGCCCTGGTCGACCAAGGCTTGCAGCACTTCCAGGAGCTTGCGTACATCCTCGAAATGCAGGCCGGTCGTCGGTTCATCGAGGATATAGACCGTGCGGCCCGTCGCCCGCCTCGATAGCTCCTTCGCCAGCTTGACGCGCTGGGCCTCGCCGCCGGAGAGCGTGGTCGCCGGCTGCCCGATCTTGACGTAGCCGAGGCCGACTTCCTCCAACATCGCCAGCTTGTCGCGGATCGACGGTACGGCGGAGAATTCCTTCACGCCTTCCTCGACGGTCAGGTCCAGCACGTCGGCGATGGAGCGGCCGCGATATTTGACCTCCAGCGTCTCCCGATTGTAGCGCTTGCCCTTGCAGACATCGCACTCGACATAGACGTCGGGCAGGAAATGCATCTCGATCTTGATGACGCCGTCGCCCTGGCAGGCTTCGCACCGCCCGCCCTTGACGTTGAACGAGAACCGGCCGGGCTTGTAGCCCCGGGTCTTGGCCTCCGGCAGGCCGGCGAACCAGTCGCGGATCGGCGTGAAGGCGCCGGTATAGGTCGCGGGATTGGAGCGGGGCGTGCGGCCGATCGGCGATTGGTCGATGTCGATCACCTTGTCGATATGCTCGACGCCTTCGATATCGTCATGGGGCTCCGGCGCGGCGCGGGAGCCCATCACCCGTCGCGCCAGGGCGCGATAGAGCGTGTCGATCACCAGGGTCGACTTGCCGCCGCCCGAGACGCCGGTGACGCAGGTCAGCACGCCCAGCGGAAACGCCGCATCGACGGACTTGAGGTTGTTGCCGCGCGCGCCCCGGATTGTGACCGCCCGGCCGTCGCCGGGCCGCCGCTGCTTCGGCAGCGGGATCTGCCGGACGCCGGTCAGATATTGTCCGGTCAGGCTGTTCGGGTTCGCCATGACCTCCGCCGGGGTGCCGGTCGCGACGACCGTGCCGCCATGGATGCCAGCCGCCGGTCCCATGTCGACCACATAGTCGGCCATGCGGATCGCTTCCTCGTCATGTTCGACGACGAGCACGGTGTTCCCAAGGTCCCGGAGCCGCGTCAGCGTCGCCAGCAAGCGCTCATTGTCGCGCTGATGCAGGCCGATCGACGGCTCATCCAGCACATACAGCACGCCGGTCAGCCCGGAGCCGATCTGCGACGCCAGGCGAATGCGCTGGCTTTCGCCGCCCGACAGCCCGCCCGATGTCCGGCTGAGCGTCAGGTAGCCCAGGCCGACATCGACAAGGAAGCCCAGCCGCTCGTTGATTTCCTTCAGGATGCGGGCGCCGATCTCCAACTGCTTGGCGTTCAGCCTGTGCTCCAGCGCCAGGAACCAGCCCCGCGCCTTGGCGACCGACATATCCGCGACTTCGGAAATGTCGGCCATGTCCACCTTGACCGCCAGGGCTTCCGGCTTCAGGCGCTTGCCCTCGCAGACATGGCAGGGCGCCGCCGACATGTAGCGGCTGAGCTCTTCGCGGATCCAGGCGCTATCGGTCTCGCGGAAGCGGCGCTCCAGGTTGCTGACGACGCCCTCGAACGGCTTCTTCACCGTATAGGCGCGCAGGCCGTCGTCATACTTGATCGGAATGACCTCGTCGCCGCTGCCGAACAGCACGGCCTGGCGAACGGCTTCCGGCAATTCGCCGAAGGGCGTCTTCATGCCGACCTTGAAGTGGCGGCAGATGCCGTCCAGCGTCTGCTCGTAGTAGGAGGAGCTGGAGCCCGACCAGGGCGCGATCGCCCCGTCCCGCATGGACAACAGCGGGTTGGGCACGACCAGGTCGGCGTCGCAATGCTGTTCCGTGCCGATGCCGTCGCAGGCCGGGCAGGCGCCGAAGGGATTGTTGAACGAAAACAGCCGCGGTTCGATCTCCGGGATCGTGAAGCCGGAGACCGGGCAGGCGAAGCGGCTGGAGAAGATCGTCACGGCGCCGTCGTCCGCATTCTCGACCGCCGCCAGGCCTTCGGTCAGGCCGATGGCGGTTTCAAGCGAGTCGGCGAGGCGGGCGCTCGCGTCGGGGCGCACGACGAAGCGGTCGACCACGACATCGATATCGTGCTTGAAAGTCTTCTTCAGCGCGGGCGCATCCTCGATCAGCATGATCTCGCCGTCGATCTTGACGCGCTGGAAGCCGCGCCGGGCAAGGTCCGCGAGCTCCTTCCTGAACTCGCCCTTGCGGCCGCGCACGATCGGCGCGAGCAGATAGAGCCGCGCGCCTTCCGGCATGGCGAGCACCCGGTCGGCCATCTGGCTGATCGTCTGGCTTTCGATCGGCAGGCCCGTCGCCGGCGAATAGGGGATGCCGGTCCGCGCCCAGAGCAAGCGCATATAGTCGTAAATCTCGGTGACGGTGCCGACCGTGGACCGTGGGTTGCGCGAGGTGGTCTTCTGCTCGATGGAAATCGCGGGCGACAGGCCCTCGATCAGGTCGACGTCGGGTTTCTGCATCAATTCCAGGAATTGCCGGGCGTAGGCCGACAAGCTTTCCACATACCGCCGCTGGCCCTCGGCATAGATCGTGTCGAACGCCAGCGAGGATTTCCCGGAGCCCGACAGGCCGGTGATCACGACCAGCTTGTCGCGCGGCAGATCGACGTCGACATTCTTCAGATTGTGCTCGCGGGCCCCCCGAACCGAAATCTGTCGGGCGGCGACGGGCGGAGCAGAGTTGGCGGCCATCGGCGGTCGATCTCCCAAAGGAATGGCGGCAATAAGGCCCGGAACCCAGCGCGCGTCCATCGCCGGCGCCGGCCGATCTGTGGACAAATCGGCGGGCGGCGCTGTGGCGAAAGCCGGGCGCGCGGGGTATGCTAGTGTAGAACATTATTTGAACGAACAGACGCGGGTTGGAAAGAGCAGGTCCGCCCGTCGGAGATATGCGGATGTCAGGCAGCGTCAATAAGGTCATTCTCGTCGGCAACCTTGGCCGCGACCCGGAATTCACCTCGACCCAGGATGGCCGCAAGTTCGGACGGCTGTCGATCGCGACCTCGGAACGCTGGCGCGACCGCGCGTCGGGCGAGCGCCGGGAAAACACGGAATGGCACCGCGTCGTGATCTTCAATGAGAACCTGGTCGATGTCGCGGAGCGCTTTCTGCGCAAAGGCAGCAAGGTCTATCTCGAAGGCCAGTTGCAGACCCGCAAGTGGCAGGACAAGGACGGCCAGGAGCGTTACACGACGGAAGTCGTGCTGGGCCGCTTCCGGGGCGAACTGACGATGCTGGACGGCCGCGGCGAAGGCGGCGAAAGCAGCGGCTCCGATGGCGGCGGCGAGTATGGCGGCGGGGGCGGGGGCGGCGGCGGTTCCGCTTCGGCCCCGCGGCGCAGCAGCGGCGGCGGC
>CALAHN010000057.1 GCA_937891825.1 uncultured Alphaproteobacteria bacterium
CGGTGAATCACAACCTGCTGATATCGCTCAAACACTTTTCGGTCAGGCTCTCAGGTTCAGGCAAATCGACCTTGATCCGGCACTTCAATCGGCTGATCGAGCCGACGGCGGGCAAGATCCTGGTCGACGGCGAAGACGTGCTGGCGCTCGGCCGCGAAGAGCTTCGGCTGCTGCGGCAGTTGAAGATGTCGATGGTCTTCCAGAAATTCGCCCTGCTGCCGCATCGGACGACGCTGGAGAACGCCGCCATGGCGCTGGCGATCCGGGGCGATGTCAGCGACCGGGATCTGGAGGAAGCCCGAAAGTGGCTCGATCGCGTCGGCCTCGGCGGCTACGAGGACAATTATCCGCACCAGTTGTCCGGCGGCATGCAACAGCGGGTCGGCATCGCCCGGGCGCTGACCTCGAACGCCGACGTGATGCTGATGGACGAGGCGTTTTCGGCCCTCGACCCGGTGATCCGCACCGACATGCAGAACCTGCTGCTGGAATTGCAGCAGGAACTGCGCAAGACCATCGTCTTCATCACCCACGACCTCGATGAAGCCCTCAAGCTCGCCGACCATCTGGCGATCCTGAACGAGGGCAGCATTGTCCAGCAAGGCGAGCCGCAGGGCATTCTGCTGCACCCGGCGACGCCTTACATCGAGGACTTCGTCAGCGACATCAATCGCGCCCGGGTGTTGCGGGTGCGCTCGGTCATGCGCAAGACCGCGACGGGGCGCGCGATCGCCGGCGAAGTCGACCACAATGACAATCTCGAAAGCCTGATCGCCCTCTCCGGCGGCGACACGACCAACAACTACCGTGTCATGCGCGACGGCGAAGCCGTCGGCGAGCTCGACATGCGCGACCTCGTCCGAGCCCTGACGCCCCGCATTTCAAACGCCGCGGCGGCGGAAGCGGAAGCCGAGGCGGATGCGGATGCGCGGCAGAAGATCAGTTGAGGCGCGGCGGACGGTCTCTCCGGTCTAGAAGTTTATCCGCTTCGCCAGCATCAACTGCGCCCTGAAATTGTCGCTGGCGAAATTCTCGAGATTGGAATCCCTGTCCTTGTAGCTGACGCCGACCGTCGCGACGATGTCCGACAGGACCGACTCCTTCGGATCGACGCCAATAAGGGCGAACAGGGGATCCATGCGGTGCGCCAGGTCGATGCCGACGCGATATTCGAAGTCGCGCCGTTCCTTGGTCGCGGAGATAAACGCATCCGGCGCGTCATAGCGATCGACGCCGATATCGGCGTAGGGACGGAGCAGCGCGTTCTCGTCGAGGGCGAATGCGCCCGTCAGGCCGAAGCCGAAGCGCCAATAGCTGTTGAAGTCTTCCGCCGCATCCTTCCGCCTCAGGGCCAACTCGACGCCGAGGCTGCTGCGCGGCGTAAAGTTGATTTCGACCCCGGCGAGCCCTTTCCCGAAGAACCCATCCTCCTCGCTGGCGAAAGGCGCGGTATTGGTCGGGATAAAATTCTCATAGCCGAGGCCGACGCTCAGATACGGACGAACCGGCAATTTCGATCCATCGGACAGATCGACGGTGAAAGCGCGCTCGCCCTTCAGGGCCCATTCGTAAATATCGAGGAAATGCTCGTCGCCGAGGCCGACGACCGAGGTTCCGAAACTGGTTTCGAAATCGTAGGTTTCGATCGTCGTACGCCCGCCGACGGCGCCGGCGAAAGCCAGGAGATCCAGTTGGTCCTGGCCTAGCTGATCGTCGGCGATCAGCGCGGCGCGCACGAAAACCCGCTCCGGCTCGACGGGCGAGAGTTTGTAGGAAAACTCGCCGGCGCCGAATGCCATGAACCCGAAATCCTTCTCGGCCTCGGTCGATGCGTCGAAGATATTGTCAAGCACGACGATCTTGCCCGACGCCGGGGAATTGTTGCGGTTCGTGTCGAAATGGGTCCCCAGACCGACGACGAGATGGGCGGCCCAGGGACGGTTCCTGGCGGCGATGGCGGCGAGATACTGATCGACGATCGCCCGGTCCGATGGCGCAAGCTCGCGTTCCTTCAACGTATTGAGTTCGGCCTCCGCCTCAGCGAAGTTCGCGATCCGGTAGAGCACGACCGCATAGAGCAAGCGCGCCTGGTCGTAATTCGGGTTCAGGATCAGCGCCCGCTCCAACGCCACCGCCGCCTTTTGCAGTTCGCCCGCATCGATCCGCTGTTGCGCATAGGCGACCGTCAGCGGGATGTTGTCCGGATCGGCCAGAATTTCCTCATAGGCGATCTCGGCCGCCATGACGGCCGGCGGAATGAACCCGCAAGCAGCGGCCAACAGAACCCGCAACGCCCCAAGCCGGAGCATCTTCAACGACCGCCAGGCAGCCTTAGAGTCTGTCCGGGATCATAGCGCGGGATTAGAGAGCCTTCTGAGCATGA
>CALAHN010000058.1 GCA_937891825.1 uncultured Alphaproteobacteria bacterium
CAATCGTCCCGATGTTGCAGTGCGGCTTGTTACGCTCGAACTTTGCTTTCGCCATACCGGCTCGCTCCTACGAATGCTGTCTTGGACAGTGTGTTGCTGTGAGAAAGGCCGATCAGGCCAGCTTCGCGCGGACTTCGTCCGCAACGGCCTGAGGCACCTGCTCATAATGATCGAATTGCATGGTGTACTGCGCGCGCCCCTGGCTCATCGAGCGCAAGGTGTTCACGTAGCCAAACATGTTCGCCAGCGGCACCGACGCTTCGACGACGCGGGCGTTGCCGCGGCTGTCCATGCCCGACACCTGGCCGCGACGGCTGCTCAGATCGCCGATGATGTCGCCCATGTATTCTTCAGGGGTGACGACTTCGACGGCCATGATCGGCTCCAAGAGGGCCGGACCGGCTTTCGCCATGCCTTCCCGGAACGCGGCGCGCGCCGCGATTTCGAAGGCCATGACGCTGGAGTCGACATCGTGATAGGCGCCGTCGACCAGAGACATCTTCACGTTGATGACCGGGAAGCCGACCAGCACGCCCGTCTGCAGCGCCGAGGTCAGGCCCTTTTCGACGCCCGGGATGAATTCCCGCGGCACCGAGCCGCCGACCACGGAGGAGATGAACTCGTTGCCCTTCTCCTTGTCGTCCTGCGGCGAGAACACGATCTTGACGCGGGCGTACTGGCCCGAGCCGCCGGTCTGCTTCTTGTGGGTATAGTCGATCTCTGTCGTCTTGGTGATCGTCTCGCGGTAGGCCACCTGCGGCGCGCCGACATTGGCCTCGACCTTGAATTCACGGCGCATGCGATCGACGATGATGTCGAGATGCAGTTCGCCCATGCCTTTAATGATCGTCTGGCCGCTTTCGGCGTCGGAGGCGACCCGGAACGAAGGATCTTCCTGGGCCAGACGGGACAGGGCGACGCCCATCTTCTCCTGGTCGGCCTTGGATTTGGGCTCGACGGCGACTTCGATGACTGGTTCCGGGAACTCCATCTTCTCGAGGATGACGGGGTGCATCGGATCGCAGAGCGTTTCGCCGGTCGTCGTGTTCTTCAGGCCCGCGATCGCGACGATGTCGCCGGCGCGCGCTTCCTTCACGTCCTCGCGGCTGTTCGCATGCATCAGCAGCATGCGGCCGACGCGCTCGCGGTTGTCCTTGATGGTGTTCAAGACGGACATGCCGCTTTCGAGAACGCCGGAATAGATCCGGCAGAAGGTCAGGCTGCCGACGAACGGGTCGGTCATGATCTTGAACGCGAGGGCCGACAGCGGCTCGTCGTCGGAGGACTTGCGCTTGGTCGGCTCGCCGGACTTGACGTCGACGCCGCGGATCGAGGGCACGTCCAGCGGGGACGGCAGGAAGTCGACGACAGCGTCCAGCATCGGCTGCACGCCCTTGTTCTTGAACGCCGAGCCGCAGATCACCGGAACGAAGCCCTTGGGATCCAGCGTGCCGCTGCGGATGCAGGCCATCAGGGTCTCGACGCTGGGGATCTCGCCTTCGAGATAGGCTTCCATCGCCGCATCGTCCTGGTCGAGCGCCGTTTCGATCAGGCGCTCGCGGTATTCGGCGGCTTGCTCGGCATAGGCCGGGCGGATGTCGCGATACTCGAACTCGGCGCCGAGGCTTTCGTCCTTCCAGACGATCTCCCGCATCTTGATCAGGTCGATGACGCCTTCGAACTCGGCTTCAGAGCCGATCGGCAGCTGCAGCACGAGCGGCGTCGCGCCCAGACGGTCGATCATCATCTTCACGCAACGGAAGAAGTCGGCGCCGGTGCGGTCCATCTTGTTGACGAAGCACATGCGCGGCACTTTGTACTTGTCGGCCTGGCGCCAGACCGTTTCGGACTGGGGCTCGACGCCCGCGACCGAATCGAACACGGCGACGGCGCCGTCAAGCACGCGCAGCGACCGCTCGACTTCAATCGTGAAGTCGACGTGGCCGGGCGTGTCGATGATGTTGATGCGATGATCGCGCCAGAAGCAGGTCGTCGCGGCGGACGTGATCGTGATGCCGCGCTCTTGCTCCTGCTCCATCCAATCCATCGTGGCCGCGCCATCATGGACTTCGCCGATCTTGTGCGAACGGCCGGTGTAATACAGCACGCGCTCGGTCGTCGTCGTTTTACCGGCGTCGATATGCGCCATGATGCCGATGTTGCGATACATCGATAGATCGTGGGTGCGGGCCATCAGAATTGCTCCTTCTCGAGAGAGGTCCCTCTCAAGCAATCACCAGCGGTAATGAGAGAATGCGCGATTGGCTTCAGCCATGCGGTGTGTGTCTTCGCGCTTCTTTACGGCGGCGCCGCGGTTGTTCATGGCGTCGAGCATCTCGTTCGCGAGACGATCGACCATGGTCTTCTCGGAGCGCGAGCGCGCCGCGGCGATCAGCCAGCGGATCGCCAGCGCCTGGGCGCGCTCGGCGCGAACTTCCATCGGCACCTGGTAGGTCGCGCCGCCGACCCGGCGGGAGCGAACCTCGACGCCCGGGCGGACATTGTCGAGCGCGCCCCGGAAGGCGTCGATCGCGGCGACTCCGGCGCGGCCCTCGGCCCGGGAAAGCGCGTCATAGACGATCTTCTCGGCGACGGCGCGCTTGCCATGACGCATCAGGCAGGACACGAATTTGGTGACGTTCTGATCGCCATACAGCGGATCGGACGGAACGGGGCGCTTTTCAGCGGCGCGACGGCGGGACATGGTTCTCTACTCCCCGATCACTTCGGACGCTTCGCGCCGTATTTCGAACGGCGCTGACGGCGGTTGGAGACGCCCTGCGTGTCGAGCACGCCGCGCAGGATGTGATAGCGGACGCCCGGCAGATCCTTGACGCGGCCGCCGCGAATCAGCACGACCGAGTGCTCCTGCAGGTTATGGCCTTCGCCCGGAATGTAGCTGGTGACTTCGAAGCCGTTCGTCAGGCGGACGCGCGCGACCTTCCGGAGGGCCGAGTTCGGCTTCTTCGGAGTCGTCGTATAAACGCGGGTGCAAACGCCGCGCTTCTGCGGACATGCCTCAAGCGCGGGAACCTTGTTGCGGGTCCTCGGCGCCTTGCGCGGCTTCCGGATCAATTGGTTGATCGTCGGCATTTCGAGCCAACTCCCGTAATTTGCACGTCCAACAAAAAGCGCCCTCGTCAGAGGGCGCAGGCTCGATCCCGTTTCGAGGCCCCGAACAACAAACAAAGCGACCGCACGAAGACGGCCGCTTTTGCGATCATTCCGGGCCTCTTGCGGACAGCGCTCCGAATGCGCCGCAATCGAGACTGCGTATAGTCGCTATCGCCTGAATGGCGCGCGGCTACAGCCAGCCCCAGCAAGAGTTCGGCGAACATAGAGACCTCGGCTTGTCCCGTCAACAGGGCTCATTCGCAATTTCGTCGCAGCGCCCGGCTCCCTGCAAGCCGCTGCAGTCCTTCGGCCTGTCGAATGCGCCGGCAGAGCGCGTTCAGCCGCCTGGGATGCATCCCGGCGGCCGCCATCTCTCCCACCCCACGAGAGGTGAGAGAACCCAGCCCACGAGCGGCGCGCTCCGTCGCAGGCATGCTCTATGCCCAGACACGCGAAAGGCCGCCGCTCTTGCAAGCGGCGGCCTTCGCTTTGCGCGAGTCGGGGAGAGCCCCCGACTATTCGGCAGCGGTTTCAGGGGCCGGAAGCGCCGGCTTGTCGTCGCGGAGCGCCGCCCGTTCGGCCGTCAGCGTCTTGTCGCGCTCGGCCGCGATGCGGCGGACGCGGTTCATGACGCTCCCGGTGCCGGCCGGGATCAGGCGGCCGACGATGACGTTCTCCTTCAGCCCGTTCAAGGTATCGACCTTGCCCGATGTCGCGGCGTCGGTCAGCACGCGAGTCGTTTCCTGGAACGACGCCGCTGAAATCCACGACTGCGTCTGCAGGGACGCCTTCGTGATGCCCTGCAACACGGGGCTCGCCGCCGCCGGCTTCAGGTTTTCGGCCGCCGCCTTTTCGTTGACGTCGTCGAACTCCGTCCGGTCGACCAGCTCGCCGATCAGGAACGTCGTCTCGCCCGGATCGGTGATCTCGACCTTCTGCAGCATCTGGCGAACGATCACCTCGATGTGCTTGTCGTTGATCTTCACGCCCTGCAGCCGATAGACGCTCTGGATCTCGTGCACCAGATATTCGGCGAGCGCTTCGACGCCCAGGACATGCAGAATGTCATGGGGCGCCGGATTGCCGTCCAGCAGAAGATCGCCGCGCTCGATCATGTCGCCTTCGCGCACGGCGACATGCCGGCCCTTGGGGATCATGTATTCGGTCGACTTGTCGGGATCGTCCATATCGCGGATCACGATGCGGCGCTTGGTCTTGTAGTCCTTGCCGAATTCGACGCGGCCGGTCGATTCGGCCAGCACCGCATGGTCCTTCGGGCGCCGCGCCTCGAACAGTTCCGCCACCCGCGGCAGACCGCCGGTGATGTCGCGGGTCTTGGTCGATTCGCGCGGGATTCGGGCGATGGTGTCGCCCGCGCGGACCGGCGCGCCTTCGTTGATGTTCAGCACGGCGTCGACTGAGAGGAAATACCGCGCCTCAATGCCGGCGGCGAGTTCGATCGGATCGCCCTTTTCATCCCGGAGCGCGATCAACGGCTTCAGGTCGGCGCCGCGCGCCTGCTGACGCCAGTCGACCACGACGCGGCTCGCAATGCCGGTCGCTTCGTCCAGGATCTCCCGGACTGAAACGCCTTCGACGAGATCGACGAAGTGCGCCGTGCCGTCCCGGTCCGCAATGATCGGGAGCATGTAGGGGTCCCATTCGGCCAGCTTGTCGCCGCGCTTCACGGTGACGCCTTCATCCGCCAGGATCTTCGCGCCGTAAGGCAGGCGATGCCGCGCCCGTTCGCGGCCGGCGTCGTCGATCAGCACGATCTCGACATTCCGGCCCATGACGACCGGCACGCCGTTCGAATCGATGACGACATTCCGGTTCAGCACCTTGATCACGCCCGGATGGGCGGTATCGATGCTGGACTGCTCCGCCCCACGCTGGGCGGCGCCGCCGATATGGAACGTCCGCATGGTCAACTGCGTGCCCGGCTCGCCGATCGACTGCGCGGCGATCACGCCGACCGCCTCGCCGATATTGACGGTCGTGCCGCGCGCCAGATCGCGGCCGTAGCAACTGCCGCAGATGCCGACCGGGCTTTCGCAGGTCAGCGCCGAGCGGAGCTTCACCGTATCGACGCCGGCGCCCTCGATCTCGAGCGAGAGCGCTTCGTCGATCAACTGCCCCGCCTTCGCCAGGACCGCGCCCGAGAGCGGGTCCTTGACGTCGATCGCCGCAGTCCGGCCGAGAATACGCTCGGACAGGGGCTCGATCACATCGCCGCCTTCGACGACGGCGCGAATATCGAGGCCTTCCTTGGTGCCGCAATCTTCCATGTAGACGATGGAATCCTGCGCCACGTCGACCAGACGCCGGGTCAGATAGCCCGAGTTTGCGGTCTTCAAGGCGGTATCGGCCAGGCCCTTGCGGGCGCCGTGGGTCGAGTTGAAGTACTCGAGCACGGTCAGGCCTTCCTTGAAGTTCGAGATGATCGGCGTTTCGATGATTTCGCCCGACGGCTTCGCCATCAGGCCGCGCATCCCGGCAAGCTGCTTGATTTGCGCTTCCGAGCCGCGCGCGCCGGAGTGGGCCATCATGTAGACGGCGTTGATCGGCTCGCCTTCCTTGACGGTCTGGATGCCCTTCATCATGGCGGCGGCGACCTTGTCGGTCGTCGTCGACCAGGCGTCGACCACCTTGTTGTACTTCTCGCCCTGGGTGATCAGGCCATCCTGATATTGCTTCTCGTATTGCTCGACCTGCTGCTGCGCCTCATCGACGAGAGCCGCCTTCTCCTTCGGGATGACCATGTCGTCCTTGCCGAAGGAAATGCCGGACAGCGTCGCCGTGGTGAAGCCAAGCGTCATCAGGCGGTCCGCGAAGATCACGGTCTCCTTCTGGCCGCAGGTCCGGTAGACCTGATCGATCAGATTGGTGATCGCCTTCTTCGTCATGACCTGATTGACGGTGTCGAAGCGCATGCCGTTGGTTTGCGGCAACAGTTCGCCGATCACCATGCGGCCAGGCGTCGTGTCGTAAAGGGTGAATTCTTCGCCGCCATCGGCGTTCTTCGACCGCCAACGCGCCTTCACCTTGCTGTTGAACGAGACGATGTTCTGGTCGAGCGCCTGCTTCGCTTCGCCGACGCCGCGGAACATCATGCCTTCGCCAGGCTCGCCGTCGCGCTCCATCGAGAGATGATACAGGCCGAGGATGATGTCCTGGGTCGGGACGATGATCGGCTTGCCGTTCGCCGGGCTCAGGATGTTGTTGGTCGACATCATCAGCACGCGGGCTTCAAGCTGAGCTTCCAGGGAAAGCGGCACATGGACCGCCATCTGGTCGCCGTCGAAGTCCGCGTTGAAGGCCGTGCAGACCAGCGGATGCAATTGGATCGCCTTGCCTTCGACGAGCTTCGGCTCGAACGCCTGAATGCCGAGACGATGCAAGGTCGGCGCCCGGTTCAGCATGACCGGATGTTCGCGGATGACCTCTTCCAGGATGTCCCAGACCTCGGGGCGTTCGCGCTCGACCATGCGCTTCGCCGCCTTGATCGTGCTCGCCATGCCGTAAAGCTCAAGCCGCGAGTAGATCATGGGCTTGAAGAGTTCGAGCGCCATCTTCTTCGGCAGGCCGCATTGATGCAGCAGCAGGTTCGGCCCGACGACGATGACGGACCGGCCGGAATAGTCGACGCGCTTGCCAAGCAGGTTCTGGCGGAACCGCCCCTGCTTGCCCTTGAGCATGTCCGACAGCGACTTCAGCGGGCGCTTGTTGGCGCCGGTGATGACCCGGCCGCGGCGACCGTTGTCGAACAACGCATCGACCGATTCCTGCAACATCCGCTTTTCATTGCGGATGATGATGTCCGGCGCGCGCAGTTCGATCAGCCGCTTCAGACGGTTGTTGCGGTTTATGACCCGGCGAT
This sequence comes from uncultured Alphaproteobacteria bacterium, assembly GCA_937891825.1. Taxonomy (GTDB): domain Bacteria; phylum Pseudomonadota; class Alphaproteobacteria; order Bin95; family Bin95; genus VMCJ01. The sequence continues at coordinate 6,995 of CALAHN010000058.1, forward strand.
ACAGGTCGTTCAGGTCCGAGGTCGCGAAACGGCCGCCGTCGAGCGGGACGAGCGGGCGCAGTTCCGGCGGAATGACCGGCACGACGTCCATGATCATCCATTCCGGGCGCGAGCCGGATTCGAGGAACGCTTCCATCAGCTTCAGGCGCTTGACGATCTTCTTGCGCTTGGCTTCGGAATTGGTGTCGCGCAGTTCTTCGCGGAGCGTCTCCCGTTCCTGGCCGAGGTCGAGATTGGTCAGGAGGTCCTTGATCGCCTCGGCGCCGATCGACGCCTTGAAGCTGTCGGCGCCGTAATCGTCCTGGGCCTGATAATATTCGTCTTCCGTCAGGAGCTGACGTTCGGCGAGGTCGGTCAGGCCGGGATCGGTCACCAGGAAGCTTTCGAAATAAAGCACCCGCTCCAGTTCGCGCAGCGTCATGTCGACCATCAGGCCGATCCGGCTGGGAAGCGACTTCAGGAACCAGATATGCGCGACCGGCGCCGCCAGTTCGATATGGCCCATGCGCTCGCGCCGGACCTTGGTCAGCGTGACTTCGACGCCGCATTTCTCGCAGATGATGCCGCGATACTTCATGCGCTTGTACTTGCCGCACAGGCACTCGTAGTCCTTGATCGGCCCGAAGATGCGGGCGCAGAACAGTCCATCCCGCTCCGGCTTAAAGGTCCGGTAGTTGATCGTTTCGGGCTTCTTGATTTCGCCGAACGACCAGGACCGGATCCGCTCCGGGCTCGCGATGGAGATGCGGATACGATCAAAGCTTTGGGCGCCCTGAACCTGGCCGAAGACCTTCATCAGTTCATTCATGGGGCTTGCTCCTTAAGCAGCGGGATTGTGTGGACGGGACGGAAGACCAGAGGGCGCCGCGCGCGCGGCGCCCTCTGATCAGGAATCCGCCTCCAGCAATTCGACGTTGAGGCCGAGCGACCGCAGTTCCTTCACCAGCACGTTGAAGCTTTCGGGAATGCCGGCCTCGAACGTGTCGTCGCCGCGCACGATGGCCTCATAGACCTTCGTGCGGCCCGACACATCATCGGATTTCACCGTCAGCATCTCCTGGAGAGTATAAGCGGCGCCATAGGCTTCAAGGGCCCAGACCTCCATTTCGCCGAAGCGCTGGCCGCCGAACTGCGCCTTGCCGCCCAGCGGCTGCTGGGTGACGAGGCTGTAGGGCCCGATGGACCGGGCATGCAGCTTGTCGTCGACCAGATGGTGCAGCTTCAGCATGTAGATGTAGCCGACCGTCACCTTGCGGTGGAACGAATCGCCCGTGCGCCCATCGATCAGGGTCGATTGACCGGATGTCGCCAACCCGGCCTTCTCGAGCATTTCATTGATGTCGCTTTCGCGCGCGCCGTCGAAGACCGGCGTCGCGATCGGCATGCCGTCCGAGAGATTGTGCGCCAACTCCACCAGTTCGTCGTCGTCCAGATCCTTGATCTCCGCCTGGTAAGTCTCCTCGCCATAGACGTCGAGCAATTTGGCGCGGAGATCGTCGAACGCCTTGGCGCCCTGCTGGACGCTTTCGAGCATCGCTTCGATCTGCTTGCCGAGGCCGGCGCAGGCCCAGCCCAGATGGGTTTCGAGGATCTGCCCGACATTCATGCGCGATGGCACGCCCAGCGGGTTCAGCACGATATCGACCGGCGTGCCGTCTTCCAGATGGGGCATATCCTCGATCGGCACGATGGTGGAGACGACGCCCTTGTTGCCATGGCGGCCGGCCATCTTGTCGCCCGGCTGCAGCTTGCGCTTCACCGCGACGAACACCTTGACCATCTTCATGACGCCAGGCGGCAGTTCGTCGCCCCGCTCCAGCTTCTCGACCTTGTTGTCGAACCGGTCGACCAGTTCCTTGACGCTCTGGTCGAAGCCGCGGCCGAGGGATTCGAGCTCCTTCATCACCGCATCGTCGGCGACGACGATCTGGCGCTGTTGCGCCGGCGTCAGCTCGTCCAGAAGCGGGCCGTCGATCTTTTCGCCCTTCTTGGCCGATTTCACGCCCTTCGGCCCGGAAACGATTTCCTGGCCGCCCAACAACTCGCGCAGGCGCGCATTGAAGCTGCGGGTGATGATGTGCCGCTCGTCGTCCCGGTCTTTCGCCAGCCGTTCGATTTCCTGCTGGTCGATCGCCCGGGCGCGCTCATCCTTTTCGACGCCGCGACGGGAGAAGACGCGCACGTCGACGACCGTGCCGAAGGCGCCCGGCGGGACCTTGAGCGAGGTGTCGCGGACGTCGGCCGCCTTTTCGCCGAAGATGGCGCGCAAGAGCTTTTCTTCCGGCGTCATGGGCGACTCGCCTTTCGGCGTCACCTTGCCGACCATGATGTCGCCTGGCTTCAATTCCGCGCCGACATAGACAATGCCGGCTTCATCGAGGTTCCGAAGCGCTTCTTCCGAGACGTTCGGAATGTCGCGGGTGATTTCCTCCTGGCCGAGCTTGGTGTCCCGGGCCATGACCTCGAATTCCTCGATATGGATCGAGGTGAAGACGTCGTCCCGGGCGATCCGCTCGGAAATGACGATCGAGTCTTCAAAATTGTAGCCATTCCACGGCATGAACGCGACGAGCACGTTCCGGCCGAGGGCCAGGTCGCCCAGATTGGTCGAGGGGCCGTCGGCGATGATATCCTTCGCCGCCACCCGGTCGCCCTTTTTCACCAGCGGACGCTGGGTGATGCAGGTCGACTGGTTCGAGCGCTCGAACTTCTGCAGGGTGTAGATGTCGACGCCGGTGTCGCCCGCCGCTTCCTGTTCGTTGACGCGGATGACGATGCGGGTCGCGTCGATCTGGTCGACGATGCCGCCGCGCTTGGCGGTGATCGTCGCGCCGGAATCCCGCGCCACGATGGCTTCCATGCCGGTGCCGACCAGGGGCGCCTGGCTTTGCAGCAGCGGCACAGCTTGCCGCTGCATGTTCGAGCCCATCAGGGCGCGGTTCGCGTCGTCGTTTTCCAGGAACGGGATCAAGGCCGCCGCGACCGAAACAAGCTGCTTCGGCGAGACGTCCATGTGCGTGATCTGGCTCCGCGTCGACAACAGATAGTCGCCGCCCGCGCGGCAGTCGACCAGGTCGTTCAGGAAGCGGTTGTCCGGCGTCAGCGGCGCGTTCGCCTGGGCGACCGTGTGCCGACCTTCCTCCATCGCCGACATGTAGACCACGTCATCGGTAACGACGCCGTCGATCACCTTGCGGTAAGGCGTTTCGATGAACCCATAGGGATTGACCTTGGCGTAAGAGGCCAAGCTGTTGATCAGGCCGATATTCGGGCCTTCCGGCGTTTCGATCGGGCAGATCCGGCCGTAATGGGTCGGGTGAACGTCGCGGACTTCGAAGCCGGCGCGCTCTCGGGTCAGACCGCCCGGCCCAAGCGCCGAGAGACGGCGCTTGTGGGTGATTTCCGAAAGCGGGTTGGTCTGGTCCATGAACTGGGACAACTGCGACGAGCCGAAGAACTCGCGCACGGCCGCGGCCGCCGGTTTGGCGTTGATCAGGTCCTGGGGCATGACCGCGTCGATATCGACCGAGCTCATGCGCTCGCGGATCGCGCGTTCCATGCGCAACAGGCCGACCCGGTACTGGTTCTCCATCAATTCGCCGACGGACCGCACCCGGCGATTGCCCAGGTGATCGATGTCGTCGATGTCGCCGCGGCCGTCCTTCAGATCGACCAGGGTCTTGACGATCGCCAGCACGTCCTCGCTGCGCAACACGCGCATCGTGTCCGGCGCCTCAAGGCTGAGGCGGGCGTTCATCTTCACCCGGCCGACGGCCGAGAGGTCATAGCGCTCGCGATCGAAGAACAGGCTCTTGAACATCGCCTGCGCCGATTCCGGCGTCGGCGGCTCGCCCGGCCGCATGACCCGGTAGATATCGGTCAGCGCATCTTCCTGGGTGTCGTTCTTGTCCGCCATCAGCGTGTTGCGGATATAGGGGCCGACTTCGACATGGTCGATGCCGAGCACATCGACCTGGTCGATGGCGTGCTTCGCCAGTAGCTCGAGCGTCTCCTCGGTAATTTCATCGCCCGCCGCGGCATGGATCGCGCCGGTCGACATGTCGATGAGATCGCGCGCGATGTAGCGGCCGATCAACTCCTCCGAGTCCGCGAGGCGGCGCTTGACGCCGGATTCCTGCAACTTCGTGAGCGTGCGCGGCGTGATGCGCGTGCCTTCCTTGACGACGACTTCGCCGGTCTCCGCGTCGCGGATATCCTGCAACGCCTTGCCCTGCTTCAGGGTCGAGGGGTCGAACGGCGCCGTCCAGCCATCGCCGGCGCGGGCATAGACTTCGATATCGTAGAACGCCGCCAGGATATCTTCCTGGGACATGCCTTCCGATTCCTCGGCCGGCAGCGCCTTGTTCTCGGCGGAGAGCGCCGCCCGGCGCGCCGCGGTCGCGGCATTGTCGAGCGCCAGCAGCATCGTCGTCACCGGCAGCTTGCGGCGACGATCGATGCGGACGTAAACGAGGTCCTTGGCGTCGAATTCGAAGTCGAGCCAGGAGCCGCGATAGGGGATGACCCGCGCCGCGAACAGAAGCTTGCCGCTGGAATGGGTCTTGCCCTTGTCGTGATCGAAGAACACGCCTGGGGAGCGGTGCATCTGGGAGACGATCACCCGCTCGGTGCCGTTCACGATGAACGTCCCGTTGTCGGTCATGAGCGGCATATCGCCCATGTAGACGTCCTGTTCCTTGATGTCGCGGATCGAGCGGGCGCCTGTGTCCTCGTCGATGTCCCATACCACAAGGCGCAACGTCACCTTGAGCGGGGCGGAGAAGGTCAGGCCGCGCTGGCGGCATTCTTCGACGTCATATTTCGGGTCCTCGAATTCGTAGTCGACGAACTCGAGCTGCGCCTTGCCGGCGAAGTCGCGGATTGGGAAAACCGATGACAGCGCTTGGTACAGTCCCTGGTCGCGCCGCTGCTCGGCGTTAAGGCCAGGCTGCAGGAAGTTGTCGTAGGACTTCTTCTGCACCTCAATCAGGTTCGGGATTGGGGCTGCTTCGCGAATGTGCCCGAAACGACGGCGGATACGTTTGCGGCCAGTCATCGACATCGCCATTGGCGCGTCTCTCCTATCCATATGGCCTGACGGAAACGGATCCGACAGGCGCTTGTTCAGCCGCGCTGAGTGCGGCCGATCTAAAGTCGATTCAGGCGTCCGGTCGGACCGCCCATAACCGTAGTCTATGGCGCATGTTTCTCCTTATGGGAGGGACCATGCGCCTTTCCGGCGCCGCGAAGCAAGTTGACAGGGGATTGGCGCCCGCCAATCGACCGTCGCTTGCGATTGAACGCCGATGCGCGCCGGAGGGTTCCCTTCCGGCGCAAAGGCCCGTCCCGCCGACGCGATCGACAGGACGGGCCAATTCGCAAGCTTACTTGAGTTCGACGGTCGCGCCGGCGTCTTCAAGCTTCTTCTTGATCTCTTCCGCTTCGGTCTTGGAAGCGCCTTCCTTGACCGCCTTCGGCGCAGCTTCGACCAGATCCTTGGCTTCTTTGAGGCCAAGGCCGGTGATTGCGCGGACTTCCTTAATGACGTTGATCTTCTTTTCGCCGATCGTGGCGAGGATCACGTCAAATTCGGTCTTTTCTTCGGCGACAGGCGCGTCGGCGGCGCCAGCGGCCGCAGCGACCGCGACCGGCGCAGCGGCGGAAACGCCCCACTTTTCTTCGAGCATCTTGGAAAGCTCGGCAGCTTCCAGGACCGTGAGGGCGGAAAGGTCGTCAACGATCTTTGCGAGATCGGCCATTGTCAGTTTACTCCTAGTCGAATGTTTGGATCGGTGTGTGCGCGCCCGCCGTCTGGCAGGCGCTGGGTTGGGTTACGATGCTTCTTCCGAAGATCCATAAGCGCCGAACACGCGGGCGAGCTGGGCTGCCGGCGCGCCGGTGACCTGCGCAAGGCGGGTCGCCGGGGTGACGATCATGCCGACGATCTTGGCGCGCAGCTCCTCGAGCGACGGCAAGGACGCAAGCGCCTTGACCTCGTCGATGCTGAGCATCCGACCGTCGAGCGCGCCGCCGACCACGACATACTTGTCGTTGCCGTCGGCGAACTTGACCGCGACGCGCGCCGCGGCCACCGGATCTTCAGAGTAGGCGACCGTCGTCGGGCCGCTGAACAAGCCAGCGATGCCTTCGAACGGCGTGCCGTCGAGCGCGCGCTTGGCGAGCCGGTTTTTGGTCACCCGAAAACCGGCGCCCGCCTCACGCATGCGTCCGCGAAGGTCAGTCATCTGCGCGACAGTCAAGCCTTTTTGATGCGCCACGACGACGGCGGACGCATTCGCAAAGGTCTCGTGTAGCGTTTCGACTACCTCTTCCTTCTGCTTTCGTTGCACGGGGTCTACTCCGTTCCTAGGAGCTGAACCGCCTTAACGGGTCAGGCTCCAATTGCGCTGCGAAGGGGCAAACCCGCTTCGCAGCCGGTTACCGCCTCTCCGGAGAAGACCCAAGCGCCAAGGCCAGCCACACGACGGAGCGCGCGCTTTTCCCCAACCACTTCGATCCTCTGTCTCATGCGGGCTGACAGTTTAAGCCGCTTTGCCGGGTTGCCCCGATGCGCCGCGGCGCCCACAATCTCGGACAGACGTTGCTGTCGACCGCCGCGCGGACAAGCCCGCGCGACCGTCATCCGGCGAGGCGAACCCCGCCGGAATTACTGATCCGGCCTAACGCCGGCCCGCGATCGAGATGTCGCCGAGGGACGAGGGATCGAGGCGGAGGCCCGGACCCATCGTCGTCGTCATCGACACCTTGCGGATATATGTGCCCTTGGCGCCGGCAGGCTTCGCCCGCAGCACCGCGTCGAACAGCGCCTTGGCGTTGCCCTCGAGCTTGTCGGAATCGAAGCTCATCTTGCCGACGCCGGCATGAATGATCCCGGCTTTCTCGACCCGGTACTGGACCTGGCCGCCCTTGGCGCCGGCGATCGCCGCCGCCACGTCCTGGGTCACCGTCCCGAGCTTCGGGTTCGGCATCAGGCCGCGGGGGCCGAGCACCCGGCCGAGACGGCCGACGACCGGCATCATGTCGGGGGTGGCGATCGCCACGTCGAAATCGATCGTGCCGCCCTGGATGGACTCGGCGAGATCTTCCGCGCCGACGATATCCGCGCCTGCGGCCTGGGCCTCTTCGGCCTTGGCGCCGCGCGCGAACACCGCGACCCGGGCGTTCTTGCCGGTGCCGTTCGGCAATGCGACCATGCCGCGGACCTGCTGGTCCGCATGGCGGGGATCGACGCCGAGATTGATCGAGATTTCCAGGGTTTCGTCGAACTTCGCGCCCGGACGGCCCTTCAGGAACTCGATCGCCTCATTGAGGGCATAGAGCTTGTCTTTTGCGACCGCTTTGTTCGCGTCGGTCACGCGCTTGCCTTGCTTCGCCATTGTCTTAATCCACCACCTGGATGCCCATGGACCGGGCGGAGCCGGCCAGCGCCTTGGCGCCGGCGTCAATGTCATTCGCGCTCATGTCGGCGAGCTTCGTTTGGGCGATTTCGCGGAGTTGATCCCACGTCACCTTGCCGACCGTCGCCGCCGACTTGCCCGGCGTCTGGGAGCCCTTGGCCACCCCGGCGGCCTTCTTGATGAAGTAGGTCGCGGGCGGGGACTTGGTCTGGAACGAGAAGCTGCGGTCGCCGTAAACGGTGATGACCGTCGGAATCGGCATCCCGACTTCCATCTGCTGGGTCTGGGCGTTGAACGCCTTGCAGAACTCCATGATGTTCACGCCGCGCTGGCCCAACGCCGGCCCGATCGGCGGCGAGGGATTGGCCTTGCCGGCCGGCACCTGCAGCTTGATGTACCCTGTAATCTTCTTTGCCATCACACTTTCCCTATCAAAACCGCGCTCCGGGAATTCGGAAACGCGGGGGCGCGGTCAGCGGCCAGGGACGGCCTCCCGCACGAATTCAGCCCGGTCAGCCCGATCCGACGTCGGATCGGCCCCGCCCCGAGCCAGGGCGATCGCTAAACTTTTTCGACCTGTCCGTACTCGAGGTCGACCGGCGTCGCGCGGCCGAAGATCGAGACCGAGACCTTGAGCCGGGTCCGCGCCTCGTCGACGTCCTCGACGACGCCGTTGAAGCTGGCGAACGGGCCGTCGGAGACCCGGACCTGCTCGCCGATCTCGAACCGGACGGAAGGCTTCGGCCGCTCGGCCGCGTCCGTCGTCTGATCGACGATCCGCCGCGCCTCGGCTTCGGAAATCGGGGACGGCCGCTTGCCGGCGCCCAGGAAGCCCGTCACCTTCGAGGTGTTTTTGACCAGATGCCAGGCATGGTCGGTCATCCGCATCTTCACCAGGACATAGCCTGGAAAGAACTTCCGCTCGGCCATGGACTTGGCGCCGCGCTTGACCTCCAGCACCTCTTCCGTCGGAACCAGAACCTCTTCGATATCCGGGCCGACGCCCGTCCTATCCGCTTGCTCGCGGATCGACTGGGCGACCTTGTTCTCAAACCCGGAATAGACATGCACGACGTACCAGCGATGGTCCATTTGGATCAGCCTCCGAGCCCGAGAATCTGTCGAACCAACAATGCAAGGCCCTGATCGACAAAGAAAAAGAATATCGCCGTCAGCGCGACCATGATGAACACCATCAAGCTCGCGATCCAGGTTTCCTTGCGCGACGGCCAGGTCACCTTGCGGGCTTCCTGACGCACCTGCCGGAAAAACTCCGCCGGGTTTGTCCGCTTTTCCTTAACCGTTCCAGACTTTAACTTCGCCATCGCCATTCCGAACCGATGCGGCCGGGGCCAGAGACGCACATGCGCCGTCATGCCCAAGCCGCTTGAAATCCAAGCAGCCCGCCCGGCAAAGCCATCGCCGGACAGATCGTCATCGCACGGTCAGCGTCGCTGCTGACCGAACGCAAGAAAGCCGACGGCCGCGACAGCTTGACCGTCGCGGCGCATCGGTTTTCAAACTTTGGCAGGAGCGGCAGGAATCGAACCCGCAACCCCCGGTTTTGGAGACCGGTGCTCTACCGATTGAGCTACGCTCCTACATAAACCCGGCGCGCCGCCAACGCAACGCCGGGCCGTTAGAATGATTGGCCGAACCCTTCTATAGCCCTACGCGACGATTTTAGCGACGACGCCGGCGCCGACGGTCCGGCCGCCTTCG
>CALAHN010000059.1 GCA_937891825.1 uncultured Alphaproteobacteria bacterium
AGCCGTTTGCATCGCAGCCGTCGTCAGCTACTGGTTATGAGTCTGGAGCCTAAGACTGGCTTGATCGATCTCAATAGGGTAGAGCATGACGCGCTCATTTGGGCGCGCCATCCTCTAGAAGAACTTTAGCGTCTGAGCGCGCCATCCCCAGGCAGGAAAAAGGGAGCGACCGCGATGCAATCGACTGACATCATTCAGGACTGGCATGCTCACGTGTATTTCGACGCGGCGACAAAGGCGACCGCGACAGCCGTTCGCGCCGATGTGGAGAAGGGCCTGACAGGTCTGCCGCTCGGACGGATGCATGACGGTCCCGTCGGCCCCCACCCTTTCGGCAGCTTCCAGGTCTTGATCCCGAACGGGCGGCTGGCCGAAGCGACGGCCTGGTTCGCCCTGAACCGCCAGGGGCTGACCGTGCTGCTGCATCCAAACACCGCCGACGACCTGAAGGATCACCGGGATTACCCGATCTGGTTCGGCAGCGCCCCGAAACTCAACTACGAGATGTTCGAGAAGTGAGCGCGCTGCCGCCCAAGGGCAAAGACTGGCGCCTGAACGCCGATCCGCGCTTCGCCGCCGCTCAGGCGTTCGCCGAAGCCAATGAAATGCCGTGGGACCGGGACCTCGGCCAGGTGATCGGCAAGGGACACTTCGAGCGGCCGCCCTGGAACGAGATCATCGGCCATGTCCGCCCGCGCGGCGGCCCGTCGGGCGTGATCGTGCGCGGCGGCGAGATCGTCGCGGAATGGGGGGACGCGAACCGCCCAGACATGACGTTCTCCTGCGCCAAGTCCTGCATTTCCATGACAGTCGGCCTGGCGCTCGACGAGGGGCTGATCCCGGACGTCCATGCCCCGATCCACGAGCTGGTGGCGGACGGCGGCTTCGACAGCGCCCAGAACCGGCCGATTACCTGGGCGCATATGTTGCAGTTATCGTCCGAATGGGAAGGCGAGCTTTGGGGCAAGCCCGATATCGTCGACCGGAACCGCGACCTCCGCGTCGAAGGCGCCGGGCGGGACAAGGGCAAGGAGCGCCCGCTGAAGGCCCCCGGCGCCTTCTGGGAATACAACGACGTGCGCGTCAACCAGTTGGCGCTCGCCGCGCTCAGGGTCTGGCGCCGCCCCTTGCCGGAGGTCTTCGCCGAACGCGTCATGCAGCCGATCGGCGCCAGCGGCGAATGGGAATGGCACGGCTACCGGAACAGTTGGGTCGAGATCGACGGCAAGGCGATGCAATCCGTCTCCGGCGGCGCCCATTGGGGCGGCGGCATGTTCATCTCCGCCCGCGATCAGGCCCGCATCGGCCTGCTGATGGCCCGGGGCGGCTGCTGGGGCGACGCCCGGCTTATCTCCGAACGCTATATCACGCAGGCGACGACGCCAGCCCCGACCAATCCGGTCTATGGCTGGCTCTGGTGGCTGAACACGGACCAGGCGCGCTATCCCGCCGCGCCGGCGCACGGCTTTCAAGCCGTCGGGGCCGGCGGCAACTCCATCTGGGTCGATCCGGCGGCAGACCTGGTCGTCGTCTCGCGCTGGCTCGATCCGGCGAAGACCGATGCGTTCCTGGGCGCGGTCTACGCGGCGCTATAGCTCGCGCGCCGGCATCTTGGCGAAGCGAGCGCGCCGACGGGCGCCCTCTTCCAGAAGCGCCTGGGCATCCTCCGGGCGGACGCGGTTGTAGACGGTCCGCCAATCGGGCACCCCCGGCCATGCGTGGGGCGCGCGCACGGTCGTCCGCGGACCGGTCGCGGTTTCCAGCAACCGGATAGCGCGTTCCGCGATATCCCGCTGCATCGGCCGGTCATAGGGCGCGCCCCCCGGGTTCCCGAGCGGAAAATCGACGAACAGGAACCGGGCGACGGATGCAGCTTCGACGATATCCCTGGCGGAGCCCAGGACCACGGTCGGCACGCCATTCGCTTCCAGATGTCGGCTGACCAGACTCACGGTCTGGTGGCAGACGGGTCAGAGGGCGACGAGCAGCGCCGCGTCGGCCTTCTCGGCGACGACGCGGCGGAGGATTTCCGGCGCGTCGAATTCGGTGGTCTCGCGGTGACTGTAGACCGTCGGCACGCCATGGAAGCTTTCGGTCAAGCCGCCGATCGCGCCAGCCTCGGCCAGCGCCTGGAGCGCCAGCAGCGGCAGATAGCTCTCGCGGTCGCGGGTGTGGGTCGATTGCTTGTCCCAGGCGAGATTCCGGTTGTAGAGGTCAGCCGGCGCGTCGGCGACGCCGCACGACCAGACGGCTTTCTTCGGCGGATTGTCGTCCGACCAGTCGCCCGGCGGGAACGACGTGACGATCAAGGCAAGCCGGGCTTCCGACAACGGCTTCCGGAGCGGGGCGAATGGCGCGTCGGCATTCTGGGCCCAGCGATAATCCCCCTCATAGCCAAGGGCGCGATAAAAGGCGCGCGTCCGCGGGATATAGGCGATGGGCGCGTCGTCGATGGCCGGATCTCGATCCATGCGGTTCCTCCGCTGCAAAACTGCGGGACGCCATAAAGGGTCGACATCCCGCGCGCATGGCTTAGCTTATGCGCGAACCTCGCCGTCTTTCCAGTCTCTCGATGAGGACCGCCATGCGACTGAAGCCCGAGACGGCCTTGCTGCCCGACCTGTTCGACCGGACCCGCGCTCGGACCGAAGCGCTTACGGCCAACCTCGAGATCGAGGACATGGTCGCCCAGTCGATGGCGGACGCGAGCCCGACAAAATGGCACCTGGCCCACACGACCTGGTTCTTCGAGGAGTTCATCCTGCGGCCGCACGCGCCGGGCTATCGCTCGCCCGACGACCGCTTCGCCTATCTGTTCAACAGCTATTACGTCCAGGCCGGGCCGCGCTTCGCCAGGGATAGCCGGGGCCTCCTCACCCGGCCGACGGTCAAGGCGGTGATGGCCTACCGGGAAGCCGTGACGGCGGCGGTCGTCCGCCTGATCGCCAAAGGCGACGCGCCGCTCGATCTCGTCGAGCTAGGCTGCCATCACGAGATGCAGCATCAGGAACTGCTGTTGACGGACCTGCTGCATCTCCTGTCGCATAACCCGCTCGACCCCGCCTTCAAGGCGCCGTCGCCGGCCGCCATGGCGGAAGCGGCGCCGCTCGCGTGGATCGACTGCCCCGGCGGCCTGGAAGAGATCGGCCACGACGGCCAGGGCTTCGGATTCGATTGCGAGACGCCGCGCCACCGGACGTTCGTTGCGCCCTACAGGCTTGCGTCCAGGGCTGTCACAAATCGGGAATGGATCGCCTTTATCGAAGCTGGCGGTTACCGGGACGCGACGCTCTGGCTTTCCGACGGCTGGGCGACGGCGCAGCGCGAGGGTTGGGCGCATCCGATCTACTGGCGCCATGAAGACGGCGCCTGGCAGGGCTTCGGACTGCGGGGCGCGCAACCGCTCGATCCGGACGCGCCGGTCGCGCACATCAGCTATTATGAGGCTGACGCTTTCGCCCGCTGGGCCGGCAAGCGCCTGCCGACCGAGGCGGAATGGGAACTGGCGGCGGCCATGCCGATTGACGGGAACTTCCTCGAGACCGAACAATTCCGCGCCCGACCGGCGACGGCGCCCGGCCTCGCCCAGATGTGGGGCGACGTCTGGGAATGGACCCAATCCGCCTATTCCGCCTATCCCGGCTACAAGGCGCCGCCCGGCGCGATCGGCGAATACAACGGCAAATTCATGGCCAATCAGTATGTCCTGCGCGGCGGCTCCGCGGTCACGCCGCGGGCGCAGATGCGGGCGAGCTATCGGAACTTCTTCTATCCGTTCCAGCGCTGGCAGATGACCGGCCTTCGCCTTGCCGAGGACGCGGCATGACCGGCGCGGCATCGCCCTTCGGCCTGTCGGTCCTGAAAGGCCTTCAGGCGTCGCCGAAGCGGCTTGAGCCGAAGTTCTTCTATGACGATATCGGCTCGCGGCTGTTCGAACAGATCACCGAGCTTGAAGCCTATTACCCGACCCGCACCGAGCTTTCCATCCTGGAAGCCCATGCAGCGGCCATCGCAGCGGGCATGGGGAAAGGCGCGGTTCTGGTCGAGCCGGGCGCGGGCGCCCTTCTGAAAGCCGGCATCCTGCTCCGCGCGATGGACCGTCCGGCGGCGTTCGCGCCGGGCGACATCTCGGCCGACCATCTGGCGGCGGCGGCGGCAGGCATGGCGGCCGATTTTCCTGGCCTCGCCATTCGTCCCTTCGCCGTCGATTTCGACCGCCCCTTCACGCTGCCCGCCGGCGTCGCGGAGCTTGGTCCCGTCGCGGTGTTCTTTCCCGGCTCGACCATCGGCAATTTCGAGCCCGACCGCGCCCGCGACCTGCTGGGGCGCTTTCGCGCGATCGCCAGCGCCGACAGCCTGACCATCGGCGTCGACCTGAAGAAGGACGTGGCCCGCCTGGAGCGCGCCTATGACGACCTCGAAGGCGTGACCGCCGCCTTCAACCTGAACATCCTGGCGCGCGCCAACCGCGAGCTGGACGCCGATTTCGACCTCGCCGGATTCCGCCATGTCGCGCTTTGGAACGCGGCGGACGGCCGGATCGAGATGCACCTGGAGAGCCTGGCCGCGCAGACCGTCACGATCCGCGGCCGCGCCATCGCGTTCCAGGCGGGCGAACGCATCCACACCGAGAATTCCTACAAGTACACGATCGACGATTTTCAGGCGCTCGCCGCCGCCGCCGGGTGGCGGTCAGGAGACGTCTGGACCGATCCGGATCGCCTGTTCGCGGTGTTGCAGTTCCGGGCGCCCTGACCTATGCCGCTATCGGCCCGCGCGTCGCGCTGGCGATAGCTTCAGGCGGGTGACGGCGATGCGGCTTTCCATGATTTCTGCGGCGCTCGTGGCGGCGATTATCGGCTATGGCTCGACAATCGCGCTCGTGCTGGCGGCGGCGCAGGCGGTGGGCGCGACTGCCGAGCAGACCACCTCCTGGGTCGCGGCGGTGTGTTTCGGCAAGGCGATAGGCTCAGCCTGCCTCAGCACGTGGTCGCGGGTTCCCATCGTGCTCGCCTGGTCGACGCCGGGCGCGGCCCTGATCGCCGCGACGACGGGCGTCGATATTCATGCGGCCGCAGGGGCCTTTATCGCCGCCGGCCTCGCGATCGCGCTGACCGCCTTGATCCGGCCCCTCGCCCGCGCCATCGATGCGATCCCGGCGAGCCTCGCCGCGGCCATGCTCGCCGGCGTGCTGCTGCCGTTCTGTCTGGCGATCGCCGTGCAAACGGCGGCGGCGCCAGCGCTAATTCTGCCGATCGTGGCGGTCTTCCTGGTCGTGCGCCTGATCAGCCCGCTCTATGCGGTGCTCGCGGCGCTCGCCGTCGGCGTCGGGCTGGCGTTCGCGGGCGGCGGCGCGGGGCCGGTCGATTTTTCCGGGTTCGACCCCCTGCCCCTGACCCTGGTCCGGCCGGATTTCCGGCTGGACGTCATCGTCGGCCTCGGCCTGCCGCTCTATCTCGTCACCACGGCGTCCCAGAACCTGCCGGGCTTCGCCGTGCTGCGCGCCAACGGCTATGAGCCGCCGGTGCGCGCAGCGCTGCTGACGACGGGGCTTGGCTCGGCCGCAGCGGCGCTCTTCGGCGCGCATACCTTCAACATGGCCGCCATCACCGCCTCGATCTGCCTTGGCGACGACGTCCATCCCGACCGCAGCCAGCGCTGGCGCGTCGGCCTGGCCTATGGCGGCTTCTGGATGCTGTTGGGGTTCGCCGGGCCGCTGGTGGTCGCGGTTGTGCTCGCAATGCCATCCGGCATCGTCGCCACGGTCGCGGGCCTGGCGCTGACGACGCCGTTGATGACGGCGGCGGCGGCGGCGCTCGCTGAGCCGGACCATCGCTTCCCAGCCGTCGCGACCCTTGTCGTCACAGCCTCGGGCATTGCGGTCCTGGGCGTCGGCGCCGCGTTCTGGGGCCTTGCGGTCGGCCTCGGCGCGCTCGCCATGGAGCGAGCGGCGCGCCGCATCAGGCAGAGCTTGCCGTAACGCTTCGAAGCTCGCACTCTCCAGGCAAAGGCGACGGGGGACTGAGAATGGCCGATACAAAGCGCGGGGCCGGCGGACGGCTGGCGATTGAATTGCTGCAGGTTGCGCCGCTGGCGCCGATCCTGCTGGACCGTCTGAAGCCCGACTACATCATCCACGATTACCTGGCCGCCAAGGACCCGGACGCGCTGCTGTCGGATGTCGGTCCCCGGGTGCGCGGCATTCTGGCGGGCGGCATGAAGGGGCCGAACGCCAACCTGATCAACAGCTTGCCGAAGCTGGAGATCATCGCCTCCATGAGCGTCGGCTACGACGCGACGGACGTGGTCGCCGCCCAGGCGCGCGGCGTCATCGTCACCCACACGCCGGAAGTGCTGACCGGCGATGTCGCGGATCTGGCGATGGCGTTCATCCTGATGGCCCCGCGCCGTATCGCCGAATCCGAACGCTATCTGCGCGCCGGCAAATGGACGTCGGGCCGCATGGGCCTGGGCACGACGGTGCGCGGGAAGCGGCTTGGCATCCTGGGGCTTGGCCGGATCGGCAAGGCGGTCGCGCGCCGGGCGGAGGTTTTCGGCCTGAACATCGCCTATTTCGACGTGAAGCCCATGGGCGACCTGACCTACCGGGCCTATCCGACCTTGCTGGATCTGGCGGCGGCGAGCGACATTCTGCTGGTCGCCTGCGAAGGCGGCGCCCAGAGCCGCGGGATTGTCGATGCGGGTGTCTTGGCGGCGCTTGGGCCGGAAGGCTACCTCATCAACACGGCGCGCGGCCCGATCGTCGATCAGCCGGCGCTGATCCGGGCATTGGAGACGGGCGCGATCGCCGGCGCCGCCCTCGACGTACTCGACGGCGAACCCCAGGTTCCGGCCGCCCTGATGGCGATGGAAAACGTCGTGCTGACGCCGCATATCGCCAGCTCAACCGTCGAAACCCGCCGCGCCATGGCGGATCTGGTCATCGACAACCTGGCGGCTCACTTCGCCGGCAAGCCCGTGCTCACGCCCGTCCCGCCGCAGGCCTGAGATCAATCGGCGGCCGGGTCGCAGACGATCAGGAATTCCTGCAGGATGTTCGGCCCGAAGCTGTGAATCAACGGCACATCGGAAGCGTCGCGGCCTTGCGCGATCAGGATCCGGCCGATGCGGCGCTTGTTGTTCCGCGGATCGAAGATGCGCCACTGCCCGCCCAGATAGACCTCGATCCAGGCCGCATGGTCGCCCGGCCCGAAGGGCGGCGTTTCGCCGATATCGCTGATATAGCCCGTGCAATAGCGCGCCGGAATGTTCATGCAGCGGCAAAACGCGATCGCCAGATGGGCGAAGTCGCGGCAAACCCCGCGGCCGTCGCGGTAAGCCTCGGCTGCCGAGCGGGTCGCGTCGGCATAATTGTAGTTGAACTCGATGTGGCGATGCACGAAGTCGCAGATCGTCTGCACCAGCGCCCAACCGGTCGGCCCATTGCCGAAAAGCCGCCAGGCTTCCAGTGTGAGGCGGTCGGTTTCGCAATAGCGGCTGCCCAGCAGATAGGCCAGCGTTTCCGCAGGCAACTCTTCGACCGGATGCTGCCATGCCGAAAGATCGACCGGATCCGGCAAGCCGCTATCGCGAATGACGGCGCTGGTCGCGAGCGTGAAGCGGCCAGCCGGCGCGACCAGGCGGTTGCACCAATTGCCAAAGCCGTCCCGATAATTCGTCACCCGGACCCGAGGCGTCGTTGCGAGCTGATCGGACGATTCCAGGTCGCCGAACCGGGAATAGTGCACATTCAGAAGGGCGATCATCGGCGTCGCCTGCGGCAGGTCATAGGTGAGCGACGATCCAATCTGAATACGCAATTTCAATTCCTTTCAGGCGTTCACTGGACCAGTGCGCTCTTAGCCCGAAATGCCGAAGTGCGGATTGATCCAGATTATTTTGACGACGCAGCCTTCGGCCCGCGCCCGGCTAAACCTGCGGCTGGACAGGCGGCGCGCTGGGCGCGCTATCGTTCGACGCCAAGCTGAAGGCGCTCTGGCCGGCCGGCGCGAGGCCGAGGTCGCCAGACGCTTCGGGCGTCTCAAACATGTTCAGAATGAGGAACAGCGCCATGCCTGCGACGGCGGCATAGAGCGCCAGTCGGAGCGGCGATGTCGGCGCCGCGGCGCCGGCCCCCGCTTCTCCCTGGCCCTGGCCCGAAGCCGCCGGGGCGGCGCCCGGGGACGAGCGATCCTTCCAGTTGGGCAGTCGCGCCAGCAAGCCGCCCGCCAGCGATCTGGCGTCCGCGGCCTTCCAGGTGCCATCCGGCAGCGCTTCGATCAGGTCCGTCATGACCCGAACCGCCGCCTCGCGCGGCAACTTGCAGAGGCGTTCGGCTTCGGTTCGCGGTTCGACGCCGATGCGCGCCAGGGCGGAAAGAACCGTCAACGGCAAGCCGCGCGGGTCCTCGCCGATCTCGGCATACAAGAACGGCTCCAGTTCCGGGTGGTCCGGACCATAGGCTGACAGTGGGCGCATCGTATTCTCCCTTGTGTGGCGGGCGGCGCGCGCCGAAAGAATATCGTCGCTGTCCCCGGAAGCTCGGTCGAAGCGCCTTACATGCCGCGCAGCACGGCGCCTCGAACGAGAAATCTCCGTCAAGCCCCCCAACAGCGTCAGCGGCGCCTTGGAGCATGGCGCGTCCAAGTGGACATACGAACCATGCTCTATCTTATTGATAACGATCAACTTATCCCGCATTTGGCGCTGCCGCCAAATGCGGGGTCGATTTAGCCAGCTTTGCTCGACGCGATGGCGGCCTCTGTCGTGATCATCAGGCCCGCGATGGACGCGGCCCCTTGCAGCCCCATGCGCACGACCTTCGCCGGATCGATGATCCCGGCCTTGAACATGTCGACAAATTCTCCGGCCTGGGCGTCAAAGCCGTAGTGATTGTCCTCCCGGTCTATGAGCTTTCCGACGATGATCGAGCCATCCTCGCCGGCATTGGCGTAGATCTGCCGGGCCGGCGCCTGGAGCGCGCGACGGATGATGTCGATCCCGACCTTCTGGTCGTCGTTCTCCGGGTTCAAGCCATTCAGACAGCCCGCCAGATTGAGCAGGGTGACGCCGCCGCCGGCGACGACGCCTTCTTCCGCCGCCGCACGGGTCGCATGGATGGCGTCGTCGACGCGATCCTTGCGTTCATGGGCTTCGGTCTCCGTCATGCCGCCGATATGGATGACTGCGACGCCGCCGGACAATTTCGCCAACCGCTCCTTCAGCTTTTCCTTGTCGTAGTCGGAATCGGTCAACTCGATCTGGGCCTCGATCTGCTTGCAGCGGCTGGCGATCGCGTCCGCTTCGCCCGCGCCGTCGACGATCGTCGTCGTGTCCTTGTCGATATTGACCCGCTTGGCCCGGCCGAGCATGTTCAGGGTGATGTTCTCGAACTTGACGCCGAGATCCTCGCTGATCACCTGGCCGCCGGTCAGGATGGCGAGATCGTCCAGCATGGCCCGGCGCCGGTCGCCGAAACCGGGCGCCTTCACGGCCGCGACCTTGAGCGCGCCGTTCAGCTTGTTGACGACCAGGGTCGCCAGCGCCTCGCCCTCGATGTCCTCCGCGACGATCAGGAGCCCTTTGCCGCTCGCCAGAACCGCTTCGAGCAATGGCAGCAGCGTCTGGGCTTTCGGCAGTTTCTTTTCGTGCAGCAGGATGTAGGGCGCCTCGAGCTCGACGCGCATCTTGGCCGTGTTCGTGACGAAGTACGCGGAAAGGTAGCCCCGGTCGAACTGCATGCCTTCGACCAACTCCAGCTTCGTCTCCAGCGACTGCGCATCCTCGACCGTGATCGCGCCGGCGCTGCCGACTGCCGCCATGGCCTTGGCGACCATCTCGCCGATCTCACGGTCGCCATTGGCAGAAATGCTCGCGACCTGGGCGATTTCCGCATTCGTCGAGACGGGCTTCGAGATCGCCTTGAGTTCGGCGACGACGGCGCGCACGGCCATATCGACGCCGCGCTTCAGGTCCATGGGGTTCATGCCGGCTTCAACAGCCTTGACGCCTTCGCGCATGATCGCGTGCGCCAGCACGGTCGCGGTCGTCGTGCCGTCGCCCGCGAGGTCGCTGGTCTGGGAGGCGACTTGCTTGACCAGTTGCGCGCCCATGTTTTCAAACGGGTCCGAAAGCTCGATTTCCCGGGCGACGGTCGCCCCGTCCTTGGTGATCCGGGGCGCGCCGTATGCCTTGTCCAGCAGGACATTCCGGCCCTTCGGACCAAGCGTCGCCTTGACGGCGTCAGTCAGGACTTCGACGCCGCGCAACATGGCGTAGCGCGCATCGCTATGCATTTTCACGTCTTTGGAATTCAAAAGGATTGCTCCAGTACAGACGCGCCCATCTTTTTTATGGCGGAGCGCCTAGCCACAGCTTTTCTCTACGGAGCGCGGCCGCGGCGATCGGAGCAAGTCTGACCGATTTGATGTTTTCAGCCCAGCGCGCTGAAATATCAGGTAAAGTCGAATATCAGATTTTCGTTCGTATCGACTTCGATCTCCACCATTAAAAACATATATGAATTCGATGCTTTATTTCAAGATTTATATATTTTTGGACGAGCGCCTTTTCATAACCTGCAGCTATTTTCGAGCCAGACCGCGCGCTCCCCTGAGCGCAGCCTGCTAGACCCGCCCGGCCGAAACCCCGCCGTCCGCCATGTAGACGCCGCCCGTGCAGAAGCTTGCTTCATCGCTGGCGAGGAACAGCATCAGCGCCGCGATCTCTTCGACCGTGCCATAACGCTTCAATGGCGTGCCCTGGGCGAGCGGCAGGGCGGCGCGTTGGTCCGCCGGGACGCCGACCTTGTCCTCCATCGCCGCCATCATCGCCGTATCGACCGGCGACGGGTTGACCGTATTGACCCGGATGTTGTTCGCGGCCCCCTCCAGCGCCGCCGAGCGCATCAGCCCGATCACGGCATGCTTCGACGCCGTGTAGGCCGAGATATTCGGCAGCGAGCGGATGCCAGCCGTCGACGAGGTGACGACGATGCTGCCGCCGGAGCCCGCCATCGCCCGCATGGCGTACTTCAGCCCAAGCCAGACGCCGCGGACATTGACCGCCATAACCCGGTCGAACGTCTCCGTCGGGTAATCGATCGTCGGCATGACGGCGCCCTCGATGCCGGCGTTCAGCAGGACAGCATCGACGCCGCCGAAGCGGGCGACCGTCTCGGCCACATAGCGCTGGGTCTGGGCCTCATCGGCGACGTCGGCCGCCACATAGGCGGCGTTGGCCTCGCCGAGTTCGGCCGCCAGCGCCGCCAACGGCGCCTCAAGCACGTCGACCAGCATGACGCGGGCGCCTTCCGCTACGAACCGCCGGGCGGCGGCCGCGCCGATTCCCCGCGCGCCGCCGGTGATGATCGCGCGCTTGCCTTGCATCCGTCCCATGATCGCTCGGGTCCTACTTCAGGAATTTCAGGACAGCTTCGGCGAGCGCCGCCGGCTGATCGATATCGACGAGATGCCCGGCGTTCGGGATCTCGAGGATCTCCGTCGGCCCCGCGATCCGGTCGGCGAACTTGCGGGCGTAGCTTTTCGGCACGACCCGGTCGTCGGCGCCCCAGATCAGCAGCGTCGGGCAGAGAATGCGATGCAGGCGCTTGACGATGCCCGTATCGCCCAAAGGCCACATCATGCGGGCGGAGGCTTCCCGCGCCCGGTTCATGACGATCGGCCACTCCACGGGATCGGCGTCATTCGGGCGCCTGAGGAAATCCCCATAGGCCGCCGTGTCGTTGCAGAACAGCGGCGCGAACTCCTGGCCCTGCTGGGCCCAGGGGTTCGCTGTCGGCTCATTCGCGTCATAGATGCCGAAGGGCGCGACCAGAACCAGCTTCTCGACCTTGTGCGGCCACATCGCCGCGACCTCTGCCGCGAGCGTCGCCCCGATGGAGACGCCGATGAGCGGCGGCCCCTCCAGATCGGCGCCGTTCAGAAGCTCCCGCATGGCGACGATCCAGTCGAGGGTCGTGTCCAGCGCCTTGTGGCCGTCCGCTCCCGGAAAGCCCGGGATCGACGGCGCGATCACAGTGCGCTCGAGCGCCAGCGCGTCGGCGAACGCCGGCCATTTCGGCAAGCCCGCGAGGCCGGCCAGATAGCCGACCGGCGCGCCTTGGCCTTTGCTCCAGACCCGGCAGTCGTGCCCGTTCACCCGGACGGCGGCGGCATGCAGCTCAGTCATCGTTCCGGCTCCGTCACTCAGCCGCCTGAAGATTGCGCGCCAAGGGCACGGCCCGGTCCTTGGCCGCCATCGGCTTCGGCCACCACTTATTTTCCCATTTGTCCTCCCAGAGGTCCTTGATCTGGGGCATCACCTGTTCCGCGTAGAGCTTGGTGTTGTACATGGCTGTATCGCGGCTCATGTTGCCGAATTGCAGCAGCAGCATCAGTTGCCCGACGTTCAATTCAGTCGCGACCTCACGCAGTTTCTCCGCGACCTGGTCCGGCGTGCCGATGATGACATAGCCGTTCTCCAGGATCGCATCGAACTCCCGGGCTTTCTTGTCGACGCTGGCGAGCGCCTGCTTGCTTTCCCGGGCGGCGCGGCTGACCTGGCCTTCGATGCCGGCGCGCATGGTCGCCTCGGTCGTGTAGCCGGGCGGGGTCGCGAAGCGCGGGTCGATGTGCAGGCAGCGGCCGTAGAAATACTCCGCCGGCTCCTTGTAGAGCTTGTAGGCCTCTTCCTCAGTCTCCGCGACGCCGACGAACTGCAGGAACCCGGCCCGGTAGGGGTTCGCGTCCTTGCCAAGCCGCTGCATCTCTTCCCAGAAGCCCTTCATCGTCGCCATCCCAGCCTTGTAGCCGTAATAGGAGAGATAGCAGTAGACGTAGTCCATCTCCGCGCACCAATGCCAGGTCTCGACCGAGCCGCCGCCCGGTATCCAGACCGGCGGATGCGGATCGTCCTGGACCGGACGCGGCCAGATATTGACGTAGCGCTGCTGGTTGAAGCGGCCGTTGAAGGCGAAGGTGTCCTTCTCCGTCCAGGCCTTGATGACGAGATCGTGCGCTTCGAGATAACGCTCGCGCAGCATCGAGGGGTTCTGGCTGTAGGCGTAGCAGGTATCCATCGGCGAGCCGACAGGGAAGCCCGCGATCAGCCGTCCGCCGGAAATGCAGTCGATCATCGCGAACTCTTCCGCGACCCGGGTCGGCGGATTATAGAGCGCCAGGCTGTTGCCCATGACGCAAAGCGCCGTGTCCTGGGTGCGCCGGGCGAGCGACGAAGCGATCAGGTTGGGGGACGGCATCAGGCCATAGCCGTTGGAGTGATGCTCGTTGACGCAGATGCCATCGAAGCCGCAATCGGCCGCGAACTCCAACTCGTCCATGAAGTCGTTGTACATGGCGTGGGCGCGTTTGGGATCGAACAGGCTGGAATGGACGTCGACCCAGACCGAGGGGTGTTTCTCCCGGAAGTCTTCCGGCAATTCGGTATAATACCAGCCTGCGGTGAGGCAGACTCATTTTCGGGATTCCCAAAGCGTTCGA
>CALAHN010000060.1 GCA_937891825.1 uncultured Alphaproteobacteria bacterium
AGCGAGATTATCCCGCCGCTCCAGTGGACGACTTTCTCACCGCCGTTCTCACACGGTGTTCCCGCCCTGCCTTCATGCGCGTGGCCGGCACCGTCCAGAGCGCGGCATCCAGGTCGACCTCCGACCAGTCAGCCTCTAGCACCTCCGTCGTGCGCGCGGCGGTCAGGATCAGGAACTCCAGCGCTAGTTTGCTCGAAAGCCCGATTGCCAGCTCAGGTAGGGTTTCTTGCAGGAAGGAAGGCACGGCGTCGTAGGCCATCGCGGCATGATGCTTACCGGTTCGCTCAGGTTGCTTGGGCAGGCCGCGTGTGATGCCAGCGCAGGGGTTCTCGCCATCCCGGTGCCCAGCGGCGCGAGCCCAGTCCAGGACGGTCGAGATGCGCTGCCGGACGCGCCGAGCCGTCTCAGGTTTGGTAAGCCAGATATCGCCCAATACCCTGAGCACATCCCCGCTCTCAATCTCGTTTACGCGCTTCTCTCCGATCAACGGGAAGACATAGCGCTCCAAGGTGGAGATCCATTGCGCGCCGTGCTTTGCATTACGCCATGTTGGCTTCTGCGATTCATGTACACGGATCGCAGCCTCCCGGAAGGTCGGCGCCGTCGCTTTCTCACTATTGCGCTCGGCAATCGGATCGCCGCCAGCGCGGGCGATCTTGCGCATGTGGGCGGCGACTTCGCGCGCTTCCGCTAATGGCACCATCGCCACACTGCCGAGGCCGATATCCTTGCGCACACCGCGGATAAGCAGGCGCAGCGTCCAACTCTTGGAGCCCGTGGGGCGCACATGCAGGTAAAGGCCATTGCCGTCAGCGTACCGTCCCGGCTGCTTCGTATTCCGGACGCCTACCGCTGTCAGCGCATTCATTGGGTGCGCGCCGCTCTTCGCCATCTCGTCCCCCAATCCGTACCACAATACATATGCGATGGGGTGAGACGCGATGCAATGCCCCGGAACCGCCTTTCGGCTGAAATCTGGGGATTTCTCGATGTTTTGAGACGGCGAAAGATGGCTTGAAACTAGGTGATGGCGGAGGGAGAGGGATTCGAACCCTCGAAGGAGTTGCCCCCTTAACGGTTTTCGAGACCGTCCCATTCAACCACTCTGGCACCCCTCCGCAGGGTCGCCCAAACCGGCTCGGTCTGGTGTGAGCGGGGGAAACTAGCGGAGGCGGCGGGGGATCGCAAGCCGTCCCGCCGCCTTCCGCCCGCGCTATTCCGCCGCTCGCTGCAGCAAGGTCGCCGCATAGGTCTCGCGCCGGATCAGGTTGCCCTCGAACTCCGCCGGAAACACGTCCGCGACAGAGCCTTCGACGATCTCCGTCGCCAGAAGCGCCTCCGTCCAGGCCTTCACCTTCGGATAGCCGTCGATCAGGCCGGTCTTCAGGAGCGCGTCCGCCATCAGGAAGCGTTGCAGGAAAGGCGTGTAGGCGCAATCGACCAGGCAAAGCCGGTCGCCGCCAAAGAACGGGCCGCCTGGCGCCTTGTCAGCCGCGAGCGCGCCTTCCAGCGTTTCAAGCGCGTCCCTGGCGTCTTCATGCGCCGCATCGGAGTCTGCCTTGGTCTTGGCGTAGTAGACCGCCGAGAGGCTGCTTGCGAAGTCAGGCGTAAAGTCGGTCCAGGCCCGGTGGCGGGCGCGGACAAGCGGATCTTCCGGGTGCAGGCGGGGCGCGATCGTCTCGTCCAGATATTCCGCGATTGCATTGCTTTCGAACAATGGCTGATCGTCGACCAGCAGCACGGGCACCTTGCCGTGCGGCGAGATCTTCATGAACCAGTCCGGGCGGTCGCGGAGGTTGATATAGGTGGTCTCGAACGTGACCGACTTGGCGCGAAGGGCAATCACGGCCCTTTGCACCCAGGGTCAGGTGTAGGCGCTGATGAGATGCAGCTTGGGCATCGGCGTCTCCCTTGGGGTTAAGGCGGCCAGTATACAGGAAAATCGCGGCGCTTGTGCGCGCCGCCCCGCCGCGCCAAGCTTTTCCCTTGTTCAGCAGAGAAGGAAGCCAAGCGATGCAGGACGACGCCGAAGCCCGTGAGGCCCAGAAGGGCGTGTTCGATGCGGGCCGCAGCATAGTGCGGCCGAAGCGCGGCGGCCTCGGCACGGTCACGGCGCCGGCCGCCGATATTCCGGTCTTCGCGACGACCGACGTGCTCGTCGTCGGCGGCGGACCGGCCGGCACCACGGCCGCCATCGCCGCGGCGCGGACCGGCGCAAAGGTCATCCTGGCGGAGCGTTATAATCATCTGGGCGGGCTTTCGACCGGCGGCCTCGTCATCTGGATCGACCGCATGTCCGACTGGGACGGCAAGCTCGTGATCCGGGGCCTGGCGGAGGAATTGCTCGACCGGCTGCCGGCCGATGCGATCAAGGGGCCGTCGAAGGCGCTTTGGGGCAGCCGGGATGAGGCCGCCGTTTCGGCGTGGGCGCCCAGGGCGTCGGCCCACCACGGCGCCGTCACCTGGGCGCCGATGATCGACCCGGAATGGCTGAAGCTCGCCTCGCTCGCGATGATCTCGGAAGCGGGCGTCGATGTGCTGCTGCATACCTGGGTGACGGCGCCGTTGATGGAGGACGGGCGGATCGCCGGCGCCATCGTCGAATCGAAGGAAGGTCGGATGGCGATCCGAGCGGGCGCGGTCGTCGACGCCTCCGGCGACGGCGACATGTTCGCGCGCGCCGGGGAGGGGGCCGAGGGCGATATCGACCAGGACAACATCCATCACTGCGCCAACACTGCATCCCTGCTGTCCGGCGTCGACGTCGATGCTTGGATGGCGTTCCGCACGAGCGATTCCACGGGCTTCAAGGAATTCATGCAGGCCGGGCGGGCGGCGGTGAAGCATTTCATTCTGCCCATGGCGGGCTGGCGCGACGATGTCGTCGTCTTCATGGGGCCGCGGTTCGCGGGCTTCGATGTCCTGAAGATCGACGACCTGACCCAGCTGGAGCTGCTGTCGCGGCAGGCGATCGTCGACCTGCTGCATTTCTACAAACGCCATGCGCCGGGGTTCGAAAAAGCCTGGTTGATGTTGACCGCGCCGCAACTGGGCGCGCGCCACAGCCGCCGGCTTGTCGGCCAGACCAGGATGACGGCGGCCGAAACCCGGAGCGGCCAGGTTCTTGCCGACGAGATCGGCGTCAGCCCGAGCCTCAGTCCGAACTGGCCGACCGTCTCCGTGCCCTATGGCGCCCTGTTGCCGCAGTCGACGCCGAACCTGCTGGTCGCGGGCCGGCATATTTCGTCGGACGCGCAGACCCACACCTTCATGCGGGAAATTCCCCAATGCTGGCTGACCGGCCATGCGGCCGGCGTCGCCGCCGCGCTGACGGCCGGGCGCAAGCTCGCGGCGCGGGACGTGCCGGTCGCCGACATCCGCAAGGAACTGGCGCGGCAGGGCGCGTATCTGCAGGCGCCCGCATAACGGCGCGCCCAAGGCGATAGTTTAGAGGAGAGACATAGCGCCATGAGCTTGATCGAGCTGACCTTCGACGACCGCGGCGACAAGGGCCGCGTCGCCCGCGTGATGTTCAACAATCCGGAAAAGCGCAACGCGCTTGGCCTGGAGGGCAAGCAGCAATTCATCGACGTCATGGCGTCGATCAAGCATGACGGGAGCTTGCGGGCGGTCGTGCTGACCGGCGCCGGCGACAAAAGCTTCGTCGGCGGCACCAATTTGGCGGAAATGAAGGACTTCGACCTGGATGGGGCCGAAGCGTCCTCGACGAAGACGCACCGGGTCTGCGACGCCGTGCGCCAATGTCCGGTTCCGGTGATCGCCCGGATCAATGGCTATTGCTTCGGCTCGGGCTTCGAGATTGCAGCCTGCGCCGATATGCGGGTCGGCGTGCGGGGCGCAAAATTCGGCATGCCGGAAGTGCGGTTCGGCATCCCGTCGGGCATGGAGGCCTCCGCCCTGCCGCGCCTGATCGGCTGGGGCAAGGCCACGGAACTGGTGCTGACCGGCGATCATATCGACGCCGAGGAAGCGCATCGCATCGGCTTTCTGGAGCGCCTGGTCGATCCGGCCGATCTGGACGATGCGGTCGAGCGTTGGGTCCAATCGCTGCTGGCGTGCGGGCCGAAGGCCGTCCGCATTCAGAAGCGGCTCATCATGGACTGGGACCGGATGTCGGTGACCGATGGCGCCCGGGCCGGCATTCAGGCTTATGTCGAAGCCTATCGGAGCGACGAGCCGAACCGCCTTATGACGGCGTTTCTCAACCGCCGCCGCTAAGGCGGAAGGTTAGAAGGAGCAAGTTCAGTGGACGTGCGTTTCAAGAACCTGTCGCCGCATACCGGCGTCGAAGTCGAAGGCGTCGATCTCAGGCGGCCGCTCGCGCCGGACCTTCGCGACGCGCTCAATCAGGCCTTTATCGAAGGCTCGGTTCTCGTCATTCGGGACCAGGACCTGGACCCCCATCAGCTTCTGGCGGCGGCCAGGCAGTTCGGCCAAGTCTTCCCCCAGCACAATACCCGCTTCCAATTGAAGGAATGCCCGGAAATCCACTACATCTCGAACCAGGACACCTATGCCGACGGGCGCCGCTACATTCCGGGCGAGGGGTATCATACGGACCACTCAAACGCCGCCCGTCCGCCCAAGGCGACGGTGCTGCACGCGAAGGAACTGCCAAGCAAGGGCGGCGATACGCAATTCGTGAATATGGGGCTGGCCTACGAGCGCTTGCCGGCGGACCTGCGGGCCAAGCTCGACGGTTTGATGGCGGAGCATGTCTATCAGTCGAGCCATAGCGCGAGGAAGCTTGTCGGGCTGACGGCAAAGCGGAAGGATGAGATTGAACAAAGCGTCACGCACCCGCTGGTCCGCACCCACGACGAGACCGGCCGGAAGGCGCTCTATATCAATCCGATCCGGATCGAGCGAATTTCAGGCATGGCGAACGCGGACGCGCTGCCCTTGCTGGACCAATTGCTGGAGCACGCGGTCCAAACCGCCCATGAATACCGCCATGTCTGGCGGCCGGGCGATTTCGTCATGTGGGACAACCGCAACCTGCTGCACAAGGCCAATGGCGACTATGACATCGCGGAGCGCCGGTATCTGTATCGGCTGATGCTGGCGGGCGAAGCGCCGGCCTGAACGCAAACCGCCCCGCTGACCTGGCGTCGGCGGGGCGGTTGTCGGCGGCGATCGCGGCGGGCGCCATATTTTAGTGAGCCACGACGGGGTTCACTTTGACCCGGACGCCGCGGCCGCTCAGCCCGCCGACGACGGCGCGGGCGCGCTTCGCGAAGGTCAGAGCGTCGCCAGGCCCCAGGATGATGTCGGCGGCGCGGTCCGACGCTGTGACCCAGACATTGCCTTCCAGGGAAACCAGGGTTTCGCCCGGCGCCATGTCGAGGCCTTCAACGGCGAGGCCGGGGACGTCGAACTCGGATGTGATGCGTTGCATTGGCAGGAATTCCTTATTGACCGGGGATTGTGGAGCGTTCGCCGCCCCGGGCGCCGGCAAGGGCGGCGCGAATGCGGCTGAAGAAGCCGACCGAAAGGCCCTTCATCGTTCTGGCCTGTTCGCGGCGGCCGAGATTGATGGCTTCGACGATTTCGGTCTGGGGCGGGACGGCGTTGACGCCGAGCGGCAGGTACATGATGGCATTCCTTCTTGAGATGAGCTTGCGGAGAGAGGCGGGTTACAGAGTTGCGGGCTCGGCCGGGCGCGGCGCCTGCGGCTTCAAGCGCAGCGCTGCCTTGACGTGCGCGACAGTGCGTCGGACGAACGCGGCAAAGGCGATCGACTGCTCCAGGCGGCCGCGTGCGACTGCGGCATCCATCTGTTCCAGGGTCGGGATCTGCGGGTCGGCATTCTGGGCTGACATGTGAGGCTTCCTCGTGTGTCGTCTTTCGATGAAGGGGATTTATGGCGAGCCAATTGGTTTGACACCGGACGATTTCTCAGTGCAGCGTTGAGGAAAACTCATAGCTGGAGGAAATCATTGCATAACGCTTTGCCGCCGCTCACGGCGCTGCGCGCGTTCGAGGCGACTGCGCGCCTCGGCGCGATGTCGCGCGCGGCCGAGGAATTGAGCGTCACGCCCGGCGCTCTCAGTCATCAGATCCGCGGCCTGGAGGACTATCTGGAGGTCAAGCTGTTCGAGCGGCTGCCGCGCTCGATCCAACTGACGCCGGCTGGCGCGGCCCTATATCCGGGGCTGCAAGGCGGGTTTCAGCAGATCCGGGAGGCGGTCGCCGCCCTGCGCCGGTTGGCGGACCCGAATGTGCTGGTCATCAGCACGCCGCCTGGATTGACGGCGAAATTGCTGGCGCCGCGGCTCTATCGGTTCGCCGAAACCCATCCCGATGTCGAGGTGCGGGTCGCGTCGTCATCCAAGGTGGCGGATTTCCTGACCGACGGCGTCGATCTGGCGATCCGCAATCTGCCGCTCGGGAGCCCGCCGCCGCAGGGACTCGTCGTCGAGCATTTAATGAACCTGCAGGTGCTGCCGGTCTGTGCGCCAAGCGCGATCGCGCGCTTCGGGTCGCTTACGACGCCGTCCGACCTCGCCCGATTTCCGTTGATTCAGGATGACATGATGATCGGCACGACGCGCTTGCCACGTTGGAGCGAGTGGTTCGAGGCCGCCGGCGCGCCCGAAGCCGCCCATGGCGGCGGGCTTGGCTTCAACAGCCCCGATCATGCGCTCGACGCAGCGGTCGAAGGGGCCGGGGCGTTGCTGGCGCAGACGATCCTCGCCCATGACGATCTCAAATCCGGGCGCCTTGTCGCGCCGTTCGACCTGGCGCTGCCGACCGGGCGGGAGTTCTGTCTGGTCTATCCCGATGGCTCGACCAAGCGCCCGATCGTTGCGGCTTTCAGGGAATGGGTCTTGCGGGAAGTTGCGGCGACCTGTGTGTCATGTGCTGGAGGGGCTAAGGATTGACCGAAGAATTTCAGCGGGGGTGGCGGCCGGGCGTCATCGGGGATGTCGTGCGCGCCCATGCGACCTACTACGCCGCCGAATGGGGCTTCGGCATGGCGTTCGAGGCGCGCGTCGCGGGCGATATGGCGGCGTTCCTGGGCCGCTACGACCCGGAACGCGACCTGCTCCTAACAGCGGATGGAGCCGCTGGGTTCCTTGCGAGCGTGGCGATCGACGGTTCCGATCCGGCGCTGGCGGATGGGGAAGCGCATCTCCGCTGGTTCATTGCGACCGATGCGGCGCGCGGACGCGGCGTCGCGCGTCGCCTGTTGGCGGCGAGCCTGACATTCGCCGCGGCCCGGGGTTTCCGGTCTTGCTATCTCGATACATTCGCCGGCCTCGACGCCGCGCGCACGCTGTATGAGCGGCATGGCTTTCGCCTTGAGCATGAAGCCGATGACATGACCTGGGGCGTTCGTGTGCGCGAGCAGCGCTTTCGGTCCGACCTGCCTGCAACTGGGGCGGCGCACTAATCGCCCGATCGCGTCGGGCGTTGAGGCATTCGGCTGGGCCGCTTTAGCGGCGCAGACGTCCCATGACCCAATGGGCGAGCGCGGTCAGGCCAATGCCTGTCCGGATCTCGAATTCCTCAAAGTGGAAGCGCTTTGCCGGAACGCCGGCCGCCCTGAAGTCGTGGGCGAGTTGGCGGCGCATCGAAACGGGGCCGCAGAAGAAGATTTCGGCGTCCCGAAGCGGCGCCGCGACAGTTTCGGCGATGCGCGCGGCGGTGAGGCGTCCATCTCGCTCGGACGCGATCACATGCAGGCGAAAATTCGGGAATGCCGCGTCGGCGGCTTCGAGGCTGGGCAGGAGCGCCGCGTCATCCAGGGAGCGCACGCTATAGAACATATCGACAGGACGATCTGGCGCGCTCATCGCCGCCGTCCAGGCGGCAAACGGCGTGACGCCGATGCCGCTCGCGATCCAGATCTCGCTCCGCGCCCGCTTCGGTCGTCGGAAGCGGCCAAACGGGCCGGACACGCGGGCTGTCATCCCAGGCCGCAGGACCGAGGCTAGGCGCGCCGTGTAATCGCCAAGGGCCTTGACGGTGATGCGGAGGGCGCCGTCAGCGTCCGGGGCGTTGCTCAGTGTGAAGGGGTGAACTTCGCCAAGGTCGCGCGCCTGGAAGCGGACGAAGGCAAACTGCCCCGGCGCCGCCCGTAAGCCGAGCCCGATCGGCTTGAGCGTGATCGCCACGGCGCCGCCGGTCCGATCGATTGCTTCAACAATATAAGGTTTTGCGCCCCTTAGCTTGGCGTGAAAGATCAAGGAATACAGGTAGGCGGCGAACCCCAGAATGCAGAATGCCATAATGTAGGCGCCCAAGGGATCGCTAAGGGAAAAAGGCTTCAGGATCAGCGCGTAATGGATTGCGGCTAATGTGAAAAATATGCCGATGAACTGATGGGTCCAGCGCCATAGGTGATAGGGGATGAAGGTCGCGACCGTCAGCGCGACGAGGATCAGAATGCCATACAGGCTGATCTCGCCGATCTCGTTCAGGGTCGTCGCCCGCTCCAGTTCGTCCATGTCCGCGTCGATCGTGTCGTGCAGCATCACGGCGGCGACCGCTGTGATGGCTAGGTGCTTGTGCAGGACGTAAATCCGATCGAGCCCGCCGAATATAGCCTCAAGCCATCGCAGGCGCGTTGCGAGGAGCTGCGTGACGGCCATCAGGATCAACGCCTCGGCGCCAAGGAACTGGCTGAAAGCGGCGATCGGGTCCTGCTTCAGGGCGATGGCGAAGAACCAGGGAACCGGAATGGCCAGCAGGACCGCGATCAGAATAAGGCCTTGAAGGCGCATCGCGATTCCATGTGTCGTTTCGAAGGGCGATCAAGCGTCCCAGACCGGGCCCGGCAGCGGCAGGTCGGCCAGAAGGTCGGCTGTCAGCGGTCGGTCGACGGTCTGGCCTTCACGCTCCAGCAACGACATGATCTGGCGGACATGTTGCGTTGAATGCCAGACGGTTCTTTCAATAACTTCATGGACGGGTTGAGCGCCATAATAGGTTTTCATCTCGCCCTGCCCAAGCGTGTCGCCTTCCGCCGCCGCCCAGGCCGCGAAGCGCGCACGGACGGAGTCGCCGAAGGCGGCGATGTCGGCGCTGGTCAGCACGTCGTCCGGCGGCGGCGCCACCAGGGCCTCATAGGTCAGGCCCTGGGTCGATTGGCGCGCTTCCAGGAACGCCAGCGGAATCTGGAAGATATGGTGCATCAGCACCCGGTAGCTGCGGGGCCGGTTCGGCAATTCCTTCGCAAGGGCGGCTTCAGGCATTTGGGCGCAGTATTGGCTTGCGGCCTGCCAGATCGCATCGCCGCGGGCCACGAGGGCCGCGGGCGAAAGCGTCGGGCTGACATCCTCGTTGAGGTCGAGGAAGGCGACGACGTCCTTGATCAACTGCGCGAAGACGAACTTGCCGTCCCGCGCGACGACCGGCACCGAACGCGCGCCAAGCGCGCGCAGCGCGTCCAGGCCGCCCTCATCCTCAAGCACATTCACAGATTTGAACGCAATCCCACGGACCGCGAGGTATTCTTTTACCCTAAGACAGCTTGTTCAATGGGGCTGCCAGAAGACCGAAATTTCGCCAGACATGTTTGTCCCTCCACAAAAAAAAGCTTATCCGGCATTGTCGGCGGCGTCGATCATTTCCGCAACATCGGCGCGGAAATCTTTTGCGGGGGTTGGCCGCGCGAAGGGCCAGGCGCGGCTTGTCGTGCGGCGCGAAGCCGGTAAGGTCGAAAGCAGGCGTTGGGTGACGGCGCAGGCGACCGGGCCGGAGCGCGATTGACAGGGGGTAGATCACGATGGCGAGTTTGAAGGCGAAGCTGGCGGCGGGCGAGTTCATCGCGGCGCCTGGGATTTTCGACGGTATTTCCGTCCGACTGGCGGAAGCCATGGGCTTCGACGCGCTCTACATGACGGGCTATGGCGCGGTCGCCTCCCATCTCGGCCTGCCGGATGCGGGCCTTGCAAGCTACCGGGACATGGCGGAGCGGGTGAAAGTCTTCTGCGGCCTCGCGAAGACGCCGATCATCGCCGACGGCGATACCGGCTATGGCGGCCTCTTGAATGTCGAGCATACGGTTCGCGGCTACGAAGCGGCAGGCGCGGCCGGCATCCAGATCGAGGATCAGGAATTCCCGAAGAAATGCGGCCATACCCCGATGCGCCGGGTCATCCCGCTCGCCGATATGGTCAAGAAAGTGAAGGTCGCCGTCGAGTCCCGCGACAGCAGCGATTTCCTGATCGTCGCCCGCACTGACGCCCGAACCGGCCTGGGGCTGGACGAAGCGCTACGGCGCGGCGAGGCCTTCGCCAAGGCCGGGGCGGATGTGATCTTCATCGAAAGCCCCGAATCGGTCGAGGAAATGGCGAAGATCGGTCAGACCATCGATGCGCCGTTGCTGGTCAATGTCGTCGAGGGCGGACGGACGCCGGTTCTGCCAGCCGCCGAATACCAGAAGCTTGGCTACGGGATGGCGATCTATCCAAGCGCCGGCTTTCTGGCGGTCGGCGCGGCGCTCCAGTCGGTCTATGGCCGGATCAAGCAGACGGGATCCAGCATCGGAGCCGAAGCGCCGTTGGCGGATTTCATGGAGTTCAGCCGCGCCATGGGTTTCGAAGCAGTCTGGGACTTCGAAAAGCGCTGGGCCGACGACTGATATTCGTCCGCCCAAGGCCGACATTTGTCTTGGGACGGTAACGTCTAATACATTGACGCCATGCCAGAGAAGGCCGATGCTTTTGCAGCAGATCGGCGCTTCACTGGCGACTGCGCCATAAAAAGGGGGGATTAGAGATATGTCTATTGGTAGTGGGGATCTCGACGAGTTTATGGATGGCGTTCGCCGTCGGAGCCCCGGCGAAACCGAGTTTCATCAGGCAGTTCAGGAAGTCGCAGCGACGATCTTGCCGTATATCGCCGACAAGCCGGCATACAGGGATGCGATGATCCTGGAGCGGATGACTGAGCCGGATCGCACGATTTCCTTCCGCGTCACCTGGCAGGACGACGCCGGCAATGTCCGGGTCAATCGCGGCTACCGGGTGCAGTTCAACAACTCCATCGGTCCGTACAAGGGCGGCATCCGGTTCCATCCGTCGGTCACGCAGTCGGTCCTGAAATTCCTGGGCTTCGAGCAGACCTTCAAGAACTCCCTGACGCAGCTGCCCATGGGCGGCGGCAAGGGCGGCGCCGATTTCAACCCGAAGGGCAAGTCGAACGCCGAGATCATGCGCTTCTGTCAGGCGTTCATGACCGAGCTGGTGAAGTATGTCGGCCCGGACATCGACGTTCCGGCTGGCGACATTGGCGTCGGCGGCCGCGAAATCGGCTTCATGTTCGGCCAATACAAGCGGACGACCAATCGCTTCAACGGCGTTCTGACCGGCAAGGGCCGTGAATTCGGCGGTTCGCTGCTGCGCCCGGAAGCGACGGGCTATGGCGCGGTCTACATGCTCGAAGACATGCTGCACACGAAGAACGACGCCATCGAGGGCAAGAAGGCGATCATCTCCGGGTCCGGCAATGTCGCGACCCATGCGGCGGAAAAGATCATCCATCGCGGCGGCACGGTGCTGACGCTGTCGGATTCCGCCGGCTTTATCTACGACAAGGACGGCATCACGCTTGAACGTCTGCAGTGGATCAAGGACCTCAAGGAAAAGCGCCGCGGCCGTATTTCGGAATACGCCACGGAGTTTGGGGCTGAATACCATGAAGGCCTTCAGCCCTGGTCGATCCCGTGCGACGTGGCGCTGCCTTGCGCCACCCAGAACGAGATCAATGGCGAAGAAGCCGCGACGCTGATCAAGAACGGCTGTATCGCCGTCTCCGAAGGCGCGAACATGCCGACGACGATCGACGGCATCAATCACTATCTGTCCGCCCGGATCCTCTACGCGCCGTCCAAGGCCGCGAACGCCGGCGGCGTCGCGACCTCCGGCCTCGAGATGAGCCAGAACGCGGCCCACATCTCCTGGAAGGAAGAAGAACTCTCGAAGCTGCTGCGCGACATCATGCACAACATCCATGCGGCATGCGTCGAGTATGGCTCCGAGAAGGGCGGCTATGTCGACTACATGAAGGGCGCGAATATCGCGGGCTTCCGTAAAGTCGCCGATGCGATGCTGGCGTTTGGCGCCATCTGAACCGCTTCGCACGCTTGCGGGCAGTCTTGAGCGGCCGGTTCTCGATGCGAGGGCCGGCCGCTTGCTTTTTGGGGGAGGCGCGCCACTTTGCGAAGGATGAAAATGCTTCGATCAGCGCTGCTTGGCGCTTGCCTTGTCTGGTCGCCCGCGGCGTTCGCCGCCGGTCCGGCCTGTCCGCCCGCCGGCGCATGGGTCGACGGCGCGACAGGAGCTCTTCTGTCGGCCGACGCCGCGATCCGGCGACTGGCGGCCTCCGATGCGATCCTGCTTGGCGAAAGCCACGGCTTTGCCGATATCCACCTCTGGCAGGCGCTGACCGCTTCCGGGATTTCCGCCCTGCGCGGCGGCGGCCAATATGCCTATGAAATGCTGCCCCGTTCCGCCCAGCCAGCCTTGAGCGCATGGGCCGCTGGAGCATCGACGCGGGCCGAATTCCTTGCCGCCGCCGGTTGGAGCGGCGGCTGGGGCTTCGCCGCCGACGCTTACGATCCGATCCTGCGCTTGCCCCGCCTGCAGAACGCGCCGGCGATCGCGATGAATGTCGGCCGCGATCTGGTGCGGAAGACCGGCCGCGAAGGCTGGGGGGCGGTCTCGCCGGCTGAGCGCGAAGGCTTGAGCGATCCGGCGCCGGCGCTGCCGGAATATCGGGCGCTGCTGGCGGACGTCGTCGCCCGGAAGGCCGCGGCCGGCAGCGAACGGCATGCGGTCGTCGAGGAAGCGTCCAGAGCCTCCGATGCGATGCTTGATCGCTTTGTCGCGGCGCAACTCGTGTGGGACCGGGCCTTCGCGGAAGCCATTCAATCCGGTCTGGCGCGCCATCCCGACCGGCCGGTCATCGCATTCCTGGGCCGCGGGCATGTGGAGCACGGGCACGGCGTCGCCCATCAGCTTGCAGCGTTGGGCGTCTCGAGCGTCGCGACCGCCATTCCGGTTTTTGCGGGCGACGATTGTTCGGCGGCGCCGGACGCGGCCGGTCGGCCGATCGCTGGCCTGCTCTACGGTCTTCCCGCGCCGGAGCCCGAGCCGGAGCCAGCGGCGCGGCCGCGCATCGGCGTCTTCATCGGCGACGCGCCCGAGGCTGGCGGCGCGCTGATCACGCGCGTCTCCGAAAGCTCGCCTGCGGAAGTTGCCGGGTTCCTGCCGGGCGATATCGTGACCGAGGCCGCCGGGCAGCCCGTGGCGAAAGCGGCCGACCTTAGCGCCGCGATCCGCCGCCATAGCTGGGGCGCCTGGCTGCCGTTCCAGGTCAGCCGCGACGGCGCCGCACTGGAACTGGTCGCCAAGCTGCCGAAAGCGCCGCCGCCGTGATCCGGCGCGGCATGCGCGTCCTTGCCGGTTTCGCGCTTTGTCTCTGTGTCGCTGGCGTTCCGGGCCTTGCGGCGGCAGGCGAAGCGCTTGTGGTCAAGCTATCGATCGACCTGGCGGGCGGCGCCGTGACCGGCAGCGCCGGCGCGGAAACTGCGATCAAGGTCCGGCGTCCGCCGCTCGACGGAGCAGAGGATCCGCTCTCGGGCTATATCGGGCCAGATAGCGCCTTGCTGCCGCCTGATGCCGGCTGGCTGCCGCCTTTGCCCGCCGGGCATGACCGCTGGCGGCTGGTCGTGACGACGCCGCCGGGCAGCATGGCCGTGCCCTATCCCGACGGCGTCGTGGCGGCGCTGCCAGGCGGCGGCGCGGAGACGACGTTCGAACTCCGGCCGGAGATCGCGCGCGCGCCCTTGATCGTCGGGCCCTATCAGATGACGGAGCGGGTTCTGAACGGGGTCGCTATCCGCACGTTCTTCACTGGCGCGAATGCGGGCCTGGCCGACGCCTATATCGAGGCCGCCGGCGCAGCCGTCGCCGCCCTTGGCGAACGGATCGGCGCCTATCCCTACAAGGCCTTCGCCGTCGTCGAGACGCCATTGCCGGTCGGACTCGGGTTTCCGGGGTTCACCCTGGCGTCCGGCCGCATCCTGCCGCAGCCGTTCATGCGCGGCCGCTCGCTCTGGCATGAGATCGCCCATGTCTGGTGGGGCAATGGCGTATTTGTCGACTATCGGAACGGCAACTGGGCCGAGGGGTTCGCCACATATTTTGCCGACTACGCCCTGGCCGAGGCCGAAGGCCCCGAGGCGGCGCGCGCCATGCGCTATGACTGGCTGCTGGAATACGACGCGCTGCCGCAAAGCCGCCGGACGCCGCTCCGCGCCTTCGTCACGAAGCGCCATGGGCAGGCGCAGGCAGTTGGCTATGGCAAGGCTGCCATGCTGCTGGCCATGCTCCGCGACCGGATCGGGGCGCCGGCCTTCAATGTGGGCATTCGCCGGTTCTGGACGGACAATCGCTTCACGTCGGCTGGATGGCCGGCGATCGAGGCCGCGTTTTCCGCTGCCGCCGGCCAGGATCTGTCCGCCTTCTTCGCGCACTGGCTGGACCGGCCGGACGCGCTGCCGGCCAGTCCCGACGATCCGGATTTCCGAACCTTCCGCCAGCTTCAGCCGGACGAGCGGATCCAGACCTTGCGCCTCGCGCTGCAAGCGGACAGCCTGACGCCTCAGATCATCGGCGAAAGCGTGATCGAGCCGCAAGCTCTCGCGGACGCCTTGGGGCCGCTCGGCGCCATCGGCCCGGCGGGAATGCCGGTTCTGATCGGCGCTCGGGCCGAATTCTTTAAGCGGGGCATCGCCGTTCCGCCGGACGCAGGCGCTGCGATCTGGGTCGCCGCCGGCCAGGATGGCCGCGATATCCTCGCTGTTGCGGCGTCGGATGCAGCAACGGTACAAGCGCTCGCCAGCCGGGCCCGGCATTATGGCCGCTGGTCGTGGTTGGCGCTTGAAGCGGACGGCCGGCCCATGCGCGGTCGCTGGCCGTCGCCGTAGCGGCGCAGGCTTTTCGGCGGATTGCGCGCAAGCTCCAGTTCTCGATACTGGGGTGGCGATCCCGAGCCGACGCGCTATTTTGACGATTGTCTGCCAATTCAGAAGCGAGGACCGTCATCATGATCCAAGGCTTGCATCACGCCGCCTATCGCTGCCGGAATTCCGAGGAAACCCGCGCCTTTTACGAAGGCTTTCTGGAATTGCCGCTCGCGCGGGCGCTCAAGATCGACATGACCCAGACCGGCCGTAAGGCCGCGGTGCTGCACACGTTCTATCAGATGGGCGACGGCTCGTTCCTGGCGTTCTTCGAGGAGCCGGGCGCGCCGTTCGAATTCAAGGACCAGCGCGATTTCGACCTGCATATCGCGCTTGAAGTCGAGCCGGACGAACTCCAGCGCATGTTCGCCAAGGGCAAGGCGTCGGGGGTCGAGACCCGCGGCATATCCGACCATGAGTTCATCGATTCGATCTATTTCCGCGATCCGAACGGCTATGTGATCGAATTGACCGCCAAGAAGGGCGATGCGCCTGTCGACCGCGCCGCGGAAGCCCGGAAAATCCTTGGCGACTGGACGGCCCGACCCATCGGCTGATAAAGCTTCGCCCTCTTATCCGAAGGGGGCAAAGCCTGATATGCGAGCGGTCGTCGCGGAGAAAGCATCCGAGCCGGAAGACTTGAAGATCATCGACCTGCCGACGCCGGAGCCCGGTCCGGGGGCGCTTCGGATCGACGTCAAGGCGACGGCATTGAACTTCGCCGACACGTTGATTATCGGCCACAAATATCAGGTCAAGCCCGATTTCCCGTTCAGCCCCGGCTTCGAGGTCGCGGGCGTGGTTTCGGCCGTCGGCCCTGGCGTGACCGACTTCAAGGTCGGCGACCGGGCGATCGCGACGATGGACTACGGGGCCTACCGGGAGCAGGTCATCGTCGAGGACTATCTGGCCCACCCGTTCCCCGAGGCGATGGATTATGCGACCGCGGCCGCTTTTCCGGTCGCCTATGGCACAAGCTATGTCGGATTGCTGCGGCGCAGTCATATCGCACCCGGCGAAACGGTGCTCGTCCATGGCGCGGCGGGCGGCGTCGGCCTGACGGCGGTGGAGATCGCCAAGGCCGCCGGCGCCAAGGTGATCGCGACCGCCAGTTCCGCCGATAAATGCGCCCTGACCCTGGCGCACGGCGCCGATCACGCCATCGATCTCTCGAAGACGCCGGAATTCCGCGATGCGGTGAAAAGCCTGACTGGCGGCAATGGCGCGGACGTCATCTACGATCCGGTCGGCGGCGATGTCTTCGATCAGTCGCTGCGCTGCATCAACTGGGGCGGGCGCATTCTGGTGATCGGGTTCGCGGCCGGGCGCATTCCCCAGATTCCGGCCAACCTGCTGCTGGTGAAAAGCTGCTCGGCGATTGGCGTGTTCTGGTCGTCGCACCGCCGGCGCGAGCCGGAAAGCTTGCGCGCCGACTACCGGCAATTGTTCGCATGGTGGAGCGAAGGCAAGCTCAAGCCCCATGTCGGCGCCTGCTACCCGCTGGCGGCGGCGGGCGAGGCGATGCGCGCATTGCTCTCCCGCAAGGTCCCCGGCAAAATCGTGCTTGAGACGTAATCCAAGGAAGTACCTGAGATGAAAATCGGCATCATTGGCGCGGGCGCCATGGGCTCTGTCTATGCGGGCCTGATGGCGGATGCGGGCCACGACGTCTGGATGTTCGACAACTGGGCCGAACATATCGCGGCCATCAAGGCGAACGGATTGAAGGTCGAAGGCGCTTCGGGCGAGCGCGTGGCGCGGCCCAACGCCACGACCGACGCGGCCGAAGCCGGCGAAGTCGAACTGGCCATCGTCGCGACCAAGGCGATGCTGACCAAGGCCGCAGTCGAAGCCGCGCGCGCGATGATCGGCCAGAAGACGGCCGTGCTCTCCCTCCAGAACGGCCTGGGCAATGTCGAACGCATCTCGGAACTGGTCGATCCGGCCAATGTGCTGTGCGGCATCGCGGGCGGCTTCGGCGCTTCGATGGTGGGGCCAGGCCATGTGCATCATAACGGGATGGAGGCGATCAATATCGCCGAAGCCCAGGGCGGCCTGACGCCGCGGATCGAGGCGGTCGCGGAAGCCTGGCGGTCGAGCGGCTTCACGGTCGGCGTCTATGACGATATCTGGCCGGTGGTCTGGTCGAAGCTGATGGCGAATATCGCGGTCTCCGCGACCTGCACGCTGACGGGCATGCGCGTCGGGCAGATCGTCGCCAACGAGTGGGCCTGGGGCCTGTCGCTCGATTGCGTGCGGGAAGCCGCGGCCTGCGCCAAGGCGAAAGGCATCAAGCTGCTCTATGACGACCCGATCGCCTGGGTCCACGACTTCACGACCAAGATCCCGAACGCGCGGCCGTCGATGTATCTGGATACGCAAGCTGGCCGCATTTCGGAGATCAGCTCGATCCACGGCGGCGTCGTCGCCGAGGGCGAGCGGCTCGGCGTCCCGACGCCGACCTGCGCCTTCATGGTGCGCGCCGTGACGGCCTTGCAGGAAAAGAACCGGGTCCACGGCGCAGGCAGCGCCTATAGCGCGCTCTGAGATGGCGGGACCGGTTTCCTATAGCCAGGACGGCGATGTCGCGATCCTGACCATGGACGACGGCAAGGCGAACGCTCTGGCGCCGGCGATGTCGGAAGGCTTGAACGCCGGCCTGGACCGTGCGGCGCGTGAGGCCAGCGCCGTCGTCATCACCGGGCGGCCCGGTATTCTCTGCGGCGGTTATGACCTGAAGATCATCCGCGGCGACGACGCGGCCGAGCGGACGCGCATGCGCGGCCTCGGGACGGCATTGAAGCTGCGGCTCTATTTGTCGCCCCAGCCGCTGGTGTTCGCGTGTCCGGGCCACGCGGTCGCCGCCGGGGCGCTGCTGTTGCTGACGGGCGATTTTCGCGTCGGCGCCCTGGGCGACTTCAAATACGGACTGAACGAGACAGGCATCGGTCTGCCGTTGCCGGTCTCGGGCCTGGAGCTTGCCCGCGACCGGCTTGCCCCGGCGTTTCTGACGGCGGCGACCATGATGGCGGAATTGTACGATCCGGCGGGCGCTGTCGAGGCCGGTTATCTGGATGCGGCGGTCGCTCCGGCGGACGTGTTGCCGGCGGCGCTGGCGAAGGCGGCGCAACTGGCGGCGATCGACCCTGCCGCCTACGCTGAAACGAAGCGCCGCCTGCGTCAGCCGACGGTCGATCGGGTAAAGGCGGCGGGCGGCCATTGATGGGGCAGAGCGCCTGGGGGGACAGAGACATGACGACGACCTATGCGGGCGGCTGCGCCTGTGACGCTGTGCGCTATGAGGCGACGGCGAAGCCGCTGTTCGTGCACTGCTGCCATTGCCGTCGCTGCCAGCGCCAGAACGGCTCCGCCTTCGCGCTGAATGCGATGATCGAGGCGAGCTGCGTTCGCAAGCTCCAGGGCGAACTGGAAGTCATCGATACGCCGAGCGAAAGCGGCCGCGGCCAGAAAGTGCATCGCTGCGTCGTCTGCAAGACAGCCGTGTGGAGCGTGTATGGCGGCGCCGGGCCGAAGATCTTCTTTCTGCGGGTCGGCTCGCTCGACGACCCGACGGCGATGCCGCCCGACGTCCATATCTTCACCGACAGCAAGCAGCCCTGGGTCGCATTGCCGACTGGCGTTCCCGCCGTCCCGGCCTTCTATGACCGCAAAGCGCTTTGGCCGGCCGAGAGCCTGGATCGGCTGAAGCAAGCGCTAACTACATAATAACGGTCGATTATCCCAGACTTAAGCGATTCCGCCAAAGGCGAGATCGATCTACGCTGCCAACATCAGGTCGGCCGCCTTTTCGGCGATCATGATCGTCGGCGCGTTGGTGTTGCCGCAGACCACCGCCGGCATGACGCTCGCGTCCACGACCCGGAGGCCCTCAAGGCCGCGCACCCGGAGGGCGGCGTCGACGACCGCCTTGGCGTCGCCGTCCGGGCCCATCCGGCAGGAGGACGCCGGATGCCAGTTCGAAGAGCCGGCCTCGCGGGCGTAGGCCGCGAATTCGTCGTCCGACTGCACGTCCTTGCCCGGCGCCATCTCGAAATCGTAGTAGGCCCGCATCGCTTCCGTCTCCATCACGCGGCGGCAGTAGCGCATGGCGAGGATCGCGGTCCTGAGGTCGTTGTCCGTGCCGAGCACGTTGGTGTGGATCAGCGGGTCCGCGAATGGATCGGCCGAACGCGCATGCACCGAGCCGCGGCTCTCCGCCCGCAGCAGGGTCGGGCCGAGGGTGACGCCTGGCTCCTTGTGCAGGGCACGGTCGCGCATGCTGTTATAGGTGCCGGGGAACAACTGGATCTGCACGTCCGGCGTCTCGAGTTCCGGGCGCGTGCGGAAGAAGGCGTTGATCGGATTGGTCGGGCTGGTCAACACGCCGCGGCGCGCGAAGATATACTTCAGGCCTTCGCCGAGCGCCGTCAGGCCGCGGGTGCGCTCGTTGTAAGTGCCGGGCTTGCCCTTGAGGCGCCATTTCATGCGGAAGACCTGATGGTCCTGCAGCCCTTCGCCGACGCCTGGAAGATGATGCGTCGGCTCGATGCCGATCGCCTTGAGCCGCCCCGCGTCGCCGACGCCGGAGAGCTCCAGCAATTGCGGCGAGCCATAGGCGCCGCCAGAGAAGATGACTTCGCGGGCGGCGCGCGCCTGTATCGCCTGGCCGTTTTGAATATAGGCGTAGCCGACGACGCGCCGGCCCTCGAACAGCGCCCGTTGGCCGCGGGCGCCGGTCTCGACGCGCAGGTTGGGCCGTCCGCGGGCCGGCTTCAGATAGGCCTGGGCGGCGCTGTTGCGGCGTCCGTTGGCCGTCGTGGTCTGGGTCAGGCCGATGCCTTCCTGTTGCGCTCCGTTGAAGTCGGCGTTCAGGGGCATGCCGGCCTCCTGTCCCGCCTTTAGGAAGGCGTTGAGGATCGGCGGTTTGTCGCGGAGGTCGCTCACCTGCAGCGGACCGCCGACGCCATGGAACTCGTTCGGGCCGCGGGCGTTGTTCTCGGCCTTCCGAAAGTAGGGCAGCACCTCCTCGTAGGACCAGCCGCGGCAGCCCATCTGCGCCCAGAGGTCGTAGTCCTGCCGCTGGCCGCGCATGTAGACCATGCCGTTGATTGAGCTCGAGCCGCCCAGGACCTTGCCCCGCGCCAGATAGTCGATGCGGCCGTTCGCATGGGCCTCCGCGACGCTGTCGAAGCACCAGTTGACGGCGCGATTGGTGAGGTTCTTGCCATAGCCAAGCGGAATGTGGATCCAGAGATTCCGATCCTCCGGCCCGGCTTCCAGCAGGAGCACCTTGTTCTTCGGGTCGGCCGAGAGCCGGTTTGCAAGGACGCACCCAGCCGAGCCGGCGCCGACGATTATGAAGTCGTATTCCGGGCGCGTATTCATCGTGGAAGGTCTTTCTGGCCGAATGGGCTGCTGTCAGGCGGCGATGACGGGACCGTCGCCGACGATGGTGGTGCGATGCATGACGCGGCGCTCCAGCGGATCGTGGGGCGTTACGACATGCATGGTGCACCGGTTGTCCCAGAGCAGCATGTCATCCGTCTCCCAGACATGCTTGTAGACAAACCGGTCCTGCCCGGCGAATTCCGTCAGTTCCGCGATCAGCGCCATCGCATCCCGATCGTCCATGCCCTCGATCCCATCGTTATAGATCGGGCTGATATAAAGGGACTTTCGCCCGGTTCCCGGATGAACCCGGACCATGGGCTGCCAGACCGGCGGCATGGCGGCGCGCTCGGCGTCGGTCGGCTTCCGGGCATTCGCGATCCGGCTCAGCATCTCGAAGTCATGGCGGGCCTTCCGGCCCTCGACCCTGGCGCGGAGCGCTGGCGGCAAGGCCTCATAGGCGGCATACATGTTGGTGAAGCAGGTGACGCCGCCGGTGCGGCTAACCTCGATGCCATGCAGCAGCGAGCCCATCGCCGGGTTCGGCCGATAGCTCGAGTCCGTATGCCATCTCCGGGCGGACCCGAGTTGCTGCATCGTCGGATGCTCTGGCGGCATCAGATTGCCGTCGTCATCGACATTGGAAACACGAAAGATTTCAGGGACTTTTCTCGATTTTATGATGTTCTGATGGAATATTTCCGGCTCGCCGAACGCATGGGTCGCCTGCACATGCTCTTCATCGGTCAGCGGTTGGTTCGGGAAGACCAGCACCAGATTGTCCAGCCAGATGCGCTGAAGCTCGGCCCTGGCCTCGGCCCCGACCGGTTTGCGGAAATCGATGCCGGTGACCCGCGCGCCGATCAGGGGATGCAGTTTCTCAACGGACAAAGCCATCGCTCGGCCTCCCTTAAGCGTCGACGAAGGCAAAGCCCATGGCGCGGGCGTGATAGAACAGGCCGCCATCCTGCACGATGAGGAAGAACGCCCGTTCGTCGCCTTCGTTGTGGTGCGAATGCACGGCGACCGGCGGCGTGATCGTCGTCGCGTAGGGCGACCACATCTTCTTCCGGCCATCGACCTTGGAATAGCAATTAGTCCCGGACACCACGAGGGAGACCGCGACCGAATTATGGCGGTGCGGCCGCTGCACGACGCCGGGATCGAGGGTGTTCATGGCGACCGTCAGGGTCGGCAGGGCGTTGCGGCTCTCGACCTGCATGTCGGACGACATGATGACGGCGGCGCCAGGGATCTCCTGGCCCCGACCGATATCGTAAATCAGGTCGACCTGACGCTGAATTTCAGCCGCCGGATAGTGCACGACCGGCGTCGGCGCGGTTCCAGGCGCTGGCGCCTGGGCGCGCTCGAAGGCGAACTGCGGCTCGTTGGTGACGATCCAGAGCACGGCGTCCTCGGCGCCCGCGGTATGGGTCTCAGGCACGCCGCCCGGGGTGATG
The DNA here is from genome assembly GCA_937891825.1 of uncultured Alphaproteobacteria bacterium. Lineage (GTDB taxonomy): Bacteria > Pseudomonadota > Alphaproteobacteria > Bin95 > Bin95 > VMCJ01. The sequence goes on from CALAHN010000060.1 coordinate 21,847, forward strand.
AAGACGTCGCCCTTCGACCAGGCGATGGTCTCGTCGCCGGAGACGGTGGAGCCGACGCCGTCGATCACGAAGTGGACGATGCCGCTGGCGGCCACGTCCATCGCCAGGCTCTCGCCGGCGCGGATGCGGCCGTAGGATGCCAGCACGAAGGGCGAGGTCGCCGGGAACGGACATTCCAGTACGTCGGAGATATCGCACGGAATCAGCCCCGTCGGCGTCGCGGGATCGAGCGCTCTGGCCGGTTCGGCCGTGAAGGCGACGTCGGGCACCGCCGGCAGGATGACGTTGAAGGCATTGCCGGGGTTGAAGAACCGGGCGCGGCCCTGGGCCGCCGTCTCGGGCGCTGCCGCGGTCTGCGGCGGCAGATCGGCGATGGAGCGGGGGCGGACGCTATCGGGCATGGAAACCTCCTGGGGTTGGGGCGGCGGTTAGAGGGTCAGGACCATCTTGCCGATGACCTGCCGGTTCTGAATGGCGCGGAGCGCCGGGATGGCCTCCGCCAGCGGCGACGCTTTCCAGACGCGCGGGCCGAGCGCGCCCTTGGCGATCTCCGGTAGGATAGCGGTCAGCCGGGCGCGCGTATCGTCCGGGTAGCGCCAGCTATGTTCGCCGAAGACGACGCCGACTGTCGAGAAGTTCTTGACGAGGATCATGTTGGTCGCGACCTTCGGGATCGCGCCCGAGGCGAAGCCGATGACGAGGATGCGCCCCTCCCACCCGATGCAGCGCACGCTTTGCTCGAAGGCGTCGCCGCCGACGGGGTCGAACACCACGTCCACGCCCTTGTCGTCGGTCAGCGCCTTTACCCGGTCGCGCAAGCTTTCGGTCGCGTAGTTCACGCCGGCGTCGGCGCCGTGCGCCTTGGCGACCGCCAGCTTCTCGTCCGAACTGGCGGCTGCGATGACGCGGGCGCCGAGCAGCTTGCCGATTTCGATGGCGGCGATGCCGACGCCGCCGGTCGCGCCCAGCACCAGCAGCGTCTCGCCGGCTTTCAGGGCGCCCCGGTAGGCCAGCGCGAAATGGGCGGTGCCATAGGCGACGGGGAAGGCGGCGGCCGTCACGAAGTCCAGGCTGTCTGGGATCGGCGTGACGATGCCGGCCGGCAGGACGCATTCCTCGGCATAGCCGCCGCCCCGGCGGGCGAAGCCGATGACCCGGTCGCCGGGCGCGATATGGCTGACGCCGGGCGCGGTCTCCAGGACGACGCCGGCGACTTCGAGGCCCGGCGTGAACGGCAAGGGCGGCTTCACCTGATACTTGCCTTCGGCCATCAGGATATCGGGGAAATTCACGCCTGCCGCCTTGACGCCGACCCGCACCTGACCGGTGCCCATCGGCGGGCTTGGAATGTCCGCGACCTCCAGACTATCGATGCTGCCGAGCTCCCGGCAAATCAGCGCTCTCAAGGCCGATCTCCTTCGGCGGCGGTTCGGGCGAGCGCCGCCAGCTCCCGGCGCATCAGTTTGCCGGTTGGGGTCAGCGGCAGGTCGTCCCGGAACACGATCTTGTCGGGGAGCTTGTAGCTGGAGAGCAGCGCCCGGCAATGCTGGCGCAGGGCGGCGGCGTCCGTCGCGGCGCCGGGCCGGGGGATCACAAAGGCGACGATGATCTCGCCCTTGTCGGCGTCCGGCGCGCCCGCGACGCCGGCGAGGCCGACCGCATCCGATTGCTGCAAGGCTTCCTCGACCTCCGCCGGGGAGACGTTGATGCCGGAGCGCTTGATCATCTCCGAACTCCGTCCGGCATAGACAAGCGCGCCGTCGGGCCTAAGCGCGCCCAGGTCGCCGGTTCGGAAGAAGCCGTCTTCGGTGAAGCTTTGGGCGTTGGCGGCGGCGCTGGCGCCCGCATAGCCCGGCGTCAGATAGCCCCGCACCTGGATTTCGCCGACTGTATCCGGCGGCAGGCCGGCCCCGCTTGCCGGGTCGACGATCCGGAGATTGACGCCCGGCAGGGGCGGGCCCTGGCATGCGGCGCGGCGCTCAAGCGGCCAGTCGTGGGGCGTCACGCAGCAATTGCCGTAGCTTTCGGTCTGGCCGTAGATGTTGCAGATCGCCTTGGCGCCCAACTCCCGCGCCGCCCGCATCACGTCCTGCGGCGCGCCGATGGTGACGCCGGTCCGGAGCGTGCGGGTCCGTTCCGGCTTGAAGGCAGGGTGGGCGAGCAGGGCGTTGGTCATCGCCGGCAGCGTATAGAGCGCCGTGACGCCGTGGGCCTCGATCAGGTCAAGCGCGCCGCCGGGTTCGAAGCGGCTTTGCAGGATCATCGTCGCGCCATGGCTGACGACCGCCATCAGGGCGTTCACGGCGCCGTAGGACCAGAACAGCGGGATGGATACCAGCACCCGGTCCTGCGGCGCGAGGCCCTGCCGCTCGCCGATGTTGAAGCCGTTCTCGATCGCGGCGAACTGGGCGAGCGGCACGCATTTCGGCCGGCTGCTTGAGCCGGATGTGTACAAGAGCACCAGGATATCGGTCGCGCTCGGGCCAGCGCCAGGGGCGGCGCGGGCGAGCGGATCGGCATGCCGGAAGCCCGCATAATCCTCGCCGTCGATCCAGACGACCCGGCGGAGCGCCGTGGCCCGACCTGCGGCCTGCAACGCGGCGATCCCTGCGACATAGTCATTTTCGCCGTAAGATTTTATGGAAAACAGCGTGTTGACCTCAGAATCATCCAGCAGAAATTCAAGTTCAGCCAGGGTCGACCACGTGCTGAATGGGGCCAGCGTCGCGCCTATGGCGGCGGCCGCGAAATAGACCTCCAGCCATTCGAACCGATTGTTCGACAACAGTCCGATGATGTCGCCGCGCGTCAGGCCGTCCGCCCTCATGGCGCCCGCGACCGCCGCGACGCGCGCCGCCATTGCGCCATAGGTCACTGTCTCTCCAGCGTGGAAAGCGAGGGGATGGTCCGGTTGTTTCGCGGCGAACTCACAGAGCAGATCGTAGGCCGTTCGGCTGTAGGGCGCTTGCATTGCGGTTCCGTGATTGGGCAGAGTTTCAGGCTGGTACGATAGGCATCCCTCCCGGCGTCTGTCCAATCCTCGAAAGCGAGCCGCTTCATGCCATTGAACCTCAGCCAGCCGGCGCCTCATGTCGTTCAGATCGAGATCGACGCGGAAGCGAAGCGGAACGCCATGTCGCGGGCGATGCTGGCCGAACTCGCCGACCTCTGGGACCGGCTCGACGCCGATCCCGCCTGCCGGGCGATCATCGTGACCGGGGCCGGACCCAAGGCGTTTTGCGCCGGCGCGGATATCGGCGGCGACCTTTCCGCCAGTCCTGAACTGGCGGCGACCGTCAATCGCGCGCTGCTCAAGACCAATGGCATCTCGAAGCCGGTGATCGCGGCGGTGAACGGGGATTGCGCCGGCGGCGGCGTCGAACTGCTGCTCTCGACCGACATCCGGATCGCGGCGCCCCATGCCCGGTTCGGGCTGCCGGAAGTGAAGTGGTCGATCTATCCGTTCGGCGGCGCCGTCGTGAAGCTGTTCCGCCAGATCGGCCACGTCCACGCCATGGACCTGCTGCTGACGGGGCGGCTGATCGCGGCTGAGGAAGCTGCGCGGCTTGGCCTGGTCAACCGGGTGGCGCCGGCGGGCGACGTTCTGGCGGAGGCGCTTGCGACAGCGACCGCGATCGCCGCGAACAGCCCGCCAGCCGTCCAGGCGGTCAAGCGCCACATCGCGACCATGATAGCGGAGCACGCTTTGAGCCGGGAAGCCATGGATCAGGCGCTAGGCGATCAGGTGCGCGCCAGTCCAGAATTCCAGGAAGGCGTGGCGGCGTTTCTGGGCAAGCGGCGGCCGAACTACGACTAAACCGCCCTTTGGCTTCAGATCGGCAGCGGGGTCGCCATCTTGATGGTTTCCATGGAAATCTGGGACGTGACGTTATAAAGCTCGATCTGATCGATCAGGCTGCGGTAGAAGCGGTCGTATGCAGCAGGGCTTTCCACCTGAACTTTGAGCAAGTAGTCGGTTTCGCCCGCCAAGCGGTGCGCTTCGATGATTTGCGGCAGGCTTTCGACGGCGTCGGAAAAGCGCTTCAACCAGGCGCTATCGTGCTTGTTGGTGCGGATCATGACGAAGAACGTTTGGCCGAGGCCGGCGAGGTCGGGGTCAAGCACAGCTTGGTAACGCTTGATGAGGCCGCTCGCTTCAAAACGTTTGATGCGGTTCCAGATCGCTGTCCGGGACGCGCCGACTTTCTCGGCAATCCGGTCCAGCGGGAGGTTCGCTTCAAGCTGTAGCACCCGGAGGATTTTCCGGTCTATGTCGCTCAGGTCGTCATTCTGTTTGGCCATTCAGCGTATTCCAAATTATATTCATATATCTCTTAATATAGCGGAACTTGTCCCTATTTCCAGGAGGATATTGCGGAAATCCGTGAAATTTTTCACTGTGCGGCTCCGGTTTTTGTGAAGGCCAATTGACGATGAAATCCTTGTTTTGCGCCGCCATCGCTGCTGTTTTCCTGTCATCCGCCGCCGCTACGGCCGCCGCCGAAGAGATCGAGATGGGCTATATGCCGATCTTGCCCGTGGCGCAGGCGTTCTTAGCGCTTGAGAACGGCTGGCTGAAAGACGCCGGGATCGAACCGAAGCTGGTGGAATTCCAGAACGGTCCCGCAATGGTGCAGGCGTTGATCGCCGGGCAACTGGATGTCGCGCATCTGGGCATCGGTCCGGCGATGGTGGCGCGCGCCAAGGGCGTGCCGATTAAGGTCGTCGCCGCCAGCAATGCCGAACAGATTTCAGTCGTCGCCCTGCCGGATCTGAAGGCGGCGTTCGACGCAGGCGACGCCAAGACCGCGTTCGCGCGCTTCGCCGAAAGCCATGGCCGCAAGCCCGTGATCGCGACGTTCCCCATCGGCTCCGTGCCGCAAACGGTGCTGCAGTATTGGGTCGAGAAAATGCTCGGCCTGCCGGCGGATGCGATCGACGTAATTTATCAGGGCGCCGCGCAAGTCCAGCAGTCGCTGCTGACCGGCGCTGTCGACGGCGCGGCGATCCTAGAGCCGATCGTCGCGCTCACCATGGCGAAGATCGACGGCGCCGGCGTCGTCGCCAAGGGATCGGCGTTGTTCCCTGGCCAACCGGGCGCCGTACTGGTCGTGCGGGAAGCCTTGATCGAGCGATCGCCCGATCTGGTCCAGGCTCTGGTCGCCGCCCATGCCAAAGCGACGGCCGCGCTCCGCGATCATCCGGCGACGACCGTTGAAGCGGTGTCGAAATATGTCGGCGGCGGCCGCATTCCAGCGCCGATCGTGCTGCAAGCGCTCAAGAACGCTGTCGCCACTTTTGTGGCCGACCCTGACGGGATCGTCGCGGGGACCCGCGCTATGCATGACTTCCAATTGGCCGCGGGCACATTGAAAACGCCGGTCGACCTCGCAGCGCTGTTCGAGCCGCGCTTCTTCCGCGCGCTCGGCGCCGCCAAGTCCAACTGAGGTCGTTCGCCATGGCGAAGGGCGGCCGCCTTTGGCGGATAACGCTGGGCGTCGCCGGTCTGGCGGCGTTTCTGGCGCTTTGGAAGATCTCGCATCACTTCGCCTGGGCGGGGCGGGGCGCCATGCCGGACCCGTTCCTGCTGCCGCAGGCGCTGGTCGACGAATGGACCCGGGGGCGGATCCAGCCGGCGATCCTGTCCAGTCTGACGCACTATGTGTGGGGATTGGGCATGGGCGCGGCTTTGGGCGTACTGACCGGGTTTCTTGCAGCGAGCAACCAGACGGTCGATGCGTTGCATGCGTATCTGGCGCGGTTATTGCGGCCTATTCCGCCTTTGGCCTGGGTCGTCTTCGCCATCGCTTGGTTCAAGGTCAGTCATGCCGGGGCGGCGTTCGTCATTGCGATCGGCGTGTTCTGGGTCAATTATTTCGCCACATATGCGGCGGTGCGGGGCATTGATCCCAAGTTGTTCGAATTAGCGCGGGCGTTTGGCCAGGGCGGTCGGATCAACATGGCGTTGACGGTTACGGCGCCCGCAGCGACGCCCGGCATGCTCGCCGGGTTCCGGGCCGGCGTCGGTCAGGCCTGGATGACCCTGATCGCCGCCGAACTGCTGGGCGTGCCGGGCATGGGCCAGGAGATGTACGCCGCCGCGGGCGTCGGCGCGTATGAGGCGGTCACGATCTATATGCTGGCGATATCGGGGGTCTATGCGCTGTCGGATCTGGCGTTTGTGCAAGTGGAAAGGCAGGTTTTGCGATGGCGTCCGTAATTGAGTTCGACCGGGTCGCCCTCAGGCATCCCGCGGCCAAGGCCCCCGTCCTCAGCAATCTGTCGCTGGCGATCGAAGCCGGCAGTTTCGTTTCGATTGTCGGCGGCTCCGGGGTCGGCAAGTCGACGCTGCTTCGGGCGGCGGCGGGGCTTTTGCCGGCCGAATCGGGCGCTGTCGTCTCGCTTGCGGCATCCCGGCCCGACCAGCGCTCCCGCGCGTTCGTCTTTCAGGACAGCCGGCTGCTGCCGTGGCGGACCGTCAGCCAGAATGTCGCTCTCGGCCTTAAGGGCTTGGCGCTTGACCGGGCGACGGCTCGTCGCCGGGTCGCCGATGCGCTGGCGCTGACCGGACTGGCGGACTTTGGCGACCGGTGGCCGCATCAGCTTTCCGGCGGCCAGGCGCAGCGCGTCGGCATCGCCCGCGCGCTCGCCGTCGAGCCAACCGTGCTGTTGATGGATGAACCTTTCAGCGCCGTCGACGCGATCACCCGACAGCGCTTGCAGGAAGAGCTTGCCGCAATCTGGCAGGCGAGCGGCGCCGCGGTCATCTTTGTGACCCACGACATTGCCGAGGCGGTCTATCTGGGCGACCGGGTCGTCGTCCTCGCTGACGCGCCGGCCAGAATCGTCGCCGACATTGAGATTGCGCAGCCGCGGCCGCGGTACCGCGAGGACCCGGCCTTCGCCGCGCTTGCAAGCCGGGCCGCGAGCTACCTCGACGGCGCTTCCGGCGAGCCTACGCCCTGCGCCCGCGCCGCCATTCGTTCATGAACGTCCGGGGCGCCGGCGTCGTCAGGTCGCGGCCGCCGGTCCAGCCGCCCGCGAGCGGGAGCGACCGGATGCGGCCGTTCTTCGATTGGAACAGCCGCATGCCGATGACGGCGAATTTTGTCGCGAGCCGATACAGTTTCGGGCGCCGGGCCAGGTGCGCCCAGGCCAGGATGCTCCAGCGGGCGCGGGCGCCGGTCAGCTTCTCGCGCCATTGCTGTTCGCGCATCTGGCGCATCATGTCGGTCAGCGGAATCTTGACCGGGCAGACTTCCTGGCAGCGGCCGTTCAATGTGCAGGCGTTCGGCAGGTCGCCCGCTTCCTTCAGGCTGGTGAACGCCGGCGTCAGCACTGAGCCCATCGGGCCGGGATATGTGGAGCCATAGGCATGGCCGCCGACGACCGCATAGACGGGGCAGTGGTTGATGCAGGCGCCGCAACGGATGCAGCGCAGCATGTCCTTCATGCCGCTTGCCAGCATCGCCGTCCGGCGGTTATCGACCAGGACGATATGCATCTCCTCAGGCCCGTCCCGATCGCCGGCGCGCTTCGGGCCATTGTAGAACGTGACGTACTGGGTGAACTCCGACCCAAGCGCCGAGCGCGATAGCAGGCGCAGGAAAATGCTGGTGCTGGCGACCGTCGGCACCAGCTTCTCGATGCCGACGGTCACGATGTGGCAGGGCGGCAGCGCGGTCGTCAGTTCGGCATTGCCTTCGTTCGTGACCGTGACGATGGCGCCGGTGTCGGCCGCCAGGAAGTTCGCGCCCGAGATGCCGACATCGGCGCCGACATATTTCGGCCGCAGCTCGTGGCGCGCGCTTTCGACCAGCGCTTCGACCGCTTCCGAGGCGCGCGGCCTGGCGTGCTTCGCCGTAAACAGCTCCGCGATTTCTTCCTGGGTCTTGTGGAGCGCCGGGATGACGATATGAGAGGGCCGCTCGTCCGCCAGTTGGATGATGTGCTCGGCAAGGTCGGTTTCGACGCGCTCGATCCCGGCGGCGGCGAGCGCGTCGGGCAGGCCGATCTCCTCGCCGAGCATCGACTTGACCCGTGTGGCGCTCCTGGCGCCCCGGCGCTTGCAGATATCGACGACGATCCGGGTCGCCTCGGCGGGCGTCTCGGCCCAATGCACGACCGCGCCATTGGCCTCGGCGGCCGCCTGGAATTGCGCCGCGTAGTGATCCAGATACTTGAGCGTGTGGTCCTTGATGTCCGCCGCGGCGTCGCGCGCCGCCGCATACTCGGGATATTCGGCCAGCACCTGGGCGCGACGGCCCTGGAGCAAGCCCGTCGCCCGGTCGAGCGCGATCTTCAGTTGCGGTCGGCCGAGCGCCGCCTTCGCTTCGGCTTTGAAATCGGCGGGCGAGGCGGGCGCGGTCATATGCCGTCGCCTTCAGCCATGCCGGCGAGCGCTTCGGCGACGTGAAAGCATTTGACCCGGCTGCCGGCGCGGGAAAGCTTGCCGGCCATGTTCATCAGGCAGCCAAGGTCCCCGGCGAGCAGGAGATCGGCGCCGGTCGCTTCGATCGCGCGGGCCTTGTCGGCGACGATCGCGTTTGAAATCTCGGGGTACTTGACGCAGAACGCGCCGCCGAAGCCGCAGCAGGCTTCCTCGCCGACGAGCGGCGTGAGTTCGAGCCCTTCGACGCCGGCGAGCAGCGCGCGCGGCTGCCGCTTGACGCCGAGCTCTCTGAGGCCCGAGCAACTGTCGTGATAGGCGGCTTTCGCGTTGAGGGCGACGCCATCGGGCCGCCAGCCCATCACGTCATGCAGAAATTGCGTCAGCTCATAGGTCTTCGCCGCGAGTTCTTCATGGCGGAGCGCCCAGTCTGGCGCGTTCTCGAACAGCGCGGCGTAGTGGGTCTTGATCATGCCGGCGCAGGAGCCGGAGGGGGCGACGACATAGTCGAAGCGCTGAAAAGCTTCGATCACCTGGCAGGCGATGGCGCGGGCCGGGGCGTCGGCCCCTGAATTGAACGCGGGCTGGCCGCAGCAGGTTTGCGCTTCCGGCACATGGACGTCTGCGCCGGCCGCTTCCAGCAGGTGGATAGCGGCAAAAGCGACGCTCGGCCGCATGACATCGGCGAGGCAGGTCACGAATAGCCCGACTGAGGGCTTTTTCTCCATCATTTCGCCCCTACGTTCATTGGCGACAACTCTACGGCAGGCCAATCGCCTGCACGATGTGAGATAGAGCCGCAGTTTGGCGTTCGCGACCCAGGCATCGAGGTTGCCTGTGACCATGGTCGCCGGTCAGGCCGGGCGCGATGGCCTAAGCTGCAAACTCCGACCCGCTTACGACAAGAGGCTGAATTTATGGCTGTCGTCACTGATTTCACTGCTGTCCTGTTCGACAATGACGCGCAGCGTTGGAATGGCGCGCGCGATCTCGGCACGCCCGTGATCGTGACATATTCCTTCGATGACCGCGCGGCGGAACTGCCGAGCGAGGGCGACTTTCCCGACAAGGTTATCGGCGATTTCACCACCGGATTTGCCGACGCCGGCCAGCAGGCGATCGTGCGCGACGCGCTGGCGGTCTTCGCGGCTTCGGCTGGCATTCGCTTCGTCGAGGTCGAAACCGGCGGCATGCTGCAATTCGTCGATGCGACCAGCATTCTCAGCAATGGCAATGTCGTCAGCTTCGCGAATACGCCTTCGGTGAATGCGGCCTTCGGCTCGCTCGGCCACGTGGTCATGAACCAGGCGCATTTCCCGCTCGCCGAAGGCAATTCCGGGTTCCGCATCCTGCTCCATGAAATCGGCCATGGCCTGGGGCTCGACCACTCGGACCAGGGGACGAACACGCTCGACCCCAGCCTGGAGGGGGTCGAGAACACCGTGATGAAAAGCGTCGGCGCCGGCGAAATCGTCAGCGATATCGGGACGCTCGACAAACAGGCGCTGGCTTTCCTCTATGGCGGCATTTCCAGTTTCAATCTCGACCAGTTGACGATCGCCGCGGACGAAGCGAACGCCGAAATCGATATCGCGGGCACATCGGTCGCCGACCGGTTCATGGCGCCGGTCTTCGATACGAATATGGCGCTCGGCGGCGGGGGGGATGTCGTTTTCGGCAATCAGGAAGACGATGAGATCGATGGCGAGGACGGCGACGATACGCTGTTCGGCGGCGGCGGCGCGGACATCCTGCGCGGCGGCGCGGGGGCGGATGAACTCGATGGGCTGGGGTTCCTCCAGGGCAATTTCAACGGCGGGGCCGATCAGTTGTTCGGCGGCGACGGCGATGACCGGCTGTTCTTCCGGTTTCAGACCACCGTCTTCGATGGCGGCGACGGGGACGACATTCTCGACGGCACGCGGAATTCCAGCATCAGCCTCAATTTCACCGATGCCGCGAAATTTGTATCGATCGAAACGGCGATCCTGCCCGACGGCGACAGCTTTTTTCAGGGCGCAGCCGCCAATGAAACCGTCTTCGGCGGCAATGGCGACGACACCCTGATCGGGGCCGATGGCGACGATGTGCTGGATGGCGGCGCGGGCGCCGATCAACTGGCGGGGCAGGTCGGGAATGACCGCTATGTCATCGATGACGCCGGCGACACGATCTTCGAAACGTCCGGCGAGGATACCGTCGTCGCCTCGATCGCCTTTACATTGCCAAGCGCCATCGAAAATGGCGAGGCGATCGGGACCGGTCTCCTGACCGGCAATAGCGGCGCCAACACGCTGCTCGGCGACATCCAGGCGAATGCGCTCTCGGGCGCCGGCGGCGACGATATCCTGGTCGGGCGCGGCGGCGACGACGTGCTGACGGGCGGCGCCGGTTTCGACCGGTTGAACGGCGGTAGCGGCGCCGACACGATGTCCGGCGGCGACGGCGACGATATCTATACGGTCGACGATGTCGGCGACGTTGTGAACGAGCTTGCGGATGAAGGCGTGGATCGCATCAACGCCTTTGTCGACTTCGCCAATCCCGACAATGTGGAGTTTCTGGTCGGATTGTTCGCATCCGTCGGCCTGGAACTGACGGGCAGCGCCGGCCGCGACCGCATCACGGGCGCGAACCGCATCAATTCCGGCGACGTCATCGACGGCGCTGACGGCGGCGACAAAATCGTCGCCCTGGTCGGCGACGACGTCATCGGGGGCGGGGCCGGCGCCGACCGCATCTTCGGCAATAGCGGCGACGACGTGATCACGGGCGGCCTGGGCAACGATCGGATGACCGGCCAGTTCGGCGCCGACAGCTACATCCATGCGCCGGGCGACCACAACGACCGGATCACGGATTTCAGCGTCATCGAGGACGTCCTGGATCTGAGCGCCCACGGCTTCGCCAGTTTCGCAGCGGTCATGGCGTTGACGAACGATATTGCAGGCGGCGCGTTGATCGATCTGGACGGGCCGGATTCCGTGCTGCTCGAGGGCGTCGCGAAGGCGGCGATCGGGGCAGAAGATATTTTGATCTAGCAACCAGGTTTACTAAATCGCGCCGCGTGACCGGCCTATTGTCGCCACAATCAAGTCGCTAAAATTCGATACTAGGAGACAGATGATTGTTTGAAGGTTTATGGAAAAACTCTTTGAATGTCATTTGATTGTATTTGAGCAATAAGCGACGAATATTTTCGTTAACGCGATGCTACATCCGGCATCCCAAGGAGTCATGCGATGAAACGTGGTTTATTTATCCTGCCTGCGATTCTGTCGCTGGCTCTGATGAGCGGCGGCGCCGCGATGGCGCAATCGGGCGAACGCGGCAATTCCGGCAAGGGTCACAAGGATCGGGAGCAGGTCGAGCAGAGCCGAGGCGACGGCCATGCCGGGAAAGGCGACAAGGACAAGGGCCACAAGGGCAAGGACCGCGACGATAACGCTCGCTCCGACGACCGCCGAGACGATCGATATCGCGACGAGCAGCGCCATTCGGATGGAGACCGCCGAGGCGACCGTGACGACAGGGGCGGCAAGCCCAAGCATTTCGACGATCGTCATAGGGCCTATGCCCACGATTACTATGCGAACGAATTTCGGCGGGGCCATTGCCCGCCCGGCCTGAAGAAGAAGCACAATGGCTGTATGCCGCCAGGCCAAGCCAAGCGCTGGCAGATCGGGCGGCCGCTGCCGCGGGATGTGATCTACTATGAGGTTCCGCGACCCATTCTTATCCAACTGCCCGCGCCGCCGCCGCGCCACCGCTATGTCCCCGTGGCCGGGGAAATCCTGCTGATCGCCGTCGGGACGGGCATCGTCCTGGATGCGCTCGAAAATCTGAATTGGGAATTCTCAGGCTAATTCCTGACGCCGAGGCGTGAGCGACGATGAGCCCAAATGGCCTCCAGGCCGTTTGGGCTTTTTCTTGTGCGCCGCCGCCTATAAGCGCTGGATATCCCGCAGCCGGTCGATCCGCCGGAGGCCGGGGAACAGCACGGCCCAGAGGGCGGTGACGCCGCAGGTGACGACGCCGCCGATCAGCACCGCCGGCACGACGCCGACGAACCCGGCCGTCATGCCCGCGCGGAAATCGCCCAATTCGTTGGACGCATTGATCGAGATCGAATTGACGGCGCTGACGCGACCGCGCATCGCGTCAGGCGTCGCGATCTGCACCACGGTCTGCCGGACATAGACGCTGATCATGTCGCCCGCGCCGTAGAGAAACAGGGCGACGAGCGACAGCCAGAACAGTTCCGAGAGGCTGAAGACGACGATCGACGCGCCGAACAGGCCAAGCGCCGCGAACATCAGCGGCCCCATGAACCGCGGCGCCGCGATCTGAGCGAGCGCCAGCCCCACCGCCAGCGAGCCGACGCCCGGCATCGCCCGCATCCACCCAAGCCCCGCCGGCCCGACATGCAGGATGTCGCTTGCGTAGACCGGCAACAATCCCATGACGCCGCCGAACAGGACCGCCAGCAGGTCGATGGAGATCGCGCCAAGGACGATCTTCTGGCCCCAGATATAACCGAACCCGCCGAGAACGGAGGTGAGCGTCACCCGTTCCCGGTTGCCGGCAAAGACTGGTTTCGCGATCAGCAAGGGGGTGACCGCCGCGATCAGAAAGAGCGCCATGATCGGCCAGTAAACCCCGTCGCCGATCCAGGCGAGCAGCCCGCCCGCCGCGGCTGGACCCGTCAATTGCGCCGCCTTGCTGGCCGAAGTCGACCAGGCGATGGCGTTCGGAAATTGCTCGGCCGGCACCAATTGCGGCAAGAGCGCCTGATTGGCCGTATGATAGAAGGACCGCGCCAGGCCATGCAGCGCCAGGAGCGCGAGGATCGGGGCCATGCTCCCGCCTCCGTCCCGCAGCAAGGCCATGAAGGCCGCGACGACGGCGACGTGAATGAAGGCGCAGATCGCCAGGATGCCGCGCCGGTCGAACCGGTCGGCCGCAATCCCGGCCGCCAGGAAAAACAACAGCGCCGGCGCGAACTGGGCGAGGCCGACATAGCCCAGATCCACGGGATCGCCGGTCATCTGGTAGACATGCCAGCCAATGGCGACCGTCAGCCCATGCACCGCCATCACAGACGCGGCGCGCCCCGCGACAAAGCACAGAAAGCCACGGTTCCGGAGAAGCGGGCGACTGCTCATGGCCTGGATGTCTGGGCGGTGAGCGTCACGGGGCCGCGTTCACAAGCACATTGCCAAGGGCGTCGACGGTCGCCTTGAGCCCTGGGTCGACGAAGATCGTCGCGTCCGGCTGCTCCAGCACGGCGGGTCCATCGATCCGGGCGCCGGCAGGCAGCAGCAGTCGGGCGAAGATCCGGGCGTCGTGCCAGGCGCCGTCGGCATAGACCTTGCGGGCGCCGCGCTCAGCAGCTTCCAGCGAGCCGCCTTCAGGCTTGAGCCGCGCCATGTCGAACGGCGGCCGCTGGCCGATGATGGCGACGCGCACGTTCATGATCCGAATGGCCGGCCCCGTCAGCAGCCGTCCATAGGCGGCGCGGTAAGCGCTCTCGAACGCCGCCTGGATAGCGCCCTGGCCGCACGGGATGGCGTCCGGCGCTGCGCCGGCGCCCAGGCGGACGGCGATGGCGTGGGTCTGGCCCTGATAATGCATATCGAGCTCGACCTCGCCCCGGCGGTCGATCAGGGGCACGCCGGCGGCGTCGATGGCGGCGCGGCCATCCGCCCAGAAGGCCTGGATGACGCTTGCAAGCTCGTCCGCGTCGATGGCATGAAGCGGCCGGTTCAGGGTCTGCACATAGTCGCGCCGCATATCCGCGATGACGGCGCCCAGGGCTGAAAGCACGCCCGGATACCGGGGCGACAGCGCGCCGGCGAGGCCGACTTCCCGAACCAGGGCGCCCGCATGCAAGGCGCCGCCGCCGCCGAACGGCATGGCGATGAATTTCGCCGGATCGTGGCCGCGTTCGATCGAGGCCAGGCGGATCGCGCCCGCCATGCGCGCATTCGCGACCCGGATGACAGCCTCCGCGGCATCCATCGGACCGAGGCCCAGGGGCTCGCCGACATGCCTGGCGAGCGCGTTCCTGGCGGCCTCGACATCCAGGCGCTTCAGGTCGCCGCCAATCGGGCTTTCGGGATTGATGCGCCCGAGCACGACGTTCGCATCGGTGACCGTCGGCCGCTCGCCGCCCTTGCCGTAAGCGACGGGACCGGGGTCCGCGCCCGCCGATTCCGGGCCGATGTTCAACATGCCGCCCGCATCGACCCAGGCGATCGAGCCGCCGCCGGCGCCGATGGTCGTGATCTCGACCATCGGCGCGCGGGCGACCATGCCGAAGTCGATGGCGATTTCGGCCGCCAGCGCCGTCCGGCCGTCGGCGATCAGGGAGACGTCGAAGCTGGTGCCGCCCATGTCGCAGGCGATGACATTCGCATAGCCGGCGGCCAGGCCGACGGCGCGCGCCGCGACGACGCCGGCGGCCGGGCCGGAGAGGGCCGTCCGGATCGGCGCGCGCGCTGCTTCCTCCGCCGTCATCAGGCCGCCGTTCGATTGCACGATCAGGAGGCCGGCGCCGCCAGCCGACAGCGCGTCGCCCAAGCGGCGGAGATACCGCCCCATCACTGGCTGCAGATAGGCGTTCAGGACGGCGGTCGACGTCCGCTCGAACTCCCGGATTTCCGGCAGGATGTCCGTCGCGGCGGTGATATGGGCGTTCGGCCAGATACGGGCGACGGCGTCCCGGGCGCGTTGTTCGTTTTCCGGATTGGCGTAGGCATTGATGAAAGCGATGGCGATGGCCTCGCATCCGGCGTCCAGCAACGTCCGCGCCGCGGCTTCGACCGCCGCCAGGTCGACGGGCCGTTCGATCTCGCCGCTGGCCAGGGTGCGTTCGGGCGCTTCCAGGCGGTGCTGGCGCGCCGCGACGGGCGTGAAAGTGCCGCGTAGCCCCCATGTCCGCGGCCGGTCCCGGCGGCGCATCTCGAGCACGTCCCTGAAGCCCTCCGTCGCGATCAGTCCAGTCCGGGCGCCCCGCCGCTCCAGAAGGGCGTTGGTGCCGACCGTGGTGCCATGCACGACGGCGCCGATCGCGTCGAGTTGAGCGACTGCGGTCAAGCCGTTCAGGAAGCCGATGGACTGGTCGGCTGGCGTCGATGGCGTCTTCGCGGTCTTGACCTGGCCGGTCTCCGGGTGAATGGCGAAGACATCCGTGAAGGTCCCGCCGACATCGACGCCGACAATCCAGCCGCTCATCGAGGCTTCTCCGTGACGTAGCCGGCCGCCAGATCGGCGGCGATCGCTGCTGGGTCCCGCTCGGCCGGGTCGCCATAGCCGCCGCCGCCGGGCGTTTCCAGCCTGACGCGCATGCCGCGCTCCAACTTGATCCCGACGATCTTCGACGCCATTCGCGGCGTTTTGCGGCCTTCGGAAGTGTCGAATTGGAAGCGATTCAAGGCGCCGGGACCGCCGCCGAGGATGCCCGGCGGCGGCGTCCGTCCCCGCTCGCCGAAGAGAAAAGCTTCCGCGTTTTCCTCCAGAAGCTCAATCTCATAGATCGCCCCGAGGCCGCCGCGATGCCGGCCGACCCCCCCAGAATCGGGCCTCAGCGCCCATTGCCGGAAGGCGACCGGGTAGGCCGCCTCCAGTATCTCCAGGGGCGGGATCGTCGCGGTGGAGATCGGGGCGTTGCCGTGTTGCAGGCCGTCGCTCGCGTCCGATCCGCCGTGGCCGCCGCCGAAGAAGGAGAACATGACCCAGGGCGCGCCCGTGCCGGTCCGGCGCCCGGCGATCGAGAGCGCGTTGATGGTGCCGTAAGCGCAGCCGTTCGAGCGTTTCGGCGCGGCGTCGGCCATCGCCTGGAACACCAAGTCGATCAGCCGGAGGATGGTTTCCGTATAGCCGCCCACCGGCTTCGGCCGCTTCGCCGCGAGGACGGACCCTTCCGGGATGATCACCGTGATCGGGGCCATGGCGCCGGCGTTCGCCGGGATTTCGTCGAAGACGTGCTTCATCGCCACATAGCAGGCGGCATGGGTCGTCGCCTCGCTGATGTTGATGGGCCCGAGGCAGGCCGGCGCCGAGCCGGTGAAATCCAGCGTCATGGCGTCGTCCGCGACCGTGATCGCCAGATGCAGCTCCAGGGGCCTGTCGATCACGCCGTCATTATCCATGAAATCCCGCGCCCGATAGACGCCGTCCGGCAGGGCGCGAATTTCCTGGCGCATCAACTGCTCCGCCCGGTCCCGGAGCGCGACGAGGGCCTCGTCGATCACCGCATCGCCATAGGCGTCGAGCAGGCCGGTCAGGCGGTCGTGGCCCAGGTCGAGCGCGTTGATCTGGGCGTTCAGGTCGCCGTAGAGGCTGACCGGCAGCCTGGAGTTCGATTGCAGCATGTCGACGATGTCGGTCTGGTAGACGCCGGCCCGATAGAGCTTCACGGGGGGGCAGATGAAGCCTTCCTGCCAGGCCTCGGTCGCGGCCGGATTGTAGTTGCCGGGCACGGCGCCGCCGACATCGTGCCAATGGCCGACCGAAGCGATCCAGCAGAAGACCCGGCCGTCGCGATAGACCGGCCGCACCAGACGAAAGTCCGAGAGATGCGTGCCGCCGTCCCAGGGATCGTTGAAGATATAGACGTCGCCGTCCGCCAGATCCCGGTCGCGGGCCGCCTTGGCGATCACGGTCTTGACCGCGAACGCCATCGCGCCGACGAAGATCGGCAGGCCGCTTTTGCCCTGGGCCAGGGTTTCGCCGGTATCCCGATGGTAGATCCCGTGGGAGGCGTCGTGGGCTTCGGCGATAATCGGGTTGAAGGCGCTCCGAAACAGCGTGGCATCCATCTCGTCGACGATCTGCTCCAGGCGACCGTTCAGGACGGCGAGCGTGACTGGGTCCAGGGTCATGGGAGCGGGCTTTCACATAGTGTGGCGGTCGGGTCCGGACACCGTAGCTTGGTTTCGACGGACTTCAACGCGGCCGCATCAGGTCGATGACGTATTCCAGCGGCATTCTGGCGAGCAGGGTGCGCTGCGGCCATTGGAAATTATCGTCGGAGACCAGCCAGATCAGGGCGCCTGACGGGCCGGCCGCGAGCGTCACGCCTTCCCAGTTCTCGGACGGCAAGATCCCGGTCATCTCGCGGCGTTGGCTGACGGCGAGCGGGCCGTCGCTGGCGTCCAGGCTGGACGCGGGGATCAGCGCCAGTCGAGTCGAGAAGAATGGCGGGATGAAGCCATTGAAGCGCCGTTCCAGCACCAGGATGTCGCCATTCGGCAAGGCCGTCGCGTCGACCGGCAGAAAGCCTTGCTCGATGGGATAGCTGCGGGGGGAAAGGACCGCGCCATCGATGATCCAGGCTTGCCGTTCGGCGCCCGTCCCGCCCTCGGCGATGGCGAAGAGGCGACCGAAGTCGAGCGCCGCCAGCGTCTCGATGCGCGCGTTCTCAGGGAGTTCGCTCCAGGCCTTGGGGCGGAGAACGGCTTCGGGCGTCTCGCCGAGCGCCGCTGCAGCGCCCCGATAGAACCCGAGCCCGCCGCCGCCCTCGAACGCCACGATCCAGCGTCCCTCCGGCTGCCAGAGCAAGGCCTCGGGATCGAACATGCGGCTTGGCCGACGCAGCTTCGCGACAAAGCGGGCCGGGTCTTCCGGCCTGGTCGGCATGCTGAAAGCGTCGCCGCGGTCGCTGACGGCGATCAATGCCTTGGCGTTATTATCCCAGGCAAGGCCGGAAAGGCCGCCGAAGGGCTGGCCATCGACCGGGCCGCGGGGAAATATCCGAATGACGGCCTGGCTTGCGGTCGCTCCCGCGCCTTCGGTCGGCGCGCCCGGATCGGCGGCGCAAGCCCATGTCAGAAAGGCGGCGCCGGCGGCTGCGGCGAGGGCGACGCCACGAAGGCTCATGGATCGGGCGACGGCGCCGACAATTCCGCGACGACGGCGCATAACAGGCGGAGATCGCTTTCCCGGGAAAGGCGGTGGTCGCCGTCCTTGATCAGATGCGCGCGCACATCGTCGGATGCGGTCTTGGCGGCGATCTCCAGCGCCAGTTCCCATGGCACCGCGTCGTCCCGCATGCCGTGCAACAGCCGAAGCCGGCCATTGAAAGCCAGGGGGCCGGTCAGGACGGATCGCCGGTCGCCGTCATCCAGGAGCGCTTGGGTGAAGACATAGGGGGCGTCGTCATAATCGGTCGGCCGCTCGATCCGGCCAGTCGCGGCGAGGGCGGCCCGGTCTTCCGCTGAAAGCGCTTCCCGGAAGCGTCGGGTGAAGTCCGGCGCTGCGGCGATGCCGACCGCGCCGGTCACGATCTCGGGCCGCGCCAGGGCCGTCAGCAGCATCAGCCAGCCGCCCATGCTGGAGCCCACGACGATCTGGGGGCCAGCGGTCAAGCGGTCGACGGCGAGGAGGGCGTCGTCGGCCCAGTCGCTCAGCACGGTCGCTTCGAACGTGCCCGACGACCGGCCATGTCCCCGGCAGTCGAAGCGCAGAAACGCCTGGCCGCGGCAAAGACAGAACGCATGCAGCCGCTCGGCCTTGCCGCCGTCCATGTCGGACCGCAGGCCATGGATGAAGACGACGCCGGGCAAGCCCGCCTGCTTGCCCTCGCTGCGCCTGTAGGCGATATAGCCGCCATCCGGCGTCGCCAGACGGTCGACGGGAAGAGCGCTTACGTCGATTTCCATGGGCGTCTCCAGGCGGGTCGTCGCAAGACGGGTCATTTTTACTCAAGGAGAGCGACGCCGATGTTGCGTCAAGGGCCGTCGCCTCTGAGATTCGCGCACTCTAGCGGCACGCTGGCGCTCGACCAAGCCACGAAGGCGGCCATGCGCACGGCCTTCGAGGCGCTCGGCCGGAAGCCGGTCATTCTGCAAGCCATGCCGGCGATCGATGCGCAGGGGGCCGAGGCGGCGGCGCTCTGGGCGGCGGAAGCAGCGGCGCTGGCGGGCGGGCGCTCCATCGTCGCCGCCGGCGGGGGGCCGGTCGAACGCCTGAAGCGCATCGGCGTCGAATTCCATCCCTTGCCGCTCGACGGCCGGGGGCCTGTCGCGATCGCGCGGAACGCCGGGCGGCTGAAGCGCCTGATCGACGAGCTTGGCGTGGATATCGTGCATGCCCGGGGCCGGGAGATCGCCTGGGCCGCGCGGCAGGCGACCCGAGGCGGCCGGGCGCTGCTGGTCACGTCCTGCGGGACCGACGCGCCGTTCCGGGACGCCGACAAGGATGGCGGCGCGCTGGCGGAGGGCGACTGCATCGTCGCCGGATCGCGCCATGTCCGGGACGTGCTGCAGCGGGACGCGCCGAAGCAGCAACGCCTGATCGCGATCATTCCCGATGGCGTCGATACCAGCATCTATGCGCCCGACGGCGTGAGCGCCGAGCGGCTGACGCGGCTTTGCCAGACCTGGGGCATGCTGGAGGAGCCGGCGCCGACGATCCTGGCGCCCGGCGCGATCGAGCCGCTGCGCGGCCAGCATGGCCTGACCCGCGCGCTGGCGCTGCTGAACGCCGATCCCAGGCTCAAGGATCTGACGGTCATCATCGCGGGCGATGTCGGCAAGAAGAACAGCTATGCCGAACAGCTTGGCTGGATCGCCCGGAAGTCCGGCATGAGCGCCCGCGTGTTCCTGACGGGCAAGCTGGACGATCTGCCGGCCGCGATGATGCTGTCGGATATCGTCGTCTCCCTGCCGACCGAGCCGCTTGGCCAGGACCCGACGGCGGCGATGGCGGCGGCGCTTGGCAAGCCCGTCGTCGGCGCCGATCATGGCGCGACCGCTGAAGTGGTCGAGGACGGCCAGACCGGACGGCTGGTCTCGCCGATCGATCCGGAAGCCATTGCGGCGGCCGTCGCCGATGTGCTCGGGCGGCCAAGCGCCGCGCGCTCGGAAATGGCGGACCTGGCGCGCCGCCGCGCAATCGCATACTTCTCGGCCGGGGCGAGCGCCCTTGCGACCGTCAAGCTTTATGCCGCGATCTTCGCGTCAACGCCCCGTTAACTATAGGCCGCCATGGTCGCGCCTGCGTTGACAGGCTCCTGCATAACGCTAGTTTGCGCGCTTTCCGTCACGATTTAACGAGATGAGGTCGATATGCCGAGCGACGCTCTGGCGAACGCCACTGTGGAAGTCACCCTGCCGGACGGCGCCAAGCGCACGTTGACGGCGGGCGCCACGGGGGCGGACCTCGCTGGCGATATTTCCAAAAGCCTGCAGAAGCAGGCGATCGCGATCAAGCTGGACGGCAAGGTGGTCGACCTTGCGACTCGCTTGCCGCATGGCGCGGCTGTGGAGATCGTCACGCCCCAAAGCCCGGAAGCGCTTGAGCTTTACCGCCACGATTGCGCCCACGTCCTGGCGGAAGCGGTGCAGGAACTTTTCCCCGGCACGCAAGTCACTATCGGCCCGTCGATCGAGAACGGCTTCTACTACGATTTCGCGCGCGATGAACCCTTTACGCCGGAAGACCTCGAGGGCATCGACGCCAAGATGCGCGAGATCATCCGTCGCAACGAAGCGTTCCAGCCCGAGGAATGGGATCGCAACGAGGCGATCGCATTTTTTGAAGCCCGCGGCGAAGCATACAAGGCGGAGCTCATCCGTGATCTTCCCGAGAGCGAGGTGATCTCGATCTATCGCCAGGGCGATTGGATCGACCTTTGCCGGGGGCCGCACATGCCCTCGACCGGCCGGGTCGGCGAGGCGTTCAAGCTGATGAGCGTCGCTGGCGCCTACTGGCGCGGCGACCACCGGAACGCCATGCTGCAGCGGATCTATGGCACCGCCTGGCGGACGCCGAAGGAGCTTGCCGCCTATCTCACCATGCTGGAGGAAGCGGAGAAGCGCGACCATCGGCGCCTCGGCCGCGAGATGGGCTTGTTCCATTTGCAGGAAGAGGCGGCCGGCTCGATCTTCTGGCACGCCAAGGGCTGGACCCTGTATCGCCAGTGCGAGACCTATATGCGCGCGCGGCTGGAGCGTGAAGGCTATTTCGAGGTGAAGACCCCGCAATTGGTGGATCGCTCGCTCTGGGAAGCGTCGGGCCACTGGGAAAAATTCCGCGAGCATATGTTCACTGCCGAAACCGAGGACGAACGCATCCTCGCCCTGAAGCCGATGAACTGTCCTTGCCATGTGCAGATCTTCAAGCAGGGCCTCAAGAGTTATCGCGATCTTCCGATGCGGATGGCGGAATTCGGTTCCTGCCACCGCAATGAATCGTCCGGCTCCCTGCATGGCATCATGCGGGTGCGGGCATTCACTCAAGACGACGCGCATATCTTCGCGACGGAAGACCAGATCACTGACGAATGCCGGTCGTTCTGCGCCCTGCTGCTCTCGGTCTACAAGGATTTCGGCTTTACCGACGTCAAGGTGAAGTTCTCCGACCGGCCGGA
The DNA here is from genome assembly GCA_937891825.1 of uncultured Alphaproteobacteria bacterium. Classification (GTDB taxonomy): domain Bacteria; phylum Pseudomonadota; class Alphaproteobacteria; order Bin95; family Bin95; genus VMCJ01. The sequence continues at coordinate 43,611 of CALAHN010000060.1, forward strand.
AGTCCGGGCGGGGGCGGACGCGGTTTGGGACAAGGCCGAGAAAGCCTTGATGGACGCGGTCGTCGCCAGCGGCATCGATGTAGAATTAAATCCGGGCGAGGGCGCATTTTACGGCCCGAAGCTCGAGTTCGTTCTGCGCGATGCGATTGGCCGGGACTGGCAATGCGGCACCTTCCAGGTCGACTTCGTGCTGCCTGATCGCCTGGGCGCCAGCTATATCGGCGAGGATAGCCAGCGCCATACGCCGGTCATGCTGCATCGGGCGATTCTGGGGTCGTTCGAACGCTTCATCGGCATCCTGATCGAGAATTATGCCGGGCGTCTGCCGCTCTGGCTGGCGCCGGTGCAGGCGACTGTCGCGACGATCGTCTCCGATGCGGACGCCTATGCCCACGACGTGCTGGCCAAGTTGAAGGCTGCCGAGATTCGGGCCGATCTCGATATCCGCAACGAGAAAATCAACTACAAGGTTCGGGAGCACAGTCTCGCCAAAACCCCGATCATGCTGGTCGTCGGCCGGCGCGAGGCGGAGGAAGGCACGGTGGCGCTACGTCGGCTTGGCGGCAGGGATCAGGAAACCCTTGCGCTTGACTTAGCGATTGCTACCCTTAAAGAAGAGGCCAAGATGCCGTCAGTCCAATAATGGCTTGACGGACGTTTTTTAAATCCGCCGCCGAAGGCGCGCCAGGGACTGGAAATTCCTTGGCGCGCGCTTGTGACACGGCGGCAAATCAGGAGTTCGATCCATAGCGCGTCCACACATGCAAGCGCCGCCCTCGAAGGATGGCCCCCGTATTAATGAAGATATCGAAAGCCGGAGCGTACGCCTCGTCGGCGTCGACGGAGAGATGTTGGGGGTCGTGACCCGCATGGCCGCGCTCGACGCCGCCGCCGCCGCCGGTCTCGACCTGGTGGAAGTTTCGCCGAATGCGGAGCCGCCGGTCTGTAAGCTCCTGGACTATGGGCGCTTCAAGTACGAAGCCCAGAAAAAGAAAAACGAAGCCCGCAAGAAGCAGAAGGTGATCGAGGTCAAGGAGATCAAGCTGCGTCCGGGCATCGAGCAGCATGACTACGAGATCAAGATGAAGGCGGCGCGCAAGTTCCTGGAGAACGGCGACAAGGTCAAGGTCACCATGCGCTTCCGGGGCCGCGAGCTGGCGCACCAGGATATCGGCGCGCGGGTTCTGGTCAGGGTCAGGGACGAGTTCGACGAATTGGCGAAGGTGGAACAGCTGCCGCGCATGGAAGGCCGGCAGATGGTCATGGTCATCGCGCCGCGCTGATCGGCCGTCGCGCAGAACGACGATTGAAGCGCCAGCTAGGAGATGGGCGTGCTCAAGTGAGAGCGCGCCTGCCTCCCGGCTGGCGCTTTTTCGTTTAGACGATGCGGACGTCGGTCAAGGCTTCCGGCCGCCAGACCCGATGGAAGCGGTGGGTCATATAGGCGGACGCGATGATCGGGCCGGCGAAATTGACGATCGGTATCGTGAACAGCACCGTCAGCACGATGCCGTCAGCCATGTTCCACCCAAGCTTCCGCTTGCGCAACACGACCGCCTGTTCCGGCGTCATCCGGCGCAGCGCCACAAGCTCGAAATATTCCCGCCCGAGCAGGTATCCGTTGACGAGGTAATAGGGGATCGGCGCAAGCGGCGTCGCGACCAGCAGCAGGATGAGCCAGACGAACAGCAGCGCGAGATTGAGGCCAAGCACCACGAGCGTCAGGCGGAGCGCGGTCGCAATGATCTCGCCGACGCGCTGGCGGCGGCCGGGCGCCAGGTTCGGATAGTGTTTCGCTTCGACCGCGTCCGCGACTGCATCCAGAAACAGCGACTGCAAGCCGATTGCGGCCGCCGGAAACAGCATGATCGCGATGACGACGCCCAGGGCGACAGCGGCGCTATCGATCAACCAGGCCAGGGCGCGGTCCAGCAATGAGAATCCGAAGACCCCGCCGCCAAGGTCCAGCGAGGTCAGGCCCCATACAGCCAGGGCCGACAGCACGGCCAGCAGGAGCACGGCCGAGATCAGGCTGAGAACCAGCGGCTTCAAGAGCCGCGGATCGCGAAGTTGCGCGATCGCGCGGGAAAGGTCGTGCAGCATCGCTCATTTCCTCCGGGGATGCGGCTGGCGGCGTCGCGTAAGCCCGTTATACTCCGGCCCGATTCGAAATTGGAGTTCTGGGTTTATGTCGATCAAGGCGCTGGACGTTATCGCCATTGGCAATGCGATCGTCGATGTGATCGCTGCCGTAGACGATGCGTTTATCGCCGCCGAGGGCATGGCCAAGGGCGGCATGACCCTGATCGACGCCGGAACGGCCGCCGCCGTTTATAGCCGGATGGGGCCAGCGCGGGAAATTTCGGGCGGGTCGGCGGCGAATACCGCCGCTGGGATCGCGTCCTTCGGCGGGCAGGCGGGCTTCGTCGGCCGCGTGCGCGACGACCAATTGGGCAATATCTTCGCCCATGACATTCGCGCAGGCGGCGTCGAGTTTTCCACGGCGCCCGCGACCATGGGCATGCCGACGGCGCGCTGCTTCGTCTTCGTGACGCCCGACGCGCAGCGCACCATGATGACGTTTCTCGGCGCATCGACCGAAATTACGCCGGATGATGTGGCCCCGGCGATCATCGGCCGCGCGGGCATCCTCTATATTGAAGGCTATCTCTGGGATGCGCCGCCGGCCAAGGCGGCGGTCCTGAAAGCTATTCAGGCGATGCGGGCGAGCGGCGGCAAGGTCGCGCTAACGCTTTCGGACAGTTTCTGCGTCGAACGCCACCGGGCGGAGTTTCTGGATCTGCTGGACGCGCACGTGGATATCCTGTTCGCCAATGAGGCGGAAATTGGCGCCCTGTACGAGACGGACGACTTCGCTGCCGCCGCGACATTGGCGGGCAAGGCGGTCGCGGTCGCCGCGCTGACCCGGGGCCCCGCCGGGTCCGTCGCGATCGCCGGCGCCGAACGGGTCGAGAGCCCGGCTGAGCCCGTCGCGAAGATCGTCGATACCACCGGCGCCGGCGATCTTTACGCCGCCGGGTTCCTATTCGGCCAGGCGCTTGGCTATGATCTTGCCGCTTCCGCCCGCTTGGGCGGCCTTGCGGCTGCTGAGGTGATTTCCCACTTCGGCGCCAGACCGGAGCAGTCGCTTGCCGACATCGCCCGCGCCCACGGCCTCTAGAGGCAAGCCACTCGGCGTCGGCCCCGTCGCGTTTCGGGTTCGCCTGGCATCCGGCCTTGTGCTCTTCGCGTTTGTCCTGACGCATTACCTCAATCACGCGCTTGGGTTGATATCGTTTGCGGCGATGGAGCAGGGGCGCCTGGTCTTCATTGCGTTCTGGCGCTTCCCGCCGATCGAGATCGCGCTGGCTGCAAGTCTGGTCGCCCATGTGGTTCTGGCGCTTCTGAAAGCCGCCCAGTCGCGAACCTTCAAGATGCGGCGGTCGGAATGGGCGCAGCTTGTGCTGGGGCTGACGCTGCCCTTCCTGTTGGCGGAGCATATTCTGGGCACGCGCGGCTTGTCGCTGCGCGATGGCCTGATTGACAGCTATGCCTGGACAGTCTGGGCGCTCTGGCCCGCCAAGGCGATCCCACAGACCTTCGCGCTTTTTGCGGTCTGGGCGCACGGTTGCATCGGCGTGCATTTCTGGCTGCGCCTGAAGCAATGGTATCCGCCCTTTGCGCCATGGCTGCTGGGGGCGGCGGTGCTCTGCCCCGTGCTCGCGTATCTGGGCTTTGTGGATGCGGGACAGGTCGTTCAGGCGCTCGCCGCGGATCGCGGCTGGGTCCAGGACATGTTGTTCGACGTGCAGTTTCCGGGCGGCGATGCGGCGGCCTGGGTCGCGACGATGAAGGACCGAACGGCGATCGGCGCCGCGGCCGCCATCCTGCTGGCCGCCGCATGGCGCACGATGTCCTGGCATCGGGCGCGCCGCCGGCAAGGCATCGTCATCCGGTATTCCGACGGCAAGCAGGTTCGTGTCGGCCCCGGCGTGTCGGTGCTGGAAGCCAGCCGGCTTGCGAACATCCCGCATGCCAGCGTCTGCGGCGGCCGCGGACGCTGCTCGACCTGCCGGGTGCGGGTGTCCGAAGGGCTGGATGCGCTGCCCCCGGCGGACGACGGCGAGTTGAAGGTGTTGAAGCGGGTCAACGCCCCGCATGGGGTCCGGTTGGCGTGCCAACTCCGGCCGGTCAAGGACATCGGCGTCGCCTTGCTGCTGCCGCCGACAGCGACGACGAAGGATGCGGGCAAGCGCGCGGAGCATGAAAGCGGCGCCGAGCGCGAGATCGCGATCATGTTCGTCGATATCCGCGCGTTTACAAAGATTTCGGAGGACAAGCTGCCCTTCGATATCGTCTTCCTGTTGAACCAGTATTTCCGCTCGATGGGCCAGGCGATCGAGGAGAATGGCGGCCGGTTGGACAAGTTTATCGGCGACGGCATCATGGCGCTGTTCGGCATCGAAGCCGGGCCGAATGTCGGCTGTCGGCAGGCGCTTGCGGCGACGGCGAAGATGTCCGAGGTGCTGGACGAATTGAACCGCACCCTGGCGAACGACTTGGATCAGCCGCTGCGCATCGGCATCGGCCTGCATGTCGGCTCGGTGATCGTCGGGGAGATGGGCTATAGCGACACGCGGTCGATCACTGCCATCGGCGACGCCGTCAATGTCGCGAGCCGCCTGGAGCCGATGACCAAGGATTTCAAGGCCGAGGCGGTGGTGTCCAGCGAGGTTCTGGCGAAGGCAGGCGTGCCGACGGCGGGCCTGGAGGCGGCGACGGTCGATGTGCGCGGCCGTGAACAGCCGCTTGAGGTCATCGTCCTGAAGCTCGGCAGGGAACTCAGGACGCATCTGGACGCCGCCGGAGCGGAGGGATGACCACGTCCGCCATCGGCCGCGGCTTCGGCGTCTACCTGCGGCCGCGCTTGCTTCTGATCCTGGCGCTTGGCTTCGCCAGCGGCTTGCCGCTGTTGCTGACCAGTTCGACCCTGACGATCCGCCTGCGCGAGGCTGGGGTCGATCTGGGCGCGATCGGCGCGTTTTCGCTTGTCGGCATACCCTATTCCCTGAAATTTCTCTGGGCGCCGCTGCTGGACCGGCTGCCGCTTCCCGGTTTCACGGCGCGCTTCGGGCGGCGGCGCGGCTGGATGCTGGCGATCCATCTGGCCTTGATGGCGGCGATCGCGGCGCTCGGCATGATCGACCCGGCGACCGGCGGCGTCCTGGTGATCGCGGGCATCGCCCTGATCGTCGCTTTCCTGTCCGCGACCCAGGATATCGTGATCGACGCCTACCGCATTGAAGTGCTGAAGAACGAAGAGTTCGGCGCCGGCGCCGCCATGGCGATCTACGGGTTCCGCTGCGGCATGTTGATGGCGACCGTCGGCACGCTGTATCTGGCGGACTGGTTCAACTGGGAACTGGCCTACATCGTGACGTCCGCGACGCTGGTGATCGGCATCGCGGCCATCCTCGTCGCGCCGGAGCCTGAGGGCGCGCCGCCCCTGAGAGCGCCCGAGACGCTCAGCGGTCTGATGACCGACGCCTACTGGGCGCCGCTGAAGGAATTCATGACGCGCGACGGCTGGCTTGTGCTGTTGCTATTCGTCCTGTTCTTCAAGTTCGGCGACGCCCTGTTGAGCCAAATGACCGGCGCGCTTTATGTCGACCTCGGTTTTGCGAAAAGCACGATCGCGAAAGTCGGGAAGCTCTACGGTTTCATCGCGGTCATGGTCGGGACGTTCCTCGGCGGCCTTGGCGTGGTGTATTTTGGCCTAGGGCGGACGTTGCTGATCGCAGGCGTTCTGCAGGCCATATCCAACATCGGCTTCTGGGTCCTCGCCGGCCTTGGCGCGCTCACCGGGCAGGAAGGCCCGGCGGACATCGAGATGCGAATCGAGACGCTCGCCTGGGTCGTCGGCTTCGAGAATTTTGCGACAGGCCTCGGCCAGACGGCGTTCGTCGCCTTCCTGATGACGCTATGCGACCGGCGCTATACGGCGGCGCAATTCGCCTTGCTGACGTCGATCGTCGCGTTCTCGCCCAAGGTTCTGGTGGCGCCGGTCGGATTTCTGCCGGATGCGGTCGGTTGGGAAACCTTTTGTCTGTTGACGTCCTTCGCCGCCATCCCCGGTATGCTATTGCTGCTCTGGCTTTTGCGGTCCTATCCCGAAACGTGGCGCATCGCGCCCAAAGCGGAGGCTTGAACATCATGCGCGTCGGTGTGCCGAAGGAAATCAAAATCCGGGAATATCGGGTCGGATTGACCCCGATCAGCGTTCGCGAACTCGTGGTGCATGGCCATCAGGTGCTGGTCGAGACCCAGGCCGGCGTCGGCGCGGGCTACAGGGACGAGCACTATATCGCCGCCGGCGCGACGATCATCGCGACCGCCAGGGACGTCTTCGATCAGGCCGACATGGTGGTCAAGGTCAAGGAGCCGCTGCCCGCCGAAATCGCAATGCTGCGCGATGGCCAGACCCTGTTCACCTATTTGCATCTGGCGGCCGACAAGCAGCAGACGGAAGGGTTGATGGCGTCGGGCTGCACCGCGATCGCCTATGAAACCGTGACGGATCGCCTGGGCGGCCTGCCGCTGCTCGCCCCGATGAGCGAGGTCGCGGGCCGCATGGCCGTTCAGGTCGGCGCCCATTGCCTGGAAAAGGAGCAGGGCGGCCGCGGCATGCTGCTCGGCGGCATCCCCGGCGTCGCCGTCGCGGACGTCGTGGTGATCGGCGGCGGCACGGTCGGCGCGAACGCGGCCCGCATGGCGATGGGCCTGGAAGCGCGCGTCACGGTTCTGGACAAATCCATCCCGCGCTTGCGCGAGCTTGAACTGCAATATGGCAAGACCCTGAACACGATCTACTCGACCGTCGGCGCGCTGGAACACTATCTTGCCCGCGCCGATCTCGTGATCTGCGCCGTGCTCGCGCCCGGCGCCGCCGCGCCGAAGGTCGTGACGCGGGAGATGGTGAAGGGGATGCTGCCGGGCTCGGTCATCGTCGACGTCGCCATCGACCAGGGCGGCGCCTCGGAAACCAGCCGCCCGACGACCCATGACGACCCGACCTACGTCGTGGACGACGTGATCCACTATTGCGTCACCAACATGCCGGGGGCCGTCCCGCGGACGTCGACCCAGGGCCTCTGCAACGCGACTCTGCCGTTCGTGACGGCGCTTGCCGACAAGGGCTGGCGCCAGGCCCTCAAGGACGATCCGCATCTGGCGGCGGGCCTGAACGTCCACCAGGGCGCCATCACCTATCAAGCTGTCGCCAATGACCTCAATCTTGCCTATCGACCCCTCAGCGATGTCCTTTGACGGCGAGGCGAACCTTCTCCTGCTGCTGAAGGAGGTTTTCGGATATGACAGCCTGCGCCCCGGCCAGGATGAGGTGATCGCGGCCGTCATGGACGGCCAGGACGTGCTCGCCGTCATGCCGACGGGGGCGGGCAAATCCATGTGCTATCAACTGCCGGCGCTGGCGCGCGGCGGCCTCGCCATCGTGGTCTCGCCGCTGCTGGCCTTGATGCGCGATCAGGTATCGGCCTTGCGCGCCGTCGGGATCGAGGCCGGCACGCTGAATTCCGGCACAAGCCCGGCCGAGGCCGACCGGATATTCGATGCGCTCGACCAGGGCGCGCTCCGCTTGCTGTATCTCTCGCCGGAGCGGCTGGCGAACCCCCAGAACACGCGCTTCCTGGAAGGGCGCAAGATCGACCTTCTGGCGATCGACGAAGCTCATTGCGTCTCGCAATGGGGCCACGATTTCCGCCCGGAATATGCCGCGCTCGGCGAGGCGCGCCGCCGCCTAGGCATGCCCCAGACGCTCGCCCTGACCGCGACCGCCGACGCTGCGACCCGGGACGATATCGTCGCCCGCCTGTTCGACGCGCCGCCCCATGCCATCGTGCGCGGGTTCGACCGCCCCAACATCAAGCTGCAGATGCGCCCGAAGGCGAGCCCGGCCCGGCAGATCGCGGATTTCGTCGCGCGGTTTCCGGGCGATTGCGGCATCGTCTACGCCAATTCCCGCAAGCAGACCGAACAACTGGCCGCCGCCCTGGCCGCGAAGGGCGCAAAGGCTATCGCCTATCATGCCGGCATGTCGACCGAGGACCGGGAGGACGCCCAGGACCGCTTCCAGCGCGAGGACGGCATCGTCGTCTGCGCGACTGTCGCGTTCGGCATGGGCATCGACAAGCCGGACGTGCGCTACGTCGCCCATGCGGGGCTGCCGAAATCAATCGAGGCCTATTATCAGGAAATCGGCCGGGCCGGCCGTGACGGCCTGCCGGCGGAAACGCTGACCCTTTACGGCATGGACGATATCCGCCTCCGCCGCCTGCAGATCGACGAGGGCGACGCCTCCGACGTCCAGAAGCGGATCGAGCGGCAGCGCCTGAACGCCCTGATCGCCCTGGCGGAGGCGCCGCAGTGCCGCCGGCAGACCTTGCTCGCGTATTTCGGCGATGAGTCCGGTCCTTGCGGCAATTGCGACCTCTGCGATGGCGGCGTCACGCTGTTCGACGGCTCGGTCGATGCGCAGAAGGCGCTCTCGGCCATCCTGCGCACGGGCGAGCGCTTCGGCATGGAACACCTGATCGCTGTATTGCGGGGCGAAGACAGCGAAAAGATCCGCCGGTTCGGCCATGACCAGTTGCCGACGTTCGGCGTCGGCAAGGATCGCGGCTTGAATGAATGGCGCGCGATCTTTCGCCAGCTCTATGCGCTTGGAATTGCGACGGTCGACCTCTCCGACTACGGCGCCTGGCGGGTCGGGCCGAAAGGGCGGGAGGCCTTGAAGGGCAATATGCCGATCATGCTGCGTCTCGACCCGATCAAGGAGACTCGCGGCCGCGCATCCGGCGGCCGGAGCCGCGCTGGGGCCGCGCCGCTGCCGGATAACATCGACGGGGCGCTGCTGGAGGCGTTGAAGGCCAAGCGCCGGGCGCTTGCGGCGGCGCAGAACGTGCCGGCCTATGTGGTGTTCTCGGACCGGACGCTGCTTGATATCGCCGCCCGCAAGCCGCGCGATCTTGTCGCGTTCGGCGATGTGCACGGGGTAGGGGCGACGAAGCTTGAGCGCTATGGCGCCGCGTTCCTGAGTGTGGTCGAAGCAGCGGCAGGCTGACGGGTCAGCACGCCGGAATTCGGGCCGTCAGTCGCAGACAGCCAGGGTGCTCGCGCGCCGGCCGGGCGGTTGGGCCGATGCGAATTCGGCCAGGCGTTCCGGCGGCGTCGCCGCAGCGCGATGGGTCAGCGCAAAGACGAAATCGCAATAGCCGGACGGCCAGCGCGTCTTGCGTTGGGAGGCTTCATTCGCAAGCCTCGTCACCAGGGCGTCAAGTTTCCGCTGGCCCGCATTGTCGCCGTAGGCGCTTGTATAATAGTCGGAAAGCGTGCCGCCATGACGCCGCAACTGGGTCTCTTGCTGGTTCACGAACGCAGCATAGGCGTGCTTGATGCCGCAGGTCAGCGCGCCGACTGTAATCTCCGATTGCAGCACGCGCACCGCGATCGCCTGACGCTCAGCCGCCGACCAGCAGGCCGCGCGCACGCCGGGCGCGAACGTGAGCGCTGTCATGACCGTCAGCATGGCGGCGGCTATTGGACGGCGGATGCATGTCATGCAGGGGGTCCCAGAAACAGGAACGCCATGTATGCGGCATACATGGTTAACAAGACAATACCGGCCAGCCGTCCGATCGGGATGGCCGTGAGCGCGAGGCCCAGCGCCACGCAGCTCGCAAGGCCCATGACCGCGATATCGATCATGAAGGCCGAAGTGGCGATGGCGAAGGGCGCCACGATCGCTGTCACCCCGAGTATCGCAAACACATTGAAAACGCAGGACCCGAGGATATTGCCGATAGCGACATCCGATTGCCCGCGCCGGGCGGCGACGATGGTCGTCGCCAGTTCCGGCAAGGAGGTGCCGACCGCGACGATCGAAACGCCGATCACCCGGTCCGACACGCCGATGGCTTCCGCGATATTGACCGCGCCGTAAATCAGCAATTCCGATCCTGCCGCCAGCCCGACGAGGCCGCCGACGATCAGCCCGATCAGGATGGGCATGCGCATCCTGGGCGCGGTGAATTCGGCGAGGGCTGGGTCGAGGTTTTCTGGCTTCCGGCGGGCGATGCGGAAGGAGGCGGTCATGTACCACGCCATGCCCAGCAGCAAGGCGCCGCCGATCAGCCGGCTCAACTCGCCGCCGATAACGATCGCCGCCAGGAGCGCCATCCCAAGCGTCATCATCAGCGCATCGTTTCGAACGTCGCGCGCCCGGGTCCGGATCGTCCGGATGAGCGCGCCCGTCCCCAGAATCAGCAGGAGATTTGCGGTATTGCTGCCGATGACATTGCCAAGGGCGATGTTGGGTTGGTGGGAGAGGGCGGCATCGACAGAGACAAACATTTCCGGCGCCGACGTCCCGAAGCCGACGACCGCGACGCCGACAAACACGTCCGAAAGATGATAACGCCGCGCGACGCCTACAGCGCCTCGCAACATCGCCTCGCCGCCGACGAACAGGAGCCCAAGCCCGGCCAAAAGCGCAATATAATCCATAAATACCTGTTTCGGCAGCGAGCGGAATGCCGGACGGCGCCGCGTTGCGGCCCGCCGGAATGAGGAGGAACAAAGGGTTAGATGTGGCGGGCCGGTCGATATCGCAAGGGATCAATTCATCCCCGATTGACAGGGCCACTCGCGCTGCCTATCTCTCTGCCTGCGTTGGATAGCTGGACAGGTGGGTGAGTGGCTTAAACCAGTGGATTGCTAATCCGCCGTACCCTTAATTGGGTACCGAGGGTTCGAATCCCTCCTTGTCCGCCAGCGCTTGCATTCAAAGCCGGATATTCCATCTGAATGGCCGCACTGGC
>CALAHN010000061.1 GCA_937891825.1 uncultured Alphaproteobacteria bacterium
CCAGAATTGCGACGATATTCGCGATCAATAGAAGCCGCCTCACGGGCGTGTCTCGGCCGAAACGGGGCTGGCGTCCGCATCCCCCGCGTAGCCATACACGCCAGCGCATCTGCTCCGCTGGATGGCGGCGAACACCGATACTTCATTGATATTCTGGATGAAAGCCTCGCCGGAGCCTCGGTTTCTCACTTAACAAATTCCCACTTCTCGGCGCTCTTCGTGCTTCCAGGAGGAGGTTATCCTTTCGAGGCGGACCGAGGCGCCTGGAGTCGCCACGGTTCAGATATCTTCGGAGGAAGGCACGAATCAACAGCCACAAGAATGCGCGTTTAACCCCGGCAGGTCGAGAGTGGACGGTTCGCACAAAGCCGAGCGGGCAAACGCCGGAGGCCGCCGCACGTCGCACGCGCCGCAGGCGTTTGTCCTCGGAAAGCGCAGACGCAGTTAGGGTATGGCGCGTCCCGATGGACACGCGATCCAGCTCTAACTTATTGTTGTAGTTCAATCCAGTCTTGGACGGAATCTTCTAAGGCTGGGTCATTTGACCGAGATTGAACAGTTTGCGCATCGCGGAATTGCGCTGGGAGCCAGAATGACCGATGCCGGGGACGATCTCATCGACATGCTTGACCTCCTCGACGCCGTCGAGGGGATCGCTTACGTCGTTGCGCCGGACTTTACGATCCGCGCGATCGGCCCCCAGTCCTGGCGGACATTCGCCGAGGCCAATGCCACGCCCGCGCTCGCCGATAGCCAGGGGATCGTCGGCAAGAGTTTGTTCGAGTTCATCGCCGGCGACGAGGTCCAGGCATGGTACAGGCGTTGCTTTGACGCGATCGCGCGCGACGAACGTCGCTCGCTTACATTCGAATATCGCTGTGACGGGCCGGACTGCGCGAGGGAATGTCGGCTATCCATTTCCGCGATTGGCGGGAAAGGCGCGCCACGTGGCTATCTCTTTCAGTCGGTCGTGCTGCATGAGCGCGTGCGCCCGCCGGTGACGCTATTCGAGCCGGAGCAGATGCTCGCCGCGGTGCAGGCGCAGGCCCACCTGCCCATCCTTACCCTGTGCGGCATCTGCCAGCGCTTGCACGCCGATAAGGAAGCCGATTCGTGGATCGAAGCGGAGGAGTACTATCGCCGCGGCGGCAGCGGGGATGTGCGCATCAGCCACGGCATATGCCCCCGATGCGTCGACATATGGGAACAGGATGCCGCCTGACCGGCGACGACTGGCGAAGGCGGCTGGTCGCGCGTCCTGGCCCCAGCCCTCAGCACGCTCGGGCGAGCGCCATACTCTAGCTGGAGGTCACCCTGGCGATCGCGTCGATGAGCTGCTGGGTGCGGAACGGCTTGGCCAGCGTTTCCGTCGCGCCCAGCTTCGACGCCATCTCGAGAAGCGCCGTGCCTTTGATGAAGCCGCCGCCGGAAATCGCGATTATGGGCAAATCGGGATTGGTCTTGCGCACCTCGATGATTGTCTCCACGCCTTCGCGCTGCGGCATGATGATGTCGATCACGAGGAGTTCCGGCGGGAAGTCCCGGAGCTCGTCCAGCGCCGCGTCGCCGTCGGGCGCAGTTCTGACCGTATGCCCGATGCTCTCCAGCACTGCCATGAGCGCTTCGCGAACGAGCGGATCGTCGTCCACCAGCAAAACTCGCATACTCTGATCCTCAGGGACAGTTTGCTTAGGTCAATACCCGATATCGTCCCTTATCGGGTATAGTCCGTCTTATACGCGCAAATCCCCATCCCGACCGCTCCCGATTACGCCGTTTGACGAAGCAGCGCGCGTCGTTAGAAATGCAGAATACCCTCTACACATTAGAGCATCGCCGCAATAAACCAAATCAGCCGCCCGCCAAGCCCTCGGCCCTCAGGCCGCCTTCTTCTGCAGGTTCTCGTCGAGCTTGGCGAGGAAGCGTTGGGTGGTGAGCCAGCCCTGTTCGGGGCCGACGAGGATCGCCAGGTCCTTGGTCATGAAGCCGCTCTCGACTGTCTCGACGCAGACATCCTCGACCGCCTGGGCGAACTGCTCCAACGCTGCGTTGTCGTCGAACTTGCCGCGATATTTGAGCGCCTGGGTCCAGGCGAAGATCGAGGCGATGGGGTTGGTCGAGGTCTCACGGCCGGCCTGATGCTCCCGGTAATGGCGGGTCACCGTGCCGTGGGCGGCTTCGGCCTCGACGCAATTGCCGTCCGGCGTCAGCAGGACGGACGTCATCAGGCCGAGCGAGCCGAAGCCCTGGGCGACCGTATCCGACTGCACGTCGCCGTCATAGTTCTTGCAGGCCCAGAGATAGCCGCCTTCCCATTTCAGGGACGAGGCCACCATGTCGTCGATCAGGCGGTGCTGATACCAGATCTTCGCCTTGACGAACTTCTCCTTGAACTCGGCCTGATAAATCTCCTCGAACAGGTCCTTGAAGCGGCCGTCATAGGCTTTCAGGATGGTGTTCTTGGTGGAGAGATAGACCGGAAGCTTGCGCTGCAGGCCATACGCGAAGCAGGCCCGCGCGAACCCGGCGATAGACTCATCCAGGTTGTACATCGCCATGGCGACGCCAGCTTCCGGGAAGTCGAAGACCGTGCGTTCGATCGGCGCCGAGCCGTCGGCCGGCGTGAAGGTCATCGTCAGCTTGCCGGGGCCGGGCACGGTGAAATCGGTCGCGCGGTATTGGTCGCCGAAGGCATGGCGGCCGATGACGATGGGCTTCGTCCAGCCGGGCACCAGACGCGGCACGTTCTTCGCGACGATCGGCTCCCGAAAGACGGTGCCGCCCAGGATGTTGCGGATCGTGCCGTTCGGCGAGCGCCACATCTGCTTCAGGCCGAATTCCTCGACCCGGGCTTCATCTGGCGTGATCGTCGCGCATTTCACGCCGACGCCGTATTGCTGGATCGCCTTGGCGGCGTCGATGGTGATCTGGTCGTTGGTTTCGTCGCGCTTCTGGATCGAGAGGTCGTAATATTTCAGGTCGATATCGAGATAGGGCTTGACCAGCTTCTCCTTGATGAAGGCCCAGATGATGCGGGTCATCTCGTCGCCATCGAGTTCGACGACGGGGTTCTTCACGGCGATCTTGGCCATCGGGCGCCTCCTGGATATATCAGGCGGAACCTACATTTTATGGCGCAGGGGACCAAGCGATTTTGCCGCTTGCGGCGACGGGCCGCGTCGGCGGATCGGCGGATGTGCGCTATCTGGCGGCGTATGACAGTCGCCCGCATCCCCCTCTCCCATTTTGCCCGCGCCCAGATCGGCGGCTGGCTGCTGATCGTCGCCGCCTTTGTCGGCGCCATGACGGTGATCGGCGGCATCACGCGGCTGACGGAATCGGGCCTCTCCATGGCGGAATGGCGCCCGCTGATCGGCTGGATCCCGCCCCACAACGACATCGAGTGGGCGCGCGTCTTCGCGCTCTATCAGGCGACGCCGGAATACCGGCAGATCAACGCGGGCATGAGCCTCGCCGAGTTCCAGTCGATCTTCTGGTGGGAGTATATTCACCGGGTCTGGGGTCGGCTGATCGGCATCGTCTATGCGGCGCCCTTGGCCTATTTCTGGCTGAAGGGCTGGATTGTCGGGCCGCTCCGCGGGCGGCTCTTGTTGCTGCTGGCGCTTGGCGGCCTGCAGGGCGTGATCGGCTGGTGGATGGTGAAATCCGGCCTGGTCAACCGGCCGGATGTCAGCCATTACCGGCTGGCCGTCCATCTGGGCATGGCTTTCCTGATCGCGGGCCTGCTGGTCTGGACGGCGCTCGACCTGATCGCCCGGCCGATGAAGCGCGCGGCCCATGGCCTCCGCCGCCATGGCCAATGGGCGCTTGCGGCAGTTTCGCTTGTGGTCGTGCTCGGCGCGTTCGTCGCCGGAACCAATGCCGGCTTGATCTATAATGAGTTCCCCTACATGGGCGGCCGGTTGATTCCGGCTGACCTGATGGCGCTCTCGCCCTGGTGGCATAACCCGCTGGAGAACCTGACGACGATCCAGTTCCAGCATCGCTGGGCGGCCATGGCGACGGCTGTCGTGATCTTCTGGCTCTGGTTCGAGGCATGGGACCGGGCGCCGGAACGGGGCCAGCGCATCGCCGTGTCCTGGTTTGCGGCGACGGCCCTGGCGCAGATCGCGCTCGGCGTCGCGACGCTGATCGCGGCGGTTTGGATACCGCTCGCGGCGCTGCATCAGGCGATGGCGCTGCTGCTTTTCCTCGGTGCCGTCTGGACGGTCTGGAGCTTCCAGGGCGCGGGCGAGGCGCAAACTCCATGACCGACCGGGCGGTCCGCCCGATCACGGAAGCCGGCGCCATCCGCCGGATGCGGCGCGGCGTCAACATTCTGACCGCCAAGGACCCGGCCCTCGCCGCGATTGTCGCGCATGCCGGCCCGCCGGAGATCGCGCTCCGCCCGCCGGGCTTCCCGACGCTACTGCGCGCCATCGTCGCCCAACAGGTTTCCGCCGCTGCCGCGCGCACGATTTACAGCCGCATCGAAGCCGCAACCGACAGCCCGCCGACGGCGGCGGCCGTAGCGGCGCTCGGAACGGAGAACTTGCGCGCGCTTGGCCTGACCGGGCGGAAAACCGAATACATCCTGGGCCTTGCCGAAGCGGAGCTGACGGGCGCGCTCGACTTCGCGGCCCTCGCCCGCATGCCGGACGAACGGGCGATCGCGACGCTTGTGGCGCTCCGCGGCATCGGCCGCTGGACGGCAGAAGTCTACCTGCTGTTCGCGCTCGCCCGGCCCGATGTCTGGCCTGCCGCCGACCTGGCGCTCGCTGTCGCCGCCGGCCGGATGCGCGGTTTGACGGCGCGCCCGACCTTCCCGGAAGCCGCAAAGATCGCCGAAGCCTGGCGGCCCTGGCGCGGCGCGGCCGCGATCCTGCTCTGGCACTATTACCGCACCATGCCCGCCTGACCCCTCCGCCCGGGCCGGCAGCGCCAGTTGCCTAACCCCGACGGCGGATCATACCATTCGCCAGCGCCAACAGCCGGAGGACAGGCGATGACCCTGACCAGCGCGGAGCGAGACCAATACGAGCGGGAAGGTTATCTGTTTCCCATCGACGTGCTGACTCAAGACGAAGTCGCCGCATGCCGGGCCAGCCTGGAAGCGGTCGAGGCGCGGAACGGCGGCAAGCTGCTGCCCGCCCAGCGGCCGAAATCCCACCTGCTGTTCAAGTGGCTGGACGACCTGATCCGCGATCCCCGCGTGCTTGACCCGATCGAAGCCTTGATCGGTCCGAATATCCTGTGCTGGAACACAATTTTCTGGATCAAGGACGCCGGGTCGGAAAGTTTCGTCTCCTGGCACCAGGACAATCGCTATTGGGGCCTATCGAGCGACAAGGTGATCACCGCCTGGCTCGCGCTCTCGCCGGCGCGGATCGAGAACGGCTGCATGCGCGTGATGCCGGGCACCCACAAGGGCGACGTGCTGCATCACGAAGACCGCTACCATGACGACAACATGCTGACCCGCGGCCAGGAAATTACGGAAGGCGTCGATGACGCCCGCGCGGTCTTCATGCCGCCGGAGCCGGGGCAGATGTCGATCCACAATTACCGCGCCGCCCACGCGAGCGGGCCCAATCGCGGCGCCGACCGGCGCATCGGCGTATCGATGCACTTCATGCCGGTCGAGACGGAGCAGGTCGTCGGCGCCTGGGATTCGGCGGCGCTGGTGCGCGGCCATGACCCACGCCGCGCCTTCGAGCATACGCCGCGCGCGACCATGGACCTCGACCCGGAAATCCTGGCGTTCCACGCCAAAGCGGCGAAGGCGATCAACGATATTCTTTACCAGGGCGCCGCGACGAACACCGCCAAGCTGTAGGCCCCCGCGGCCCATTCCAGGAGACGTCCCCCATGCAATTCGGCCTTTCGATCCCCCACCGCGGCCCGCTCGCCAATCCGGAAGCGATCCGCGCCATCGCCGAAAGCGCGGAGGCCCTTGGCTTCGATGTGCTGACCATCTCCGACCATATCGTCGTGCCCCGGACGATCGCCTCGACTTATCCCTACAGCCCCGACGGCGGCTGGTCGGGCGGCGTCGACGGCGCCTGCTTCGAGCAGATTTCGCTTCTGAACTATGTCGCCGGCATCACGAAGCGGGCGCGCCTCCTGACCTCGATCATGGTGATCCCGCATCGAGAGCCGATCTTCACGGCGAAGGCGCTGGCGACGGCCGACCAGTTGTCGGGCGGGCGGGTCGAGCTCGGCATCGGCACCGGCTGGATGCGTGAGGAATTCGACCTTCTGAAGACCCAGCCCTTCGCCGAGCGGGGCGCCGTGACGGATGAATACATCCAGGCTTTCAAGGTTCTCTGGCGCGAGGATAACCCAAGCTTTGACGGCAAGTATGTGCAGTTCCACGATATTTTCTTTCAGCCGAAGCCGCTGCAGCCGGGCGGGCCGAAAATCTGGGTCGGCGGCGAAAGCGGCCGGGCGCTCCGCCGGCTCGCGACGCTGGGCGATGTCTGGTACCCGATCGGCGGCGGCAACCCGAAGGCGCCGCTGGATACGCTCGCCAGCTATGACGCAGCCCTCGCCAAGTTGCGGCAGGCGGCCGAACAGGCCGGCCGCGACCCGGCCGAGATCGCGCTGGCCTACAGCGCCATGTTCCATTCGGCCAAGGACCGCAGCAACGCCGCTGGCGAGCGTATGCTAATGACCGGCAGCGCCGACGCCCGGCAGGCCGACGCCGCCGCCCTGGCCGAACGGGGCGTCTCCACCATGGTCGTCAATGTGGCGGCGGGCACGGTCGAGGGCGCGCTCGCCAAACAGCAGGCCTTCGCGGAAGAGGTGATGCGCCCTCTCAAATAGCAGCGGGTATCCCCTGGAAGCGGCGCCGCTTAGCGCCGCATAACGCCGCTCAGCGCCGCGCCGGGGCTTCGACGCCGACCATTTCCGTTTCGCAGCGATAGCGGAGCGTCCGCGCTTCGTCGGCCCATTGCTGGAACCCGTCCGGCTTCAGGATATCCCAGAACGCCGCCTGCGCCGCGCGGTCGGGGAAATAGAGCTCGGCCATGCCGGCATAGGGCGCATGCTCCAGATCGAGGCTGAGGCTAACCGCATAGCGGAAGCCGCCGACCTTCACCATGGTTTCCTCGACGTTCGGGCCATGCACGTCGAGCCAATGGTCGAAGAACGCCGCCATATCGGCGCCCGGCTTGGCCGGAACCAGCGACACCTGCTTCAGAAAGCCGTTGCGGGTGCAGGGAAACGGCGCATTCAAGGTGGGCGGGTCGAGCGGCAGGGCGCCGTCGACGAACACCCATTCCTGGGTCGCCCAGGGCCAATAGGGTTCGACCATCTGCTGGAACGTGTCGTAGGGCGTGACGCCGCTGGCCGCCGCCGGACGGGGCAGCGGCGCCCCGTACCACAATTGCGCGACGCCGTCCCAGACCTGGCGGCCCTCGCCTTCCGGCTGAAACAGGCTTGCGACATAGCGGCTGGCATGGGGCCGGCCTCCAGCCCTGGCGCTGGCGTTTCGCGCGATCACGCCCGGCATGTGGTTGGCGAACCAATGGGCGATCAGCGCCTCACGGCTGACGGTCGGCCGCCGCTGGATCAGATATTGCATCTTCGCGCCGGGGGTCGGCTCGGGTCGCGCCGCCGTCATCGAATGCTCCTTTCCCGGAGTCCGGGCCAGCGCTACCTCAGCGACGCATTGATCGCGTCGAGGGCGGCCTGGCCGGGGCAGAGGTCCTGCTCCGCCAATTGGTTCAAGGGCGTCGGAATCGTATTGAGCGCGCCGTGGAGGTCGCGCGGCAAGGGCTCGAGATACAGCAGGCCCGTCGCGACTTCGCCGAGCGCGGCTTTCTCCTGAATGAAACCGAGCGCGCCGGCCTTGTCCGACGGATCGTAGTCCGGCGTGATCCGGCGGAGACGCAGGTTCGATCCGTCGACCTGCGGCACCTCGATCATGCCGCCCGGCGGCACATCGGCCTCCATCGGCTCCGCGCCGACGATCAGGTCGAGCCGGTTCACGGCCGCATTGTGGTCGCGAACGAAGTCGTAGCTCTTGGTCGACCCGGCATGGTTGTTGAAGGCGACGCACGGCGAGACGACGTCGAGGATCGCGGCGCCCGGATGGCTCATCGCCGCCTTGATCAGCGGCGTCAACTGCCCCTTGTCGCCCGAGAACGAGCGCGCCACGAAACTGGCGCCCATGATGATCGCCAGCGACGCCAGGTCGATGCCGGCGTCATTGTTGACCGCGCCGCGCTTCGCGACCGACCCCTTGTCCGCCGTCGCCGAGAACTGGCCCTTGGTCAGGCCGTATACGCCATTGTTCATGACGATATAGGTCATGTTCACGCCCCTCCGCATCAGGTGGGCGAACTGCCCGAGACCGATGGAGGCGCTGTCGCCGTCGCCGGAAACGCCCATGTAGATCAGCTCGCGGTTGGCGAGATTGGCGCCGGTCAGGACGCTCGGCATGCGGCCGTGCACGGTGTTGAAGCCATGGCTGTCGCCAAGGAAATAGGTCGGCGCCTTGGAGGAGCAGCCGATGCCGGAGAGCTTCGCGACCCGGTGCGGTTCAATCGATAGCTCGAAGCAGGCCTGCACGATCGACGCGCTGATCGAATCGTGCCCGCATCCGGCGCAGAGGGTGGAGACCGCCCCTTCGTAATCCCGGCGCGTGAAGCCGATGTCGTTCCTCTTGAGGGCCGGGTGATGCAGCTTCGGTTTGGTCAGGTAGGTCATGACACGGCCTTCTCGAATGAGACGATCTTGAACGCTTCCATGTGGCGGGCGAAGGCGTCGCGGATGAAGCGGCCGGTGATCGGCGTGCCATCGTAGTTCAGCACGGGGATCAGGCGGGTCGCCTCGACGCCAAGCTCGGTCGTCAGCAGCGTCCGCATCTGGGCGTCGCGGTTCTGCTCGACCATGAAGACCTTGTCGTGGGCGTCGATGAAGTCCTTGACCGCCTTTGGGAACGGAAAGGCGCGGAGCCGCATGGCGTTGACGTGCAGGCCGTCGGCTTCCAGTTCATCCAGCGCCTCGTCCATGGCCGGGCTGGTCGAGCCGAAATACAGCGCGCCAATGCGGGTCGCCGCCTTGGCCGGGCGGACGATCGGCTGCGGCACAAGCCCTTTCGCCGTCTCGAACTTGCGCAGCAGCCGCTCCATGTTGTCGACATAGACCGCGCCATCCTCGGAATAGCGGGCGTAGCGGTCCTTGGTGGTGCCGCGCGTGAAATAGGCGCCGCGGGTCGGGTGCGCGCCCGGCAGCGTGCGGAAGGGGATGCCGTCGCCGTCGACATCGAGGTAGCGGCCGAAGTCGCGGCCGGCCTCCAGCTCCGCGGCGGTCATGACCTTGCCGCGGTCGTAGCGCCGGCTGTCATCCCAGGTCAGCGGCTGGCAAAGCCGGTGGTTCATGCCGATATCCAGGTCCGACATCACGAAGATCGGCGTTTGCAGCCGGTCCGCGAGGTCGAGCGCGTCTGCGGAAAAGTCGAAGCATTCCCGCGGGTCTTCCGGGAACAGCAGCACATGCTTGGTGTCGCCGTTCGAGGCATAGGCGCAGGCCAGCAGGTCGGCCTGCTGGGTGCGCGTCGGCATCCCGGTCGACGGTCCGCCGCGCTGGATGTTGATGATGACGGCCGGCACTTCCGCGAAATACGCAAGGCCGATGAATTCCGTCATCAAGCTGACGCCGGGCCCGGAGGTGGAAGTGAAGGCGCGGGCGCCGTTCCAGCCCGCGCCGATCACCATGCCGATCGAGGCCAGTTCGTCCTCGGCCTGGACGACCGCATAGCGCGCCTTGCCGGTTTCCGGATCGCGCCGGAATTCGGCGCAGTTCGCCTGAAACGCTTCCGCGACGGAGGACGACGGCGTGATCGGATACCAGGCGCAGACCGTCGCCCCGCCATAGACGCAGCCAAGCGCCGAGGCGGCATTGCCTTCCATGAAGATGCGCTCGCCGATCTTGTCCGCCCGGCGGACCTTCAGCCGGCAGGCGGAAACGTCCAGGTTCTCCAGCGCCCAGTCCCGGCCGAGATGCAGGGCGCGCTTGTTCGACGCCAGCAAAGCTTCCTTGCCCTTGAACTGTTCGCCGAACAGAACCTCGATCGCCGCCGGGTCGATATCCAGGAGCGCCGACAAGGCGCCGACATAGATGATATTCTTGAAAAGCTGGCGCTGGCGGGCGTCGCTGTAGGTCGCATTGCAGATCGCCGTCAGCGGCACGCCGATCCGGTTGACGTCCTTGCGGAACGCGCTGTCGGGCATCGGTCGGGTCGAGTCGTAGAACAGATAGCCGCCGGCCGAAAGCTCCGCCATGTCCTGTTTCCAGGTTTGCGGGTTCATGGCGACCAGCATGTCGACGCGGCCGCGGCGGCCGAGATAGCCCTTCTCGCTGACCCGCACTTCATACCAGGTCGGCAGCCCCTGAATGTTCGACGGGAAGATGTTCCTGGGGCCGATCGGCACGCCCATGCGCAAGATCGCCCGACCGAACAGCTCATTGGCGCTGGCGGAGCCGGAGCCGTTGACGTTCGCGAACTTGATGACGAATTCGTTGACCGCTTCGATGGCCGAAATGGTCTGGATGGCTGAGGTCATGCCTGCCCCGCATGTGTCATTTCGATGAAATACTTGCGCATGTCCCAGGCGCCGGTCGGGCACCGTTCGGCGCACAAGCCGCAATGGAGACAGACGTCCTCGTCCTTGACCATGACCCGGCCGGTCGGCAGCCCTTCGCCGATATAGAGGTCCTGATCCGCGTTGAGAGCCGGCGCCGTCAGCCTGAGCCGCAAGTCCTGTTCCTCGCCATTGTCGGCGAAGGTGATGCTGTCCATCGGGCAGATATCAACGCAGGCGTCGCACTCGATGCAAAGCTTCGGGGCGAAGACCGTCTGGATATCGCAGTTCAGGCAGCGCTGGGCTTCCTTGAACGCCAGCACGGGATCGAAGCCAAGCTCGACTTCCGCGCTCAGGTTCGCCAGCGACTCCTCCAGTGCCCGATGCGGCACCTTGAAGCGCGGGTCGACGCGGATGTCGTTGTCATAGCTCCACTCGTGAATGCCCATCTTCTGGCTGACGACATCCATCAGCGGCGCCGGGCGGTCCTTCAGATCCTCGCCTTCCAGCAGCTTGTGGATCGAAATCGCCGCGTCGTGCCCGTGGGCGGCGGCCCAGATGATATTCTCCGGCCCGAACGCCGCGTCGCCGCCGAAGAAGACTTTCGGATGGGTCGATTGCAGCGTCACCCGGTCGACCACCGGCATGTCCCAACGCGCGTCGAACTCCAGGCCGATATCCCGCTCGATCCAGGGAAATGCATTCTCCTGGCCGATGGCGACCAGCACGTCGTCGCATTCGACATACGGATCGGGATCGCCGGTGGGCACGAGCGAGCGCCGGCCCTTTTCGTCATATTCCGCGCGCACTGTCTCGAACGTCATGCCGACCAGCCGGCCGTCTTCCACATGGAAGGCCTTGGGCGTCATGAAGTTGAGGATCGGGATGTCCTCGGCCATGGCGTCGTCCTTTTCCCAGGGCGACGCCTTCATTTCCTCGAAGCCCGAGCGGACGATGACCTTGACCGTCTCGCCGCCGAGTCGGCGGGCCGTGCGGCAGCAGTCCATGGCCGTATTGCCGCCGCCAAGCACGATGACCTTCTTGCCGACCGTATCCACATGCCCGAACGATACCGAGGACAGCCAGTCGATGCCGATATGGATGTTCGCCGCCGCTGCATCGCGCCCCGGAATGGCGAGGTCGCGCCCGCGCGGCGCGCCGGTGCCGACGAAGATCGCATCCCAGTCCTCGGCGAGAACCGCTTTCAGGCTATCGACCTCACGCTGCTTAAACGCGATGTTCCCGACGCTGGTGATGTAGTCCATTTCCTCGTCGATGACGGAGACCGGCAGGCGGAAATGGGGGATCTGGGTGCGGATCATGCCGCCAAGTTGCGGGTTCTGATCGAACAGCGTCACCTCATAGCCCATCACCGCCAGATCGCGGGCGACGGTCAGCGACGCCGGCCCTGCCCCAATGCAGGCGATCTTGCGGCCGTTGGAGACCTCGGGCGCCCTCGGCATCAGCCCCGAGACATCGTCCTTGAAATCCGCGGCGACCCGCTTCAACCGGCAGATCGCGACAGGCTCCTTCCGCGCGCCCACGACAGTTTCGTCCTCGACACGGGTCCGCCGGCATGCCGGCTCGCAGGGGCGGTCGCAGGTTCGTCCCAGAATTCCCGGGAAAACGTTGGATTTCCAGTTGATCATATAGGCGTCGGAATAGCGGCCATGGGCGATCAGCCGGATATATTCCGGGACCGGCGTATGGGCGGGGCACGCCCATTGGCAATCGACGACCTTATGGAAGTAGTTGGGATCGGTAATGTCAGTGGCCCGCAAGCCCATTCCTCCTGGCACGCAAAACATCGACGCGACCTTGCATTCATGCAGCGCGGTCAGGCGGATTAGGGGTTTGGACTAACCGCCCGTCAAGGCGCGGCGGCCTGCATCGGCGGAACCATATGAAGCGCTTGCCGCCAAAATTTCAATATCCGCCCGCTCGGTAAACGTCCGGCTCAGGCGATCAATTGCGCCTCTGGAAACCGGAGCATCAGTCATTGATACTGGCGGGCAAAGGCGCTCCGCCGCCTGCCCAGTCTGTCATTGCAATAAATGCAGATCACCATTGCCCAG
The DNA here is from genome assembly GCA_937891825.1 of uncultured Alphaproteobacteria bacterium. Taxonomy (GTDB): domain Bacteria; phylum Pseudomonadota; class Alphaproteobacteria; order Bin95; family Bin95; genus VMCJ01. Next base: position 12,665 of record CALAHN010000061.1, read on the forward strand.
ACGCAATCCGATCTGCGGAGATGCGCGCCATGAACCACATCGACATTCCGCTGCAAGCCCAGCAACAGGCGGCCGAGGCTGAGCGCGCCGCGACGCGCTGGCTCGCCGCCTTTGAAGCTGCGCTTGGCGCAATGGATCCGGCGACGGCGATCGCCGGCCTTCTCCACGGCGATTGCCATTGGCGCGATATCCTGGCGTTCACCTGGGACCTCTCAGCCGCCGAGGGCCGACAGGCTGTCGCCCAGGGCCTTGGCGCGCGGCAGGCGACGACAGGAGCCCGCGGGTTTCATCTGCCCTCCGGCCGCAAGCCGCCGCGGCATGTGCGCCGCGTCGGCCGCGATTGCATCGAGGCCATATTCGAATTCAGGACCGCGGTCGGCCGCGGCGCCGGCGTCGTCCGCCTGGCGCCAGAAGCCGGGCGCGACGGCGGCCCCCTCAAGGCATGGCACCTCGCGACGACGCTTGAGGAACTGGACGGGCATGCCGAAAGGATCGGCGCCAACCGGCCGACGGGCGCCGCCTATTCCCGGAATTTCGGCGGCGCCAACTGGGACGATGTCCGGCGGAAGGCGCAGGCATATGACGACCGGGACCCGACCGTCCTCGTCATCGGCGGCGCCCAGGCGGGCCTGTCGATCGCGGCCCGGCTCAACCAGCTTGGCGTCGATACCCTGGTCGTCGAGACCTGGCCGCGCATCGGCGATAGCTGGCGCAAGCGCTATCACTCGCTGGCGCTGCACAACTCGATCCACATCAACCATCTGCCCTACATGGATTTCCCGCCGACCTGGCCGCGATACATTCCGAAGGACATGCTTGGCCTCTGGTTCGAGTTTTATGCCCAGGCGATGGAGATCAATTGCTGGACCGATACGGAATTCGTCGGCGGCGCCTGGGATGAAGCCGCAGAATGCTGGACAGCGCGGCTGAAACAGGGCGGCGGCAAGGAGCGCATCCTGCGGCCCCGGCATCTGGTGTTCGCCAACGGCGTCAGCAGCTACCCGATGATCCCGGATCTGCCGGGGCTGGACGACTTCAAGGGCGAGATCATCCATTCCGAGGGCTTCGACAGCGGCGCCGGATGGACCGGCAAGCGCGCGTTGATCCTCGGCACCGGCAGCAGCGCCAACGACATCGCGCTCGACCTCCATAGCCACGGCGTTCTGACCACGATGATCCAGCGCGGCTCGACCACCGTGGTTTCAATCGACCCAAGCGCCCGGCTGAACGAAGCGATCTGGGACGAAGGTCCGCCGCTTGAGGACTGCGACCTGATCGTCGCCTCCGCGACGCCTGCTCTCGTCGTCGAAGCTTACAAGCAGGTCGCGCAGCGCATGCTCGAGCTCGACAAGGACATGATCGCGGGCCTGCAAGGCATCGGCTTCAAGTTCGATATCGGCGAGGACGAGACCGGCCACCAGATGAAATATTTCCGTCGGGGCGGCGGCTACAATCTGGATGCCGGCAGTTCCGCCCTGATGATCAAGGGCGAGCTTGGCCTATTGCATTACGACCGGATCGAGCGGTTCGCCCCCGAGGGCGCCCGCCTGCATGACGGCACGACCGTCCCGGCCGATCTGATCGTCCTGGCGACAGGCTACTTTCCGCAGAAGGAACTGGTCCGGCGCGCGCTCGGCGAAGCGATCGCGGACCGCATCGGGCCGGTATGGGGCATCGGCCCGGACGGCGAGTTGAACAACATGTTCCGCCGCACGCCCCAGCCGGGCCTGTGGTTCATCGCCGGCGGCCTCGCGCAATGCCGGATCAACTCGAAATATCTGGCGCTCCAGATCAAAGCGACGGAGCTTGGCTTGCTGGGACCGCTGGAAGCCGGCGCGCGCCCATAATCGAACCGTCCTTTGGCAGTCGGCCCAAAGGCAGACCAGTTGACCGCGCTCCGACCGGGCGCACGTTTTTGAAAGGCGATGAGAGATGACACCCGCGACAAATCAGGCATGGCTCGATCAGGTTCAGGAAGAAACCCTGGAGCCGGACCTGCCGATCTGCGACCCGCACCATCATCTGTGGGAATTCCGCGTCGATCGGGTCGCGCACAAATACCTGCTCGACGAAATTCTGGCTGATGTGAACGCCGGCCACAATGTCGTCAGCACCGTCTTCATCGAATGCGGCGCCATGTACAAGACCAGCGGCCCCGAAGCCTATCGCCCGGTCGGCGAGACGGAATTCGTCAATGGCGTCGCCGCCATGAGCGCATCCGGCCTCTACGGCGATTGCCGGGTGGCGGCAGGGATCGTCGGCTCCGTCGATCTCAATATCGGCGCGGAAGCTGGCGAGGTGCTCGACGCCCATATCCAGGCAGGCGGCGGGCGCTTTCGCGGCATCCGCTGCCAGGGCACGTGGGACGCTTCCGGCGCGGTCAGCAATGGCCGCGGCGTAACCGGGCCGGATCGTTTTGCGAGCGCGGCGTTCCGCGAGGGCTTCGCCGCCTTGCAGCCGCGCCGCCTCAGCTTCGAGGCCTGGTGCTACCATCCGCAAATCCCGGAGGTGACGGCCCTGGCGCGCGCCTTTCCCAACACGACGATCATCCTGAACCATTTCGGCGGGCCGATCGGCATCGGCCCCTACAAGGGCAAGGCGGACGAAATCTATGCCGGCTGGCGGAAGGATATCGCCGAGTTGGCGCGCTGCGAAAACGTCGTCGCGAAGCTTGGCGGCCTCAACATGGAATTGAACGGCTTCGGCTGGCATGAGCGCGCCCGTCCGCCCAGCAGCGAAGAACTGATGGAGGCGACCCGGCGCTATTACGAATACACGATTGAGCGCTTTGGTTCCGACCGCTGCTTCTTCGAGTCGAATTTCCCGGTCGACATGGTGACCTGCAGCTACAACGTCCTCTGGAATTCCTTCAAGCGCCTGACCGCCGACTATAGCGCGGCGGAGAAGCAGAGCCTCTACCACGACAACGCCGCCCGGGTTTACCGGATCGACTGAAGCGGCCGGATCAGGCGATGCGCTCAGCCTGGAGGGTCGCGACCGCTGCGTGCTGGCTCAAGTAGACCGCGCCGTTCAGGCTTTCCAGAAAGTGCGTTCCCTTCAGCCTGTCCGTCACCGGGCCCTTCACCTCGCTCAAGTTGAAGGAAACGCCCAGGTCCCGCAGCCGCTCGTTGATCGCTTCAAGGGATTCGAGCGCGCTCAGATCGATTTCGTTGACGGCGGAGCACATCAGGATGACATGGCGGAGTTCCGGACGCTGCGCGACCATGTCGTAGAGCCGGTCTTCGAGATAGCGCGCATTGGCGAAATACAAGCTTTCATCGACCCGAAGCGTCAGGATATCGGGGCGCGTTATCACCTTGTGCCGGAGGACGTTTCGGTAATGCTCGGTCCCCGGAACCTGGCCGACCACCGCTAAATGCGGCCTCGACGATTTGTAAAGATGGATCAGGACTGAAACCGCGACCCCGGCGCTTACCCCCGCCTCCACCCCGAACGCCAGCGTGACAAGCAGCGTGGCCGCGACCGCGGCGAAATCCGCCTTCGAATAGCCCCAGGCCCGACGCAGGATGGAGAAATCGACCAGCGACAGGACCGCGACGATAATCGTCGCGGCGAGCGTCGCCTTCGGCAGATAGAAGACCAGCGGCGTCAGAGCGACGGCGGCGATGGCCAGGCCGATCGCCGTGAACGCGCCGGCGGCCGGCGTCTCCGCCCCCGCATCGAAATTGACGACCGAGCGCGCGAAGCCGCCAGTCACCGGATATCCGCCCGTGAAGGCGGCGCCAAGATTGGCGGCGCCAAGGCCGATCAACTCCTGGTTCGGATCGATGCGCTGACGCTTCTTGGCGGCGAGCGTCTGGGCGACCGAGACCGATTCCACGAAGCCGATGATCGAAATCAGGATCGCCGATGGCAGGAGGTCGAGCATCAGATCCGGCGCGAAGTCTGGCCAGGTCAGCGGCGGCAAGCTTTGCGGAACCGCGCCGACGACCGCGACCCCTTGAGCGTCGAGGCCAAATCCGTAGACCGCGAGCGTCGTGGCCGCGACGACGGCGACCGGACCGGCCTTCGCCGCAAAGTCCGCCGCGCGCGCGCCGACGCCTGCCCGCATCAGCAGGCGTTTCAAGGATTTCCGAACCCAGAACAGAACGGCCGTCGCCGTGATGACGATCAGGCATGTCATCCCGTTGGCATCGCCAAGATCGCCCAAGAGCGACAGCACGAGCTCGTACAAGCTGTGGCCTTCGGCCTTCACGCCCAGAATATGCGTCAACTGACTGGCGGCGATGATGATGCCGGACGCTGAAATGAAGCCGGCGATGACGGGATGGGACAGGAAATTCGCGAGGAACCCCAATCGGAGCAAGCCAAGCGCCAGCAGGAAGGCGCCGGACATCGCCGCGAGCGTCAGGGCCGCCGCGACATAGCCCGCCGTGCCCGCCGCCGCCACTTCGCCGATCGCAGCCGCAGTCATCAGCGACACGACCGCGACCGGACCGACCGCCAGAACCCGGCTGGTCCCGAACACGGAATACAGCAGGATCGGCGCGATCGAGGCATAGATGCCAGCCTCCGGCGGCAGTCCCGCCAACAGCGCATAGGCGAGCGATTGCGGGATCAGCATGATCGTCACGATCACCGCCGCAGTCAGGTCGCTCGCCAGATTGTGTCGGGTATAGGTCCGGCCCCACACGAGCACGGGCAGATAGCGCGCGACGCGATTACCCATGGCGAATGCCTCCCGGCGCCGTCGGCGCCATTACTGGCGAACCCGCACTTTCTCCGGCTTCGCCAGCCACTCCTTGCCGCGCAACATGGCTTTCCAATAGATCGGCGGCAGCAGCTTCTCCTTGAGGAGCCACGCCAGACGGGTCGCCTTCTGGCCGTTCAACAGCCATTTCGGGAAGCTCGGCAGCAGCTTGCCGCCATAGCCGAACTCCGCAAGCACGACCTTGCCGCGCTCGACCGTCAGCGGACAGGAGCCGTAGCCGTCATATTCGGCGACGGCCGCCTTGCCGGCGATATCGGCCGCGACGTTCGCCGCGACCGTCGGCGCCTGTTTGCGCGCAGCCGCGGCCGTCTTGGCGTTCGGCGCGTTCATGACGTCGCCAAGCGACCAGATATTCTGAAAGGTTTTGTGCCGCAGCGTCGCCGGATCAACATCGACCCAGCCGGCCGCATCGGCGAGCGGCGAAACGCGAATGAAATCGGGCGCCGTCTGCGGCGGCACGACGTGGATCATATCGAAATCGACAGCGACGCGCCGGCGCTCCTTCTCCGGCTCAGCGATGTCGAACCAGGCAGTCTTGGCCTCGCCATCGATCGCGACCAGATTATTGAAATAATTGAGATTAACGTGATAGCGCTCGATGTATTCCATCAGCGTCGGCACATAGGCCGGAACCCCGAACAGGACGCCGCCGGCATTATGAAAGCCGATCTCGATGTTATTGAGCATGCCTCTGCGCCGCCAATGATCGGCCGAGAGGTACATCGACTTCTGCGGCGCGCCGGCGCATTTGATCGGCATCGGCGGCTGGGTGAAGAGCGCCCGCCCGCCTTTCATCTCCTGGACGAGGCGCCAGGTATAAGAGGCCAGATCGTAGCGATAATTGGAGGTGACCCCGTTCCGCCCAAGCGTGTCGGTCAGGCCTTCGACTTTCGCCCAATCCAGCTTCAATCCCGGGCAAACGATCAGGCGCTTGTATTTGACGACCCGGCAGCCGTCCAGGATGACCGCGTCTTCCTTCGGCTCGAACGCGGCGACCGCGGACCTGATCCAGTGGACGCCCTTCGGGATCAGCGAACCCATGGTTCGGGCGGTCGCCTCAGCTTCGAAGATGCCGCCGCCGACCATGGTCCAGCCCGGCTGATAGTAGTGCACGTCGGCTGGGTCGAGGATGGCGACATCGAGATCCGGCAAGCGCGCGCGCAAGCTCGCGGCGACGGCGATGCCGGCCGACCCGCCGCCGACGATCACGACGTCGAACGTCGCATCCGCCGTATCGGTCGGCGTTCGTCCGCCATTGGCGATGCGCCGGACGACGCCCGCCATATCGTAGCCCGCCGCTTGCGCGCGCGTCAGGATATCGACCGTTTCCCGCTTCGGCGCCTGGGAAAGCGCCCAGAGGGTCGCCGAGCGCGTGCCGGTCCGGCAATAGGCGAGCACAGGCTTCGGCAACTCATGCATCGCTCTCCCAAAGCTCTCGGCGGCGGCATCCTCGACCCGGCCCGAAACAACCGGGATATAGCGCGCCTCAAGGCCGGCCTGCTCCGCAGCGGCTTTGATCTCGGCGAAAGTCGGCTGATCGGCGCCCTCGCCATCCGGCCGATTGCAGATGACCGATCGAAACCCCGCCGCCGCGAGCGCCGCTACATCCGCGACGCCGATCTGCGGGCTGACGGACAGCTCATTATCGATTGACCTGGCATCCATTTGCCTCTCCCTGTTCACGCCATCGATCGGGCGCTATCGACCGCGCCTATGGGCGCGAGCATTTTTTGCGTTTGGCCGGATGGCAAAGCGCGAGCGCCGGCCTAATGACCCATCGCCTAGAGGGCGTTGATCGGCAGCTTCAGCATTTGCCGGCCCGTGCCGTCGGTCGGAATCTCGCCCGCGCGCATATTGACCTGGAGCGACGGCAGGATCAGTCGCGGCACGTCGAGGGTGGCGTCCCGCGCGGTACGGAACGCGATGAAATCCTCCCGGCTCTCGCCGCCGCCGACGTGAATGTTCTGAGCCTTCTCCGCGCCGACGGTCGTCTCCCATTGGATATCGCGGCCATTGGGGCCGTAGTCGTGGCACATGAAGAGACGCAGGGCTTCAGGCAGGGCCAGGATCTTCTGGATCGAATCGTACAGCACGCCCGCGTCGCCGCCTGGGAAATCGGCGCGCGCGGAGCCGCCGTCCGGCATGAACAGGGTATCGCCGACGAAAGCCGCGTCCCCGATGACATGGGTCATGCAGGCCGGCGTATGACCAGGCGTATGGATGGCGAACCCCGACATGCCGCCAATCTCATAGGTATCGCCATCGGCGAGCAGACGGTCGAACTGGCTGCCGTCCCGCAGAAAGTCCGGGCCTTCATTGAAGACTTCGCCAAACACTTTCTGGACGACGGAAATACGGTCGCCGATGGCGATCTTTCCGCCAAGCTTCCGCTTGATGTAGGGCGCGGCGGACAGGTGGTCGGCGTGGACATGGGTCTCGATCAGCCAGGCAAGCTCCAGGTCGTTCTGCTCGATATATTCGATGATTTTATCGGCATGATCGAACGAGATCCGCCCCGCCGCGTAGTCGATATCCATGACCGGATCGATCACGGCGCAAGCCCGCGACGCGGGATCGCGGACGACATAGCTGATGGTGTTGGTCGCACTTTCGAAAAAGCCTTTGACTTCCGGCGTCACGGACAAGTCGATCTGATAGGCGGGCATAATATTATTCTCCCATTGCGGACCGGCGGCAGGCCGGCGAGCGCTTTTAACCGATTGTCGAGCGGCAGGTATTGACCCCGATCAACTTGTAGAGCGGGCAGAACCGGAAGGCTGACGTCGCCGCAAGCACGACGCCGACAGCGATCGCGCCATATTTCAGCTCAGGCGTCATGAAGCTGGAAAAGGTCCCGGCAAGCGCCGCGACAATCAAACCGACGCCGATCAACAGACGGGCGATACGGTCCAGGGTTCCAATATTTGCAGGCATTTGTCGGCGCTCCATCCAAGGGTTCGCCGTATCGATAGCGAACCGGCGCCGAATTGTCGGTGACCTAGTCACCAAAGGCGCGGCGTCAGGCGGATTCGGCAAGCGCCTTTAATGCGTCCGGCTTACGAATGCGGATTTCGCCTCGGCCGATCTCGACCTCGCCCCGTCGCTGGAATTCCTGCAGCAACCGCGACACCACCTCACGGGCGGTGCCAAGTTCCGCCGCCATTATCTGGTGCGTCGCCTTGATCTGTCCGGCCTCGTCCGCCATCGCCAGCAGCTTCTGCGCAAGGCGGATATCCATGCGCTGGAACGCGACCTCCTCGATGATCGTGAACAGGTCGGTGATCCGCCTGGAATAAGCCGAGAAGACAAAGCGCCGAAACGCTTCCGAATCGGCGATCAGCAGATCGAACACGCGGCGGGGAATTGCAACCGCCGTGACGTCGGTCTCCGCGACCCCTTCCGCCTGATAATCTTCATAGGCCAGCAGGCAAGCCGTCGTCAGCACGCAGCTTTCCCCGGCGGCGACGCGGTACAGCACGATCTCCCGGCCGCTTTCCGATGTTTGATGCACCCTAACGACCCCATCGAGCAGCAGCAGCATATTTTCCGGCGCCTTGCCGGGGCCGAAGATTACTGTCCCCTGGGGCACGGCGACGATCTTGCTGTCGTGGGTCAGGCGCGCCTTGATCGGAGCGGCGAGGCTGTCCAGGCCCTGAAAGCGCTGTAGCCATTCCATGTCGGCTCGTCTCCCCCGGTAAGTTCGGATCGCCCGACAGACGGCGCCATTCGTTCCAGCGGCCGCAAGGCGCAATCGGCGCAAATGGTCGACTTCATGAAGCCGTCTCGTAACGCCCTGCGACAATAAGATATAGTTCAGATATTGCCTTTTATCCGGACGCGCGCAACTCCAATAGCTGAACCATTACTTTTGGAGAGCGCGATGCTGGATGGCTTGAGCGCCGAGACGCTGGCGCGCGCGCAGTTCGCATTCACGGTTTCGTTCCACATCGTGTTTCCGGCTTTTTCCATCGGCCTCGCGAGTTATCTCGCTGTCCTGAATTTCATGTGGCTGCGCACCAGCGACGCCGTTTACCGGTCGCTGTTCGACTACTGGAAGAAGATCTTCGCGGTCGCATTCGGCATGGGCGTCGTCTCGGGCATTGTCATGTCCTATCAGTTCGGAACGAACTGGAGCGTCTTCTCGGACAAGACCGGGCCGGTCCTGGGGCCGCTGATGGCCTATGAAGTGATGACCGCGTTTTTCCTCGAGGCTGGCTTCCTTGGCGTCATGCTGTTCGGGCGGGAGAAGGTCGGCCCCCGGCTCCACATGTTCGCGACCGGCATGGTCGCCGTCGGCACCCTGATTTCCGCCACCTGGATTCTGGCGGTCAATAGCTGGATGCATACGCCCGCGGGGTACGGCATGAACGCGGCCGGACAGTTCATCCCGGTCGATTGGCTGGCGGTCGTCTTCAACCCATCCTTCCCGTACCGCTTGGTCCATATGTCGATCGCGGCCTACCTGACGACGGCGTTCGTGGTCGGCGGCGTCGGGGCATGGCATCTCCTGAAGGGTCGGCGGGACCAGGCGCCGCGCACCATGGTTTCCATGGCGATGTGGATGGCGGCGATCGTCGCGCCCGTCCAGATCCTCGCGGGCGACGCGCACGGCCTCAACACGCTTGAGCATCAACCGGTCAAGGTCATGGCGATGGAAGGCCATTTCGACAGCTATCCCGATGGCGCGCCCTTGATCCTGTTCGGCGTGCCGAACATCGCCGAAAAGCGGATCGATTACGCGATCTCGATCCCGAAGCTCTCAAGCTTGATCCTGAAGCATGACCTGAATGCGCCGATGGCGGGCCTCGATACAGTCCCGGATGCGGACGAACCGCCAGTCGCCATCGTATTCTGGAGTTTCCGCGTCATGGTCGCGATCGGCTTCGCGATGCTCGGCCTCGGTCTCTGGAGCTTGTACCGCCGCTGGCGCGGAACGCTCTACGAGGGCGCATGGCTGCATCGGGCGATGGTTCTGATGGGCCCCACCGGCTTCGTGGCGGTGCTCGCCGGCTGGATCACGACTGAAGTCGGCCGCCAGCCGTTCACGGTTTACGGCTTGCTGCGGACCTCGGATTCCCTGGCGCCGGTGGCGGCTCCGGCCGTCGCGGCGTCGCTGATCGCGTTCATCGTCGTCTACTTTTTCGTCTTCGGCGCTGGGGTTTTCTACATCTTCCGCCTGATGGGCAAGGCGCCCGCCCCGTACGCGCCCAACCACGCGCCCGACCACGAGCCTGGACCGCTGCGGAGCGCAGGCATCACGCCGGCGCAACAGATCAAATCCGGCCGATAGCGCCCAGGGAGACCAGCGATGTTCGAACTCTCTACGATCTGGGCCGGCATCATCGCCTTCGCCGTTCTGACCTTTGTCGTTCTCGACGGTTTCGACCTTGGCGTCGGCATTCTCTTCCCCTTCGCCCGCAGCCATGACCACCGGGATGTGATGATGAACACCGTCGCGCCCGTCTGGGACGGCAACGAGACCTGGCTCGTGATGGGCGGCGGCGGTCTGTTCGCGGTCTTTCCGCTGGCCTATGCGATCGTCATGCCCGCGCTCTACATGCCGATCCTGTTGATGCTGCTCGCGCTGGTGTTCCGCGGCGTCGCGTTCGAGTTCCGGTGGCGGACGGAGCGCTGGCGCGGGGTCTGGGACATCGCCTTTATCGGCGGCTCGGCGCTGGCTGCTTTCTGTCAGGGGATCGCGCTCGGCGCCCTGGTGCAAGGCATCGAGGTCGACGGCCGGGCGTATGGCGGCGGCTGGTGGGACTGGTTGACGGGGTTCTCCATCCTGACCGGGGCCGCCGTCGTCTTGGGATATGCGCTGCTTGGGTCGACCTGGCTGGTCATGAAGACCGACGGCCCGTTGCAGGCCCAGATGCGCGCTTTGTCCTGGCCGCTTGGCGTGGCGACGCTGGCCTGTATCGGCGCGGTCAGCCTCGCGACGCCGTTCCTCGACCCTGTCTACTTCGAACGCTGGTTCACGCTGCCGTCCGCCCTTTATAGCGCTGCCGTGCCAGTGCTGCTCGCCGCCGCCGTCTGGCGCTTGTATCGCGGCTTGTCGGGCAATGCGGACATGGAGCCGTTCTTGGCGACGCTGGCGATCTTCGTCCTGTGCTTCATCGGCATCGGCATCAGTTTCTATCCGAATATCGTGCCGCCGAACCTCAGCATCGCCGCCGCCGCCGCGCCGGATGAGAGCTTGCTGTTCACGCTGGTCGGCGCCGCCGTCCTGTTGCCGCTGATTCTGGCCTATACGGCCTACGCCTACTGGGTCTTTCGCGGCAAGGTCGATGCCAAAACCGGGTATCACTGATGGGCGCCGCCACGCCCACTCCCAAATCCACGCCCAAATCCGCTCCGAAGTCAGCGCGCCGCCTGCTCTGGTTCGTCGCCCTCTGGGCCGCCGGCGTCGCCGCGGTCGCCTGCGTCAGCCTGCTGCTGCGATTTATCCTGCTATAGCGACGCTTGTCCGGCAGCCCCGGCTGGCGTTCACGCCTCGATGTCCCGCCAGCGCCGGCCGTCCTGGTGCATCAGCATCAGCGCATCCTCCGGGCCGGAGGAATAGCTGTCATAGACCGCAGGCGGCTTCGATGCGGTCTCGGCCGCGTGGATCACCGGGTCCATCCAGGCCCAGGCGGCTTCCACCTCGTCGTCGCGCATGAACAGCGTCTGGTCGCCGCGAATGACGTCCATAACCAGCCGTTCATAGGCGTCCGGCATCGCCCCGGCCTTGGCGCCCATCGCGGCGGCGAAGGTCATGTCCATCGGCGCTTCGCGCAGCCGCATCCCGCCGGGACCGGGGTCCTTGATGGTGAGCGACAGGGTGATGCCCTCATCGGGCTGCAGACGGATCGCCAGCACGTTCGGCGGCGCCCAGCCCGACTCCGCTGGAAAGATCGAATGCGGCGCTTCCTTGAAGACCACCGCGATTTCGGACATCCGCGCCCGCAGACGCTTGCCGGTGCGCAGGTAGAACGGCGTGCCGTTCCAGCGCCAGTTGGCGACCTCCGCCTTGAGGGCGACGAAGCTTTCGGTGTGGGAATCGGGGTTCCCGGCGTCTTCCTTGTATCCGGCCTCAGTGGCGGTCGGCCGGTATTGCCCCCGAATGACGGACGTCAGCCCGTCGATCGGCTTCAAGCTGCGCAACACTTTCAGCTTTTCGTCGCGCACCGCCTTCGGCTCGAACGCCGCCGGCGGCTCCATCGCGGTCAGACACAGAAGCTGCAGGAGATGGTTCTGCATCATGTCCCGCATGGCGCCGTTCTGATCGTAATAAGCCCCTCGCCCGCCGATCCCGACCTGCTCCGCGACCGTGATCTGCACATGGTCGACATGACGCGCGTTCCAGAGCGGCTCGAACAAGGCGTTCGCGAAGCGCAGCGCCATCAGGTTCTGCACCGTCTCCTTGCCGAGATAGTGATCGATCCGGTAGACGTGCCGCTCGTCGAAGATCGAGGCGAGGCGCCGGTTCAGGCTTTGCGCGCTATCCAGGTCCCGGCCGAGCGGCTTCTCCACCACGAGGCGCGCTTCCGGCGTGAGGCAATCGGCGGCTTGCAGGCGTTCGCAGATCTGCCCGAAAAAATCGGGCGCGACGGAAAGATAAAACGCCCGGACCCGCGTCGAGCCATCGAGGGTTTTCGCCAGATTGGGCCAGCCGGCAGGGTCCGCCGCATCGACCTGAACATAGTCGAGCGCGGCCAGCAGGTTGGCGACGGCGCGCTGATCCAGGTCGCCGGCGGGCACGAATTCCTTGAGCGCCGCCTCGGCCATGCGGCGGAAGCTTTCCTGATTGAGGTCGCTGCGAGCGGCGCCGATGATCCGCGAGTCCGCCGGCGCCTGGCCAGCGCGCATGCGGTGATACAGCGCCGGAAGGAGCTTGCGTTTCGCCAGATCGCCGGTCGCGCCGAAGACCGTCAGGTCGAACGGCTCAACAGGAACCACGCGCGCCGCCATGATCAAATCCCTCCAGGACGGCGGTCGAGGATGCGCTGGCCACGAGACCGCCAGACAGCGAGAAAACGTCCGAAGCCTGTCATGGCGACTATCTCCAAACCCGATTGACGGCGGCGAAGAACCGGCCCGGCCGACGCCTGATCCAGATGGTTATATGGCCAATCCGGGACAGCGCCAGTAGCGAGGAGGCGGATTGCGGCGAAGCGTTGACGCTTGGGGCGGCAATGCCGAGAGTATCGGCAAGCGACGACGCGCCCCATCCACCTTCGGGATTGACCCTATGACGATCAAGCGAATGAGCCCTCCGGACCTCAAGGCCGCGCTGCATGATGGCGGCGAGATCGCGCTCCTCGACGCCCGCGAGGAAGTGGCGGTCGACCGCCGCCGCCTGCTGATGACCGCCTGCGCGCCGCTCGGCCGCCTGGAAGAACTGATTGACGGCATGGTCCCCCGCCGTGGCGTCCGGACGGTCTGGTGCGACGACGGCGAGACCGACGCATCGGGCCTGGGCCTTGCGGAAAAGGCGGCGCGGCGGATGGCGGCGTTGGGCTACACCGATGTCGCGGTGCTTGAGGGCGGCGTCACGGCCTGGGAAGCCGCCGGATATCGGGTCTATGCCGGCGTGCATGTCCCGAGCAAGGCGTTCGCCGAAGTCGTCGAGCACGAAGCTGGCACGCCCTACATCACGGCGGAAGCCCTGAAAGACCTGATCGACGCGAAGGCCGATATCGCGATCTACGACACCCGATCCTACGAGGAATACCACGCCAACAGCATTCCCGGCGCGACGAGCGTGCCGGGCGCGGAAATCGTCTACCGTTACAAAGACCTGACGCCGTCGACCGACACCCTGATCGTGGTGAACTGCGGCGGCCGCACCCGCAGCATCATCGGCGCCCAGGCGCTGATCAATGCCGGCGTGCCGAACCGGGTCGTCTCCCTCAAGAACGGCACCCAGGACTGGCATCTGGCGGGCTATGAAGTCGTCGAAGGCGCGACCCGGCGCCCGCCCGAGGTTTCGCCGGCCGGCAAGGCGGCCGCCCTCGAAGGCGCCGAACGGGTGGCGAAACTCAGCGGCGTCCGGACGATCGACCGGGCGACCCTCAAGCAATGGCAGTCTGAAAGCGACGGGCGCACGCTCTATCTGATCGACGTCCGGACGCCGGAAGAATATGTCGCCGGCCATGTTCCGGGCGCCAGGTCGGTCCCCGGCGGGCAATTGGTGCAGGAGACCGATCGCCACATGGCGACCTGGGGCGCCCGGGTCGTGCTGCTCGACAATGACGGCGTGCGCGCGACAATCACGGCGTCCTGGCTGCTGCAAATGGGCTGGGACGCGGTCATTCTATCCAACGACGCCGCCGGCGGCGCGACCGAGCGCGGCCCCGGTCGCCCTCGCACGCTTGGGCTGGAAGCAGCGAAGCCGCGGCTGGTCGATCCCAAAACGCTCGCGGCCTGGAAGGACAGCGCGACGGTCGTCGACCTGAACTTCAGCCGCGGCTACCGGGCGGGACATATTCCCGGCGCCTGGTTCGCCCTCAGAAGCCGCCTCGACGCGGACCTGAGCGAGGCAGGACCGATCCAGCGGCTAGTGTTCACGTCGCCCGACGGGGTTCTGGCCAAGCTCGCGGCGGCGGATTTCGCCGATGCGGCAGCCGAGACCTACGCCCTCGATGGCGGCACGACGGCCTGGAGCGCCGCCGGCCTGCCGCTCGCCAAGGGCGACGAGCGCATGGCGAGCTTGCCGGACGATATCCGGCTCCGCGCCCGCGAAGACCCGAACGACGTCGAGGCGGCGATGCGCGCCTATCTCAGTTGGGAGATCGAACTGGTCAACCAGATGGCGGAAGACGACGACCATCGCTTCAAGATCGTCGTCCCGGCCTGAGCCCGATCCCGAGACTGCGCCCAGATATTCAGAACCAGGAGGAATGCCAGGATGCCCGGCAAGATGACGACCATCACCATGAGCGGCGGCCAAACGGTCGAGGCCTATATCGCCCGGCCGACGGGCGCGGGGCCGCGGCCGGGACTGGTGATCCTGTCGGAGGTTTATAACGTCAATCACTGGGTGCGGGAGGTCGCCGACGGCTATGCGGAGCAAGGCTATCTCTGCCTCGCCCCCGATCTCTACTGGCGTCAGGAACCGGGCCGATATCTGAACTACAACCCGGACGATCAGAAAGTCGCCCGCACGCTTGGCTACGCCATGGACCTCGACGCCTTCACCGGCGACATGCAGGACTATGTGCGGACATTGGCCGACGATCCCGGCTGCACAGGCCGGGTCGGGACGGTGGGTTACTGTCTCGGCGGCAAGCTGGTCTATCTCGCGGCCGCGCGCGGCCTCGTCGATGTCGGCGTCGGCTACTACGCCGTGCAGCTCGACAAGTTCCTGGACGATGCGGCGCGGATCGAGCGGCCGCTGATGCTGCACTTCGCCGAGCTGGACGAGCATGTGCCGCAAGCGACGGTCGCGGCCGTGAAGGCGGCGGTCGCGGGCAAGCCGAATGTCGTCATCCACGACTATGCCGGCGCCGATCACGGCTTCAACCGCTTCGGCTATCCGCCCTTCCACCCGGAAGCCGCCAAGCTCGCCCTCGCCCGGTCGCTGGAGTTCCTGGAGGCGGGCCTGCGCTGACGCAAGAGGGCGGCAGCGGTCAGGTGACCACGTCCGGCCCCGCGCGCCCTGTCCTGGCCTTGATGCCGGCGATGGCGTCCACGGCGGCCGCGACGCCGGCCAGCGCATGGGCCGGGTCCAGGCCGGTCGCGCCTTCCGGCGGTTCGTAGCGTTCGATGTAGACGCGGAGCGTCGCGCCCGATGTGCCGGTGCCCGAGAGACGCAGGACAGCGCGCGCGCCTTCACGGAAATAGAGGCGCAGCCCCTGGCCGTCCGCCCGGTCGCCCGAAACCGGGCAGACATAGTTGAACTCATCCGCCCGATCGACGACGAGCCCGGCGGCGCTTTGGCCCGCCAGCTCGGGCAGACGCCCCCGCAGGTCCTGCATCAGGCCTTCGGCGGCGGCTTTCTCCAGGTCTTCATAGTCGTGGCGCGCATAGTAGTCGCGGCCGAACCTGGTCCAGTGCTCGGCCATGACCGCGCTGACCGGCTGGCGGCGCCGGGCGAGGATATTCAGCCAGAGCAGGACCGCCCAAAGCCCGTCCTTCTGCCGCACATGGTCGGAGCCCGTGCCCGCGCTTTCCTCGCCGCAGATCGTGACCTTGCCGGCGTCGAGCAGCGCGCCGAAGAACTTCCAGCCCGTCGGCGTTTCATAGCCGTCGATCCCCAGGCTGGCGGCGACCCGGCTGGCGGCGCGGCTGGTCGGCATGGACCAGGCGACGCCAGCCAGGCCAGCGGCATATCCGGGCGCCAGATGGGCGTTGGCCGAAAGCACCGCAAGGCTGTCCGAAGGCGTGACATAGGCGCCGCGGCCGACAATCATGTTGCGGTCGCCGTCGCCATCGGACGCCGCGCCGAAATCCGGCGCGGCGGCGCCGTACATCTCCGCCATCAGGTCAGCGGCGTGGATCGGGTTCGGATCGGGATGGCCGCCCCCGAAGTCGGGCAGCGGCGCGCCGTTCACGACCGTTCCGGCGGGCGCGCCAAGCTCGCTTTCCAGGATCGCCCTGGCATAGGGGCCTGTGACCGCATGCATCGCGTCGAAGCGCATCCGGAAGCCGCTCTTGAACAGGTCCGCGATCAAGGGGAAGTCGAACAGCGACCGCATCAATCGGGCGTAAATTTCGACCGAATCGACGACCTCGACCGTCATCGGGCCAAGCTGCCAGAGGCCGGGCGCGTCGGTCGGAATGTCCGGCGTCTCCGCGATCCGGTAAGCGGCGATCGCCTGGGTGCGGGCATAAATCCGGTCGGTCACCCGTTCCGTCGCCGGCCCGCCGTTCGCCATGTTGAACTTCAGGCCGAAATCCCCATCAGGCCCGCCCGGATTATGACTGGCCGAGAGGATCAGGCCGCCGTCGGCTTTGCGGGCGCGGATCAGGGCGGACGCGGCTGGGGTCGCGAGGATGCCGTCCTGGCCGACGATCATCCGGGCGACGCCGTTCGCCGCCGCCATGCGCAGGATCGTCTGGATCGCCTCGCCGTTGAAATAGCGCCCGTCGCCGCCAAGCGTCAGGGTCGCACCACTGACGCCGACGGCGTCGAAGATCGATTGCACGAAGTTTTCAAGGTAATGCGGCTGCATGAAGACCGCCGTCTTCTGGCGAAGGCCGGACGTGCCGGGCTTCTGCCCGTCGATCGGAACGGTCGCGACCGTTTTTGCGATGTTCATCATGGCGCCCGGCAATGCCCCCGTTTTCCCGCATAGGTCGCGGGTCGACATGCTGTGCGCCCAGACTGAAGAATTCGTCAAGCCGCGCCCAGCCTAACGACTGAGCGTACGGCGGACCGCATCTTTCCACGCTGCATAGCGGCGGTCGCGTTCGTCTGCCCCCAGTTCCGGCTCGAACCGGCGGTCGAGCGCCCAATCCTTGGCGAAGGCCGCCTGATCCGGATAGACCCCAGCCCGCATCCCGGCGAGCCAGGCAGCGCCAAGCGCGGTCGTCTCCAGCACCTTCGGGCGGTCGACGGGCGCGCCGATGATGTCCGCCAGGAACTGCATGGTCCAGTCGCTGGCGCTCATCCCGCCGTCGACGCGCAGGACCGGGGCCGCGCCGGCCTCGGTCCAGTCGGCGCGCATCGCCTCCAGCAGGTCCCGGGTCTGGAAGCCGACGCTTTCGAGCGCGGCCCGGGAAAGCTCCGCCGGACCGCTGTTCCGCGTCAGGCCGAAAATCGCGCCCCGGCATTCCGCGTCCCAGTAAGGCGCGCCGAGGCCAGTGAAGGCGGGCACGATGACGACGCCCTGGCTCCGGTCGGCTTGTTCGGCCAGGGCCTGCGTTTCGCCAGCGTCGTCGATGATCTTGAGGCCGTCCCTCAGCCACTGCACCACGGCGCCCGCGACAAAGATCGACCCCTCCAGCGCATATGTGGGCTGGCCGTCCAGTTGATAGGCGATGGTCGTGAGCAGCCGGTTCTTCGAGACAACGGGCGTCGCGCCGGTATTCAGGAGCGCAAAACAGCCGGTGCCATAGGTCGATTTCACCATCCCCGGCCGGAAGCAGGCCTGACCGAGGGTCGCGGCCTGCTGGTCCCCGGCGACGCCAAGGATCGGGAGCGGCCGACCGAACAGCTCCGAGGCCGTCGTCCCGAAATCCGCCGCGCAATCGCGGACCTCAGGCAGCATCGCCATCGGAATGTCGAGCAGCCGGCAGATGTCGGCGCTCCATGCGCCCGCGTTGATATCGTAGAGCAAGGTGCGGGCGGCGTTGGTCGCATCGGTCACATGGGCCGCACCCCCGGTCAACCGCCAGATCAAGTAGCTGTCGACCGTGCCGAACAGCAGTTCGCCCCGCTGGGCGCGAGCGCGGGCGCCCTCCACATGATCCAGCAGCCACTTGAGTTTCGTCCCGGAAAAATAGGGATCGAGCAGCAGCCCGGTCGCGCGGCCAATGGCGGCTTCATGGCCGGCTTCCCGGAGGCTGCGGCAGATGTCCGCCGTCCGTCGATCCTGCCAGACGATCGCCCGATGGATCGCCCGGCCGCTCGCCCGCTCCCAGACCAGGGTCGTCTCGCGCTGGTTGGCGATGCCGACGCCCGCAATGGCGGACGGCGCCAGCCCGGCCCTGGCGATGGCGTCGCGGCAGGTCGCGACCGTCGTCCGCCAGAGATCCTCCGGCTCATGCTCGACCCAGCCCGAGGCCGGATAATGCTGCGGCAATTCCTGCTGGGCGACAGCGGCGATCCGCAGTCCCGCATCGAACAGAACCGCCCGCGTCGACGTCGTGCCCTGGTCGATCGCGAGAACATGAGTTTGATCGGGCATGGCTCAGGCCGCTCCGCCGTCGGGACGTGACTTGCGCCAGCCTAGATCAATCTGATCGAAGGCGGAAACGCCCAGGAGCAGCTTGATCTATCTCACAAAATCAGCGCTCCGGCCGGGGCGTAGCGCCCTCAGTGGCCGGCGTAGCCCTTGAAGCGCATGGGCACTTTCTGAATTTCGCGCACCACGTCGGCCAGGGGGCCGGGGGCCGTGTCCGTCGGGACGAACAGCGATAGCGTATCGACGAGGCCCTCATATTTTGCGCGCACCTTCGCCTCCAGTTCGTCATGGCGGGCGACGATGGCGAACAGTTCCAGGACATCGTCCGGGATCAACGCCGCCATCTCGCTCCAGCGGCCGGCCGCCGGATAGGGCCTGAGGCGCTCGCCAAGCTCCTCGAGGCCGTGCAGGCGGAGGACGTCCCAATAGGCCCGCGTCGAGCAATAGAACGAGATCCGGAAGCGCACATACTCCCGCATTTTCGCGACCGCCTCGTCCGTCGCGCCTGTCGCCATGAATGCGCCGGCGACCACTTCGATCTGGCTGCGGTCGCGCCCTGTCTTGTCGAGACCGGCCTGGAGGCGGGGCAGCGACACTTCCTGGAGATAGCGGCGCGTGCTGAAGGGATGCAGGCGGACGCCATCGGCGACCTCGCCCGCGACTTTCAACATGGCCGGGCCGACGGCGGACATGGCGATCGGGATCGGCGGCAGGCCAAGCGGCTTCGGCGAGAAATTCGGCGTGGTCAGGGTCAGCGTGTAGGCGTCGCTATGATAGTCGAGCGGCTCGCCGGTCTCCCAGGCCCGCCAGACCGCGCGGACAGCGCCGATATAGTCGCGCATGCGCGGCGCCGGCGGCGTCCAGGTCAGGCCGTAGCGGCGCTCGTTATGGCCCTTCACCTGACTGCCAAGGCCGAGATAGAAGCGGCCGCCGCTGGCCTTGTTCAGGTCCCAGGCGAAATGCGCGGCGATGGTGGGGCTCCGCGGAAAGGCGATCGCAACCGCCGTGCCCAATTGCACGCGGCTGGTGGAAAGCGCGGCGGCCGTAAGCGGCGGGATCGGGCCATGGGCGTTCTCCAGCGCCACGACGCCGTCGAACCCCGCCGCTTCGGCCGCTTCCGCCGCCGCCATTGCGGCCCGGATATCGTCGTTCGGCAAATGATAGGCGACACGCATGCTTGAAAACCCTCTTGTCCGTTTGCGCCTGGGCGCGATGACTGTTGGGCGCCAGACTTGTCCGGCCCCGGATCGTTGTCAAAATCAAATTCATGGATATGGTTGGATTTCATATATGTGAATTCTGACGCAGGAGCCGCCCATGACCGGCGTCGTCAAATCGGCCGCGCGGGTGCTGGAAATCTTTGAGTTCTTCGCCCACCGCCAAGGCCCGGCCACCGTGTCGGAAGTGGCGACGGCGCTGGAATTTCCCGTCAGTTCGACATCGGTGCTGCTGAAGTCGCTGCTCGACCTGGGCTATCTGGAGCATCAGCCGCGCTCCCGCGAATATCTGCCGACGATCCGGTTCGCGGTCCTGGGCTCCTGGATGCTCGACCGCTTCTTCTCCGATGCGGAGCCCGTGCCCCGGTTGATGGACGAACTGCAGCGCTCGACCGAGGAAACCATCGTGCTGGCGATGGAGCATGCGCTGTATCTCGACTATATCCGCATCCTGCAATCGATCGCGCCGGTGCGCTTTCACCTGAAGCCCGGCGTCCGGCGCCCGATCTGGCGCGCCGCGGCGGGCCAGGTTCTGATGGCGCAATGGCCGACCGAGCGCGTCGAGAAAGTGCTGCAGGCCGCCAATTCCGACCCGGCCAATCCCCGCGTCCCGATCCAGGAATTCATCGGCGTGCTCAGCCGCATCCGCGCGCAGGGCTACGCCCTCACCGAAGGCCAGATCACGCCGGACGCAGCGATGATCGCGGTCGCGATCCCCGTCGGCGGCGGCCACCGGCCGCTGGCGCTCGCCGTATGCGGCCCGCGCGAGCGCATCCGGCGGAAGGAGCAAGAGATCGTCCAGACGATGCAGGCCCTGCTCCGGCGGTCGCTGCCGCCGCACCCAGCCGCGCCCCCTCCTGCCTGACCGCGCCATTGCCGGAGGGGCTGAATGGCCGTTACCTTGGGCGCCGCACATCGGTCGGGACAATCGCGCATGAAGATCATCGTTCTGGGCGCCGGCGCCCTTGGCTCCATCGCATCCGCCCTGCTGCAGCAGGCGGGCCATGACGTCACTCTTGTCGCGCGCGGCGCCAGGGCGGAGCATCTGAGGGCGAACGGGGTCGCGGTCGAAGGTCTGGCGGAAGTCACGGCGCGCCCTGCCATCAATACCGAACCGTCGATGCTCGAGGACGCGGACCTTCTGATCGTCACGGTCAAGACCTACGACACGGAGGCCGCGTTGCAAGCGCTCGCCCACGTCAAGGTTGGGGCCTGCCTCTCGCTGCAGAACGGCCTGATGAAGGATGCGCAACTGGCGGCCGTGTTCGGGCGGCAAGCCGTCGTCGGCGCCATCGCGAACTTCTCCGGCGCCGTGCGGGAGGATGGCGTCGCGCTCTTCACAGTCAACGCCAGCATCACCCTTGGCGAACTCGGCGGCGGCGTCACGCCACGCGTGCAGGCGATCGTCGACGCGCTGAACGGGGCCGGGATCAATGCCGACGGCAGTCCGGACATCGTTTCCGCCAGTTGGAGCAAGCTCATGATCTGGTCCAGCATGGCGATCGTCAGCGCCCTCACCCGCGAGCCAAGCGCGGTCGTGTTCTCCGACCCGGATACGACCCTGCTCACGGCGCGCATCAACCGCGAGGTCCACGCAGTCCTCGAAGCCGAAGGCGCCGAGGCGCTGCCGGTGCCGCCCTACACGACCGCGGCCGCCCTCACAGCCCCCGATGAAGCCGCGGCGGCCAGGCTCATGCTGGACGTCGGCGCGTTCTTCCGGGCGAACGCGCCCTTGCACAAGCATTCGATGTTGCAGGATCTGGAACGCGGCAAGCGGCTGGAGATCGACGAGACGCTCGGCGACATCGTCCGGCGCGGCGCCCGCCTCGGCGTCCCGACGCCCGCCATCGACGCCGGCTACAGGCTGCTCGCCGCCATCGACCGCTCGCGGCGCGCGAAGGCGTGAACCGGTATAGCCTCAACCAAGCGTCGGCATCGTGAACTGCGGGTCGCTGCGCTGTCCGGTCGGCCAACGGGTCGTCGTGGTTTTCAGGCGGGTATAGAAGCGCACGCCCTCCGGCCCATGCACATGATGATCGCCGAACAGCGAGGCCTTCCAGCCGCCGAAGCTGTGGAACGCCATCGGCACCGGAATCGGCACGTTGACGCCGACCATGCCGACCTCCACGTCCTGCTGGAACGCCCGCGCCGTGTCGCCGTCGCGGGTGAAGATCGAGACGCCGTTCGCCAGCTCATGGCCATGGATCAGGTCGAGCGCGCCCTGATAGTCCGGCCGCCGCACGACCGACAGCACCGGCCCGAATATCTCATCCCGGTAGATCGACATGTCCGGCGTCACCCGATCGAACAAGCTGCCGCCGATGAAGAAGCCGCTCTCATAGCCCTGGCGGGTCTGCCTGAAGTCGCGGCCGTCGACCACAAGCTTCGCCCCTTCCGCCACGCCCGCATCGATATAGCCCCTGACCTTCGCCAGATGCTGGCCGGTCACGAGCGGCCCCATCTCGACTTCGGGATCGTGGGCGGGACCGATCTTCAAAGCCTCGACCCTGGGCTGCAAACGCTGGATCAGGGCGTCGGCGACCGCGTCGGTCACGGGGACGGCGACGGATACGGCCATGCAGCGCTCGCCGGCCGAGCCATATGCCGCCCCCATCAACGCATCCGCCGCCATGTCGAGGTCGGCGTCGGGCATGATTACCAGATGGTTCTTCGCGCCGCCCAGGGCTTGCACCCGCTTGCCGTTGGCGGCGCCGGTCAAATAGACATGGCGGGCGATCGGGGTCGAGCCGACGAAGCTGATCCCCTTGACGTCCGGATGCGCCAGGAGCGCTTCGACCGCGGTCTTGTCGCCATGCACGACGTTGAACACGCCTTTCGGCAGGCCAGCTTCCGTCAGCCAGGCCGCCAGCAGCAGCGACGCCGAGGGGTCGCGCTCCGACGGTTTCAGGATGAAGCAGTTGCCGCAGGCGAGCGCCACCGGGAACATCCACATCGGCACCATGGCCGGGAAATTGAACGGCGTGATCCCGGCGACGACGCCGAGCGGCTGTCGGACCGAGAAGCTGTCGATCTGCGGGCCGACATTTTCGGTGAACTCGCCTTTCAGCAATTGCGGCGCGCCGCTCGCGAACTCCACGACCTCCAGGCCGCGCGTGACTTCGCCGACGGCATCCTCGTGGGTCTTGCCATGTTCGGCGCTGATCGCCTTGGCGAGCTCGCCCATCCGATCCCAGAGGATCATCTTGAAGCGGTCGAGAATGCGGGCCCGGCGGAGCGGCGGCGTGCGCGACCATTCAGGCCAGGCCGCCTTGGACGAGGCGACGGCGCGCGCGATATCCTCGGGGCCGGCGATCGCCAGTTGCTTCTCGACGGCGCCGGTCGCGGGATCGAACACATCCTGCCGCCTGCCGGCGGAGCCCGCCAGATTGCCGGTCAATGCGCCGTCGATGTAATGCAGAACTTCGTTCACCGGCCCAATCCTTCCGTCATGCCACGGGTTCGCTTCGAAGCGTGCTCGCCGGACCCCGCCGCCGTCAAGCGCATGCCGGGCGCGCCGGACGCGGCCCGCGCGCTTGCCCGAAACGCCGGGGCAGGACGATACTTCGCCGGAGCCGCCCGCTCAAAGGAGACCCCCATGCCCGCCATGCCCGATCTCGCCGGCCGCGTCTGCCTCGTCACCGGAGCATCCAGGGGGATCGGCCGCGCCATCCTGCTGGCGCTCGCCGAGGCCGGCGGCGATGTCGCGGTCAATTGCCGGGCGCAGGTCGCGGCCGCCGAGGCCGTCGCCCGGTCGGCGCGCGAACTTGGACGGCGGGCGATTGTCGTTCAGGCAGACGTCAGCCAGGCGGACGCTGTGCGCCGCATGATATCGGCGACCGAAGCTGCGCTCGGGCCGATCGACGTGCTGATCAACAATGCCGGGATCGCGATCCGGCGCGGCGTCGACGACCTTACGGAAGCGGACTTCGACCAGACCATCGCCGCCAACCTGAAATCCTGCTTCCTCTGCTCCCAGGCCGTGCTGCCGCATATGCGCCGCCAGGGCTGGGGCCGGATCGTGAATATATCGTCCGGCGCGGCGCGCGGCGCCGGCGGCATCGGCCTGCACTACAACGCCTCCAAGGCCGGCATGGAAGGCCTGACCCGCGGCTATGCCAGCCGGGTCGTCCAGGACGGCGTGACCGTCAACGCGGTCGCGCCGTCGCTCATCGAGACCGATATGATGCCAGCCGCCCCGGACATGGCGGCGCGCGTCCCCCTCGGCCGCCTCGGTCGCGCCGACGAAGTCGCCCAGGCGACGCTGATGGTCATCGCCAACGCCTATATGACGGGCCAGACCATTCACCTGAGCGGCGGCATGAGCTTCGACTGAGCGGCGGCCGAGGCGACCGTCGCTCAGGCGGCGGGTTCGGGATCGAGCGTGATCGACCAGAGCTCCTGATCGGCCCGGTCCATCAAGCGGACGGTCATTTGCCCTTCGGCGCCGTCGATGTCCACCAGCCCGAAGAATTGCAGGCCCATCGACGGCGGCAGATTGGCCCCTTGTTCCGGCGTCGGCGCCTTCACGAACCGCACTTCGGGGCCGAACGTGCCATCGAGTTCGTTCGGCCCGAACGTGCCGGCGTGGAGCGGGCCGGAAACGAACTCCCAGAAGGGATTGAAGTCCTGGAACGCCGCCTTGTCGGGGTTGTAATAATGGGCGGCGGTATAGTGCACGTCCGCCGTCAGCCAGACCGTGTTCTTGACGCCCGCGGTCTTGATGAAGCGCAGGATGTCCGCGAACTCGAGCTCCCGTCCCTTGGGCGCGCCCGGCTCGCCGTTGGCGACTGCCTCGACCCGCATTTCGCCCTTGTGCTTGTCCCAGACATTCAGGCCGATCGGCATATCGCAGGCGATCACTTTCCAGGTGGCGGTCGACTGGGCGAGCGCGCGCTTCAGCCATGCCGTCTGCTCCGCGCCAAGGCCCTGGGACGCGGGGCTGAGTTCAGTCTCGAGGCCGCGGCTGTTGCCGCCGCGGTAACTGCGGAGGTCGAGGAAGAACACGTCCAGCAGCGGGCCGTAATTGATGGCCCGGTAGACCCGCCCCGGCTCGGCCGGCGTGTAGCTGATCGGCGTCATTTCATGAAACGCCTGCCCTGCCCGCGCGGCCAGGAGCGCCACCGATTTCTCGGCGTAACGCGTGTCCTCGCTCAGATCCTTGGCGGGCGACCAGTTGTTGACGACTTCATGGTCGTCCCACTGGAAGAAGGTCGGCACGGTCGCGTTCATCGCCTGAACATGCCGGTCCATCAGGTTGTATTTCCACTGGCCGCGGAATTCACGAAGCATCTCCGCGACCTTGCGCTTCTCATCGATCAGGACGGCGTTGACCCATTTGGCGCCGTTGGGCAGCGTCACCTCATCCTGCATCGGGCCGTCGGCATAGATCGTATCGCCCGAGTGCAGGAAGAAATCCGGCGCATGGCCGGCCATGGTCGCATAGGTCTTCATGCCCTCGCCGTCGATGCCCCAGCCCTGGCCGGCCGTATCCCCCGACCAGGCGAACCGGACGGAGCGGCGCGAAGCGGGCGCGGTCCTGAAGCGGCCGACGACCGGCGCTGAACTCGCCTGCAGGTCGGAGAGGTCGACCGCCGTAAACCGGTAAAAGATGTCCTGATCGGACGGCAGTCCCTCCAGCAGCCGCTTCACGGCGAAATCGCTGGACGGCAGGGCCGTCATGGGCGCGAGGCGCCGGGCGTTCCGGAAGCTCTCGGTCGTCGCGATCTCCATCATGATGCGGGACGGCCGGTCCACCCGGGTCCAGATCATGCCGGAGGATGGGCCGACGTCGCCGGACTGGACGCCGTGGGCGAACACAGGCCGGGCGGACGCGCGGGAAATTGCCGGCATCGCCAGCGCCGACGCCAGCGCCGTGCCGCCGATCAACACGTTGCGCCGGCTGAACGGCCGCGCCGAAAGGAATGGCTTCGTCATGATTGGTCCTTCTCTCGATGACGCTGATTGCAGACGGCCAGCCGATATCCGTCGACCGACATCCGCAAGATGGCAAGCCCGCATTGCATGTGCTCCGCCGATCGAATGATCCTTTCGTGAATTTCCGAAGTCATCGCCATGAACCGCAGCCGCTGCGCCGACATTTGACGGCGACCGCAGGAGGCGCCTCAATGGCGGACATCGATTGAGACGGAGGGATGGACAATGCGGACTGTCGCCTTTGACGATGCGATCGAGGTCGAGGTTCCCCGCCCAGGCGGCGTGGGCCGCCGACGGGATTATATCGGCCGGCCCGGACTGATCGACCCCAACCCCCAGGCTTTCTACGTGGATCGCCTCTATCCGAACGCCCGGATCGACCCGCATTTCCATGATATCGACCAATTTCAGGTCGTCGTCGACGGCTTCTGCCGCATGGGCAAGAAGCCCGCGCCGCCGATCACCTTCCAGTATGCCGACGCCTATACGCCCTACGGACCGATTGTCGGGGAAGCGGAAGGCTTCGCGTTCTATACCCTGCGCCCGATCGCCAGCGGCGGGTTCTTCGCCATGCCTGGCAACCGACAGAACATGCCCGGCCGCGCCGGCCGCAATATCGCCGGCGCCTTCGATCTGTCGGGAGCGCCGCCGCCGGCGCTTCAGGCGATGTCCGCCCATCTGATGCCGGAACAGCCGGACGGCGTCGACGCCGTCGGCATCCGGCTTGGATGCGGCGCGACTGCGACCGGACCGGCGTCGGTCGGCGGCGGCCGCTATTACCTTGTCTGCCGGGGCGCGGTCGCCGTGGACGGCAAAAGCCTGCCGGAGCGGTCGCTGCTCCATGTAGCGGCGGAGGAAGCTTTGCCGATGCTCACGGCCGGCCCGGACGGCGCCGACGTCCTGGCGCTGCAGTTCGCGCGGCCCTCGGCGCGTCCAGGCTCCGACCCGGCCGAACGCGCCGCCCGCGACCCCAACGCCTATACGCGCCGGCCCGACTAACTCGATTGGAACTAATCGGTTAGCGCGGAGACAGCGCGCGCATCGGAGCCCGCCGTCCGCCAGATCGATCTGCAGCAGCCGCAAGGACGCCGCATTTCCAGGCGCGGACCACTTTCCCAGAATTGCCGCATCGGCGG
Source organism: uncultured Alphaproteobacteria bacterium (assembly GCA_937891825.1). Classification (GTDB taxonomy): domain Bacteria; phylum Pseudomonadota; class Alphaproteobacteria; order Bin95; family Bin95; genus VMCJ01. The sequence goes on from CALAHN010000061.1 coordinate 39,513, forward strand.
ACAAGCTGCGCGCTGGCTGCGCGAATATCTGTCTTATTTTCTGATATTCTCAAAAACATGAACGAACATCCCCAATTATTGCCGACTAACCTCTGTCTATAGAAAAAATTCCCGATTTCTGTCAATTTTTCCGCCATCAAGCCGCCATCCCGATGGCAGGCGTTTCGGACAGAGGGTCACGCGGTGCGACATCTTCCAGTTTCGATCGACCTTCGCGGCAAGCGGGTCGTGATCGCCGGCGGCGGCGAGACGGCGCTCGCCAAGGCGCGCCTCGTGCTCAAGACCGAAGCGGCGCTGACGATCTGCGCGGCGAACCCAAGCCTCGCCATCAGGCAATTGGCGGCCGAGGGCCGGGCGACCCTGATCCCGCACCGGCTCGCAGCCTATGACCTTCGCGGCGTCACGCTGCTCTATGCAGCGATGGACGATCCCGCGGAGGATAGCCGCGTCGTGGCGCGCGGCCGCGCCCATCGCGTGCTGACCAACAGCGTCGATAATCGCGACGGCGGCGATTTCCTGACGCCGGCCATCGTCGACCGCGCGCCGATCACCATCGCAATCGGGACGGAAGGCGCCGCCCCCGTGCTCGCCCGCATGATCAAGGCCGCCATCGAAGCCCGGCTGCCCGCCTGCATCGGCGCGCTCGCCCGGCTGGCGGAGGGCTATCGCGGCAAGGCTGCCGCACTGCCGGCCGGCGCGCGCCGGCGGCGCTTCTGGCGCAGGTTCTTCGCCGATGTCGGCCCCCGCGCCTATGCCGAGGCGGGCGCGGCCGGCGCGCTTGCGGCGCTTGACGCGCTGCATGCCGAGACGGCCGCCAGCAGCGCGGCGCCGGCCCATGTCGACCTGATCGGCGCCGGGCCTGGCGATCCCGACCTCCTGACGCTCAAGGCCCGGCGGCTCCTGTTCGATGCCGACGTGGTGATCCATGACCGGCTGGTTCCAGCGGCGGTGCTCGACCTGGCGCGGCGGGAAGCGCGCTTCATCGCAGTCGGCAAGACCCCTGGCGGCCAAAGCTGGCGACAGGACGACATCAACAACCTTCTCATCGAGGAAGCGCGCCGGGGCCAGCGCGTCGTCCGGCTGAAGTCCGGCGATCCCGGCATTTATGGCCGCCTGGACGAGGAAACGGCGGCGCTTGAGGCGGCGGGCGTCGCCTACGCCGTCGTGCCCGGCGTCACGGCCGCGATGGCGGCGGCGGCGGCGGCGAAGGTCTCCCTGTCCCGGCGCGGGCGCAATTCGAGCCTGCGCATCCTGACCGGCCAGGACATCAACGGCTTCGCGGAGCACGACTGGCGCGCCCTCGCCCGGCCCGGCGCCACGGCGGCGATTTATATGGGCGTCGGCGCCGCGCCGTTCCTGCAAGGCCGGCTGCTGATGCACGGCGCCGATCCGGCGACGCCCATGGGCGTCATAGAAAATGCCTCCCGGCCGGAACAGGTCATCATCGCCGCAGAGCTCAGCACGATCGCCCAGCGCATGGCGGCCGCGGCGATCGAGGGGCCGGCGATCCTGCTGTTCGGCGTCGCGCCGAAAGCGGCCTGCCTGGAGTTGGCGGCGCCTGAAGCCTCGCCCATCGCCCTGGCGGGAGGCCGATAGATGGCGCGGGAACCCAGCTTGCAGATTGTGACGGCCAACGACCTGCTCGAAGGCGACGTCGTCTTCCTCACGCCTGACGGCGCCTGGCGACGCGCGCCGGAAGCGGCCGCCATCGCTGAAACGCCCGAAGGAGCGGCCCGCCTTCTGGCGATCGCGACCGGCCATGAAGGCAAGGTCGTCGGGCCGTATCTGGCCGAAGTGACGCTCGACGCAGCCGGCCGGCCGACGCCGACCCACTACCGGGAGCGGATCCGCCTGAAAGGGCCGACCAACCGGCTGGATCTCGGACGGCAGGCCGAGCGCCAGAGCGCGCCATAGGAGAGCCAAGCCGATGTATCGCTATGACGAGTTCGACGACCGTTATGTTCGCGCCCGGGTCGCGGCGTTCCGCGATCAGGTGGAGCGGCGCCTGTCGGGCGCCCTGACCGAGGACGAGTTCAAGCCGCTGCGGCTGCAGAACGGCCTTTATCTGCAATTGCACGCCTACATGCTGAGGGTGGCGATCCCCTATGGCACGCTGAACAGCCGCCAGATGCGCCAACTGGCGATGATCGCCGAGCGCTGGGACAAGGGCTACGGGCATTTCACGACGCGGCAGAACATCCAGTTCAACTGGCCGACCCTGAAAGACACGCCCGCGATCCTCTCCGCGCTCGCCGATGTCGGCATGCATGCGATCCAGACCTCGGGGAACTGCATCCGGAATGTCACGGCCGATCATTTCGCCGGCGCGGCGGCCGACGAGATCGAGGACCCGCGCCCGACGGCTGAATTGCTCCGGCAATGGTCGAGCGGCCACCCGGAATTCGCGTTCCTGCCGCGCAAGTTCAAGATCGCCGTCACAGGATCGCCCAATGACCGCGCGGTGACCAAGGCGCACGACATCGGCCTCCGGATGGTGCGCGACGGCGACGGCGCGCCGGGCTTCGAGGTGATCGTCGGCGGCGGCCTCGGCCGGACGCCGATGATCGGCAAGGTGATGCGCGACTACCTGCCCAAGGCCGACCTGCTGCCCTATCTCGAGGCGATTCTCCGGGTCTACAATCTCCACGGACGCCGGGACAACAAATACAAGGCGCGCATCAAGATCCTGACCCATGAGACCGGGATCGACGTGCTCCGGGAGCAGGTCGAGGCTGAGTTCCGCCAACTCAAGGCTGCCGGTCCGGACGCGACGACCGCCGTCGACGCCCGCGAGATCGGCCGGATCGAGGCCTATTTCCGCCAATCCGCTTTCGTGAAGCTGCCCGCGACCGACGCCAGCTTCGACCGCGCCTGCGAGACCGACGCTGGCTTCCGCGCCTGGGTCGAAACCAATACGGCGCCGCACAAGCAGCAAGGCTACCGGATCGTGACGATCTCCCTGAAGCCCATCGGCGCGGCGCCGGGCGACGCCAGCGCCGATCAGATGCGCGCCGTCGCCGAGATCGCGGCGCATTACGGGCTGGACGAAATCCGGGTCAGCCACGAACAGAATCTTGTCCTGCCCCACATTCGCCTCGGCGACTTGGCGACCGTGTTCGCGGCGCTGCAGAAGGCCGGCCTCGGGACGGCGAATGTCGGCCTCGCCTCCGATATCATCGCCTGCCCTGGCATGGACTATTGCGCGCTCGCGACGGCGCGCTCGATCCCCGTCGCTCAGGATATCGCCCGCCGGTTCAGCGACCCTGTCCTGGCGCGGGAAATCGGCAAGCTGCAGATCAAGATATCGGGCTGCATCAATGCCTGCGGCCATCACCATGTCGGCCATATCGGCATCCTGGGGCTGGAGAAAGCCGGCGTCGAAAGCTACCAGATCACGCTTGGCGGCGACGCGACCGAAACGGCCGAAATCGGCAAGCGCGTCGGCCCCGGCTTCGCCTTCGAAGCGGTCGGGCCTGCGATCGAGCGGCTGGTCCAGGCTTATCTGGCCTTGCGCGCGTCGCCCGATGAAACCTTCCTGGCTGCCTATCGCCGCCTGGGGGCCGAGCCGTTCAAGCAAGCGCTCTATGGCGGCGCCGGGGAAACGCCCCGTGCAGCGCCGCCGCCGCCCGCCCCCGTCTTCGACACTTATCATTACTGACTGAAAGCGCGATTTCGGTTGAGGAGCTTCTGATCATGCCCATCGTTTCGGATACGGGATTTTCCGCCGACGCCGCGCCAGTGGCCTTCGTGAACCTGCAGGCGGCCGAGAGCGGCGGCGGCGATCTGCCCCTGGCGCTCGAGATCACGAACGACGCCGATCCGAATGCCGTCGCCCGTCACTTCGGCCAGGCCGAACTGATCGCGGTGGCGTTCCCCAACTTCGCCGATGGTCGGGGGTTCTCGCTCGCCCGCCGTCTTCGCGCCCTTGGCTACACGGGTCGCCTCCGCGCCAAGGGCCATGTCATCGCCGACCAATACCCCATGGCCCGCGCCTGCGGCTTCGACGAGGTCGAGATCGACGACCGTCTGGCGGCCCGGCAACCGGAAGGGGACTGGGTTAAGCTCCAGGACGCCGCGGTCAACTTGCCCGCCCATGCTCTCCGCGCGCGCCCCTAGGTTAAGCCAGGGCGAAGGCGGCCTCCGCGTCCGTCTGGAAGGAACCAGCCAGATAAGCATCGATTTTTTGTTTCGCCCGGCTCTGGATCGAGGGGGCGATTCGTACTGTACTGCCGTCATCGTCGCGATGAAGCGACGCCTGTGCGCCAAAGAGCGCCAGCGGAGGAAAAAACAATGCATAAGTGGATCGATCATGTCGTCGTCAGGGTCGCGAACCTGGACGAAGCGATTGCGCACTATACGGACCGTCTCGGCTTTACCGTTACGGAGCCGCCGGAAGATCAACCCGAACTGGGGTTGAGGCGGGCCGTGCTTGGGCTTGGCGCTTCAGGCACATTTATTGAACTCGCAGAGCCGCTTGGCGCTACCGGCGACATCGGCAATTCGCTCGCCAAGCGCGGCGAGGGCGTACATCTGGTGGCGCTGGCGGTCGGCGATCTGGCGGCCGCGACGGCTGACCTGAAAGCCCGCGGCGCTCGAGTGATCGAAGCGAGCGGCCAGGTGTTCCTTCACCCCAAGGAAGGCCACGGCGTGATGTACCAACTGATCGAGCGCACCTGACCCGGACGGCCGCCGATCGCCGCCGAAGCTGCGTCAAACTGCATTTTCAGCCGCGAATGGGCGCTGTGGTCGTTGCCATGCGACCGGCATGGCAATATGGTTTACGTACAAACTATGCGTCCGTTCGGGACGTATACAAAACCGAGAGGGAGGTTTCATGGAACGTCGTAAATTTCTGAAAACGGCCGCAGTCGCCGGCTTGGGGGCAACGGCCGCCGCTTCGACGCTGGCGGCGCCGGCTGTCGCCCAGGGCAAGAAGACACTGACGATCGTCTCGACCTGGCCGCGCGACTTTCCGGGTCTCGGCTTGTCGGCGCAGCGCCTTGCCGCGCGCATCACGGAACTGTCGGAAGGCCGTCTGACGACCGAATATTTCGCCGCCGGCGAGCGGGTCGGCGCCTTTGACGTGTTCGACGAAGTCGCCTCCGGCAACAGCCAGGCCTATATCGGCGCCGACTATTACTGGACCGGCAAGCACCCGGGCTGGGCCTACTTCACGGCCGTGCCGTTCGGCATGACGACGCCGGAATGGAACGCCTGGATCAAGTTCAAGAACGGGCAAAAGCTCTGGGATGAGCTGGCGGGCGAATTCGGCCTGAAGAACATCACCTGCGGCGGCACCGGCACCCAGATGGGCGGCTGGTTCAACAAGGAAATCAACAGCGCGGCCGATCTCAAGGGCCTGAAGATGCGCATCCCCGGCCTCGGCGGCACGGTGATGTCGAAGCTCGGCGTCTCGACGGTCTCCCTGCCCGGCGGCCAGATTTACGAAAACCTGGTTTCCGGCGCGATCGAAGCGACGGAATGGGTCGGCCCGTACAACGACTACTTCATGAAATTCTACGAAGCCGCGCAGTTCTACTACACCGCCGGCATGCATGAGCCGGGCGGCGGCCTTGGCTTCGGCATGAACGCATCCTGGTGGGGCTCGCTGACCAATTGGGAAAAGGCGGTCATCACCGCCGCGTGCAATGAAGAAATGGCCGCGCAGATCGAGGAAGCGGCCGCGAACAACGGCATTTATCTTGCTCGGTTGGTCAAGGATCACGGCGTGAAACTGCGCGACTTCAGCGACGACACCTGGGATGCGTTCGGCGATGCATCCGCGGAAGTCTTCGAGGAAACCCGCAATCACTCCCCGCTCGCCGCGAAAATCAACGACGATTATCAGGCGGCGCTCCGTGAGATCGGCGGCTTCCGGAAAGTCGCGGAGATTGCCTTCTCGAACCAGCGCAATCGCGTGCTGGGCATCTAAGACGGAACCGCTGTCGCGCGTGCGACGGCCAGAAGAGCGGGATTTCGATCCCGCTCTTTTTCGTATTGGGCCGGGCCGCCAGCGCCTGTCGGCGCCGGGCGGCCCGCTTGAATTGGGATTGGCAGCATGATCGACGCCAGCATTGGCGATGTCCGCACCGGCAGCCTTGGCGCGCCGAACGTCGTAAGGGCGTTCGGGTGGTCCATCCTGGCCGTCATGGCGGCCTTCCTGATCGACAATATACTGACCGTCGGTTTCGACATGCCGGGGAGTTCTGCGGCGCTGTCTGGCGGCGGGGCCGGCGCCTGGGCGCAGCTTGCGATCTACGCGCTGGGCGTCGCCTGCGCGGTCGCCTATGTCGCGCGGCGGCCGGAGACCGCCTTGCGGTCCGACGCCAGAACGATCACCCGCGTGAACGCCTATCTGATCCGCGGCTGTTTCTGGGCCGTCGTGTTTGTCGGCGTCGTCGACGCCTCGATCGCCTTCATGCGGATCGAGAACCTGCTGACGCCCTTCTTCAACGAGGCGACGGTGCAAGCGCTCGGCCGGGCGCGCTATGTCGGCCTGAACGTGCATTTCCCCTTGATCGTGCTGGCTTTTATCGTCGCAGCGTTTTCCCGCACGCTTGGCTTCACCTGGCTGACGCTGCTGATCGTGCTGGCTGAACTGCTGATCGTGCTGTCCCGTTTCATCTTCTCCTACGAGCAGGCCCTGATGGGCGATCTGGTGCGCTACTGGTACGCGGCGCTGTTCCTGTTCGCGTCCGCCTATACCTTGATCGAGGAAGGCCACGTTCGGGTCGACGTCTTCTATGCAGGCATGGCGCGGCGGACCAAGGGCTTCGTCAACGCCATCGGGTCCGTCGCGTTGGGGGTCAGCACCTGCTGGGTCATCCTGGCCATCGGCTTTCATGGCAAGCAATCGATCATCAACAGCCCCGTCGCCAATTTCGAGGTCACACAGACCGGCAGCGTCGGCATGTTCATCAAGTATCAGATGGCAGTTTTTCTCGCGGTCTTCGGCGTGACCATGATGATCCAATTTGTCAGCTTCCTGTTCGAAGCCGTGGCCGACATCCGGGACGAACCCGGTCATGTCGATCCGGCCTCGTCAACGCTGTAACCGGGGCGCCGCATCATGGAACTTCTGTTTATCGCCATGCTGATGCTGCTGATGGCCCTGGCGCTCGGGTCCGGGTTTCCCGTGGCGTTCGCCCTGCCCGGCGCGGCGATCATCACCATCGGGACGGCCGCTGCGACTGGCTACATCTTTGCGGGCGACGTCGACGCCTACTTCCTTTCCGGCGGGCCGCGCCAGTGGCTTTCCGCCGGCGTCACCAATCTCCGCGGGGTTTATTGGGAGGTCGAGCGGGATACCCTGATTGCGATTCCGCTTTTCATCTTCATGGGCATCATGCTCCAGCGGTCGAAGATCGCCGAGGATCTGCTGGTGACGATGGCTCAGCTTTTCGGCGGCATTCCGGGCGGTCTCGGCATCTCGGTCGTATTCGTCGGCGCCCTTCTGGCCGCGACCACCGGCATCGTCGGCGCGACCGTCGTCGCCATGGGACTGATTTCGCTGCCGACCATGCTGCGCAACAAATATTCCCCGGCGCTCGCGACCGGGACGATCGCGGCGTCGGGCACGCTCGGCCAGATCATTCCGCCGTCGATCGTGCTGATCATCCTGGCCGATCAGCTCTCCTCCGCCGCCGATCAGGCGAGCACGCTGCGCAAGGCCCTGCACAAGCAGGCGACCGGCGAGATCAGCATGCCGTCGATCTTCGACGTGACCTCGACAAGCGCTGGCGAAATGTTCCTTGGCGCGCTCGTTCCGGGCCTGCTGCTCGTCGGCCTCTATATGCTGTTCATTCTGGTCTTCGCGATCGTCCGGCCAAGCGCCGCGCCGCCGGTGCCCTATGAAGGCGCGCGCAATCGCCAGTTCTGGGTCAATGTCGTCCTGACGCTCGTCCCGCCGCTTGCGCTGATCTTCCTGGTGCTCGGCTCGATTCTGATGGGCATCGCGACCGTCAACCAGGCTGGCGCGATCGGCGCCGCCGGCGCCATGATCATGGCGGGCTACCGCCTGCCGACCGAACGCCGCGGCGCCTTCCTGCCAGCGTTGCTCGCCCTGATCGCGCTTGGCGGCATCGCCTTCGCCCTCGCCAATTATGAAATGAACGTCAAGGCGATCAACTCGCCCGATGACGCCGTCGGCATTCAAATCGGCCTGGCCTCGGTCATCCTGCTTCTCGTCGCGCTGGCATGGAGCGGCGCGCGGGTCCTCAGGATCGACCGCACCCTGCAAGGGGTCATGATCGAAACGGCGAAAACCACCTCGCTGGTGTTCATCATTCTGCTCGGCGCCGCCATGCTGACCGCCGCCTTCCGGGCGTTTGGCGGCGAAGAGCTGGTGCGCGACTTCCTGAATTCGCTGCCCGGCGGGTTCTGGACGCAGTTCATCATCGTCATGGCCGTGATTTTCGTCCTCGGCTTCTTCCTCGACTTCATTGAAATCGCGGTCGTCGTCGTGCCGATCGTCGCGCCGATCCTGCTGTCCGACCCGGAAGCGAACATCACCGCTGTGTGGCTTGGCGTGATGATCGGCCTGAATATCCAGACCTCGTTCCTGACGCCGCCATTCGGCTTCGCGCTGTTCTACCTGCGCGGCGTCGCGCCGGCGGTCGTCAAGACGATCCACATGTACAAGGGCGTCATCGCGTTTATCGCCCTCCAACTTGTGGCGCTCGTCGTCGTCGGGCTCATGCCGCCGCTGGTGAATTACCTGCCCTACCGGGTCAGCTACCTGTCGGAAACCGCGCCGCCGCCGCGCAATCCTTCCCTGCAATATTGCCTGTCGGACTATACCCGCGAAAAGCTGCAGGCGGATGGCGGGGCGACGGCCGCCGCTATCGCAGCGGCTGAGCGGCTTGACCTCGCCAGCCTGCCGAAAAACCTCGCAACCAGGCTGACCGAGAGCTTCGGCGAGGGCAAAGCCGCGATCGCGGCGATCGACGACCTGTTTGCAGCCCGCGCCAAGATCGACGCCGCCGCCGGCGCCTACAAGCCGCTGCAGAGGGAGGTCCGCAATCTGGAAAAGGATATCCGGAAGATTGAGGTCGAGCAGAAGGACCTGAGGCTGCAACTCGCCCGGCTGCGCGATCCCGAGACCGCAGCGGACCGCAAGGCCGAGATCGATATCGAGCTGGAGCGACTTGAAGCCGAAAAGGCGGCGCTGGCAAGCCAGGTTCCCTTGGAATGGGCGGACGTCAGCACGGGCTTCAAGCAACTCCTGAAAGCCGAAACCCAAGCCCAGCGGGCGTTTGAACGCGGCGCCGACAGTTCCTATGAGCCCGTTCAAACTGTCCTGAAGATACTCAACGCGAACGCCGACTTCGCCGCCATGGCGGACGACCTGAATGGCTTGCGGACCGTGCTGACGGCCGGCGATTACGACCGCGCGCTGGACGCTTTCGTCGACGTGTCGCAGCGCTTCGGCGCGATCGAGGGCAGCGATCCCGTGCAGTCCGCGCTCACCCGCGCGGCCCGTTCGCTGCGTGAGCGGTCGCGGGACCCGGAGAAAGCGATGGAGGCCTACGAAAAGGCGCTAGAGGCCTACCAGCAGCAGACGGCATGGCGAAGCGCGGCGAGCACAGCCGTTCAAAGCGATCTCCAAGCCTATGAAGCGGCGCTCAAGGGGACGTTGGGCGTCCGGTTGCAGCAGCGGATGACCCGCGAACAGGCGCTCTTCGTGGCCGCCTGCACGGCCAATCACCGCGACGTCTCGCTGAACTTTTAGATATAACCGTTCTCAGGCGGAAACGCCTGAGAACGGACAATCTGATCGTTGTCATAGAGTTAGAACGTGGCTTCCATCAAACTGTCGAACGCCGCCTGGGCGGAGCCTGGACGGTCGGCCGGATCGCGCGCGGTCATCGCCGCAAGCCAGCGCGCCAGCGCCGGCGGCGCGCCGAAAGCCTCGTCGATGGGCTGGGGCCGACCCACCGGAAGAATGCCGGCCAGCATGCGGTAGAAGATGACGCCGATCGCATAAAGGTCCGTTCGGAAATCGACGCCAGCCGTACTTGCCGTCTGCTCCGGGCTCATGAAGCCCTCGGTTCCGAGCCAGCCGCTTTCCCGGGTCAGCCGCAGATCCGGATGGCGGCAGAGCCCGAAATCCACGATGCGCACGTCGCCGACGCCTGCCTCCGAGCGCTCCGCGCAGGCGGAAAGCATCAGGTTTGCCGGCTTCAAGTCCCGATGCACGACGCCGGCGCGATGGATCGCCTG
>CALAHN010000062.1 GCA_937891825.1 uncultured Alphaproteobacteria bacterium
GGAGAGCGGCGCCGCGCACATCGCCAAGCTCCAGGCCCTCACCAATCTCGATCTCAGGCGCAACAACATCGGGGAGAACGGGGCGCGTCGCCTGCTGGATGCCTTGAGCGACCGTCCAAACCAAATCGACGAATTACAAATCTCAGCCAATCCCGGTTTCACGGCAATCCTCCCGCCGGAGGCGCTGGACACCCACGACGCCCAAGCGATCCTCTCGGCCTACCGGGCGTTCAAGGCGGCGGAAGCGGCCGCGACCTTGCGGCCGTTAAACGAGGCGAAATTGCTGGTCGTCGGCAACGAGGCGATCGGCAAGACATCCCTGATCCGCTTCTTGCTGCATGGCCAGCCGCGCAACCCGGATGAAGCGAAAACGCCTGGGATCGCCCAGCATGAGCGGATTGAAACCCAGGACTGGGCGCCTGACGGCTGCGACGCCCGCCTGAACGTCTGGGATTTCGGCGGCCAGGAAATTATGCATGGGACCCATCGCTATTTCCTGACAGAACGCAGTTTGTATTTGCTGGTCCTGAGCGACCGGCGGGAGGATGACGATACGGTCGAGCCTTGGCTGGAGACCATCGCCAATCGCAGCGGCGGCTCGCCTATCGTCATCGTCATCAACAAATCCGACGACGGCAAGGCGGATCGTCGCCTGGACGAGGCCAAGCTGAAGCACGACTACCCGGCGATTAGGGCCATCCTCCGCGCGTCCTGCAACGACGACGCCTATAGCCGCGACCGCATAAAGGACCTACGCGCCGCCGTCGCCGCCCTTTTGAACGATGACGACGCCATGCGCCATGTTCGGACGCCGATCCCGGCAAGCTGGCTGAAGGTAAAGGCGGCGGTTACGGCACGGGCGGAAGCGGCGCGCTATCTGAGGGCCGACGACTTCCGGCAGATCTGCCAGGATCGGGGCCTATTGGGCGACGACATCATCACGGACGCGGACGCCCAACGCGCCCTGTTGCGCCTGCTGCACGAACTGGGCGCCATCGTCGCCCACGGCCTGGACCGGGACGCGCCCCAGGCGTTGCAGCAGGTTACGCTGCTGGACCCGAACTGGCTGACCGACGCGGTCTATACCGTGCTGCTCAAGACCAAGCTGGCCGACACGGCCGCGACCTTCAGACGGGCCGACCTGCGAAACTGGCTTGACCCTGCCGTCTACCCCGTCGAGCAGCACGAATTCATCCTATCGATGATGATGAACCCGGATATCGCCCTCTGCTTCCGCCTGCCGGGCGCGGGTGCGGAAACCTATCTGGCGCCGGAAGCGCTGACCAAGAACAGCCCCGACTTCTCTGGCTGGACCGAGGGCGCCCTGCAATTCCGCTACCGTTACAAATTCCTGCCGCCCGGCCTGATCCCCCGCTTCATTGTCGAGGCCAACCGGAACATCACCGAGCAGCCGCACCGCTGGTACAGCGGCGTCCAACTGCAAGCGCGCGGGTGCCCTGTCCTGGTGCTGGGCGACCGCCACGAACGCCGGGTCGATATCTTCGTAACCGGACCCGCTGGCATGCGCCGCTCGGCGCTGAACATCGTGCTGGACCATCTCGAATACGTCCACGGCCTCAACCCCGGCATTGAACCAGAAGCCTTCGCGCCCCTGCCCGACGCGCCGGATCTGGAAGAAAAATACGATCATCTCCTGCGGCTGGAGGAGCGATATGGCGGCGACCATGTATTCCTGCCCCGTGACGCCGAACGCGAATATACGGTCGCCGAACTGCTGGATGGCGTGCGCCGGGACCGTACGCGCCTCAACGACCGTTGGTCCGACGACCCCGGCGGCCGCCAGCCGCGCAGCGCGGCGCCTGCGCCGCTGCCTCAGCCCGTCGCGACCGCGCCCGCCCCGACACCGCCGTCTAACCGTTGGACATGGGTGGCCGCCACTGCAGCCGGCGCCGTGATGTTCGGCGTGGCAGTTCTTTTCCTGCTGCCGCCGGAATGGCGACCGATTTTCGGCGGTATACTTTCCGTTGGGTTCACAGTTTTCTTGATTGTCCTGCGTGCAGATCCCGCGAACTGGTATCGACGTTGTTTCGTTACTTGGTCGATTATCGGATTCGTCCGCATGGGGCTTGGCGGCTTGAGTCTTGAGACCGGCGCCATGCCTTTGATCGATAAACTCGCCTGGAACGGCGAGCCGAGCGACACCCAGTTCATTATATGGGCCTCGATTGCGGCCCTGCTCCTTTTCGCTGACGTCTTTAGCCGACACAATAATCAGGGCTGAACTTCCGCGACACCAAGGGGAAAATGATCATGCAGGCATCGTGGCGGAGCCGCGCGGCGGCGGAATTCGTGTGCGAGAAGGCGCCGGCGCGGGGGCGGCAGGGGGTTGTGGCGGCGAACCATCCGCTCGGCGCGGCGGCCGGGGCGGAGATGCTGGCGGCCGGCGGCAATGCCGTCGACGCCGCGGTCGCGACCCTGCTGACGCTGACCGTCGTCGAGCCGATGATGGTCGGGCTGCTCGGCGGCGGCATGACCCATATCCGGGATGCGACCGGCCGCCATCACATCATCGACGGCCAGAGCCAGGCGCCCAGGGCCGCGACGCCCGACATGTTCGAGCCGGTTTCCGACGATGTCGCGACCCGGCTCGACGCCGTCGGCCGCGCCAACGCCATCGGCCCGCGCGCGACGGCGACGGCGGGCAACCTCGCGGCCTGGAGCCATGCGCTCCTGAAGCACGGGACGTTCAGCCTCGCCGATGCGATCCAGCCCGCCATCCGCCACGCGCGGCAGGGCTTCGCCGTCACCCCCTATCTTTCCGAATGCACGGCGGAATGCGCGGCCGACCTGGCGCGCGATCCAAGGATCGCCAGCCTGTTCCTGCCGGACGGCCAGCCGATCCAGGCCGGCGCCCGGCTGGTCCAGTCCGCCTATGCCGAGACGCTGCAGGCCATCGCGGCCGAGGGGCCGGCGGCGCTCCACGGCGGCGGCGTCGGCCAGACGGTCGCCGATTTCATGGCGGCCGCCGGGGCGGCGTTCAGCCTCGCCGACCTCCGGGACTACCGGATCGTCGAACGGGAGGCCGTCCGCGGAACCTATCTCAGCCACGAAATCGTCGGGCCGCCGCCGCCGGCGTCCGGCGGGGTCCATGTCATCCAGATGCTGAACATCCTGGAGCGCTTCGACCTCGCGGCCATGGGCTTCGGCTCGACCGACGCGGTTCACCTGCTCGCCGAAACCCTGAAGATCGCCTTCGCCGACCGCGACGCATCGACCGGCGACCCGGATTTCCTGGACGTGCCCGTCGCGAAGCTGATCGACAAGGCCTACGCCGCCGAGCGCGCCGCCGGGATCGACATGGCCCGCGCCCAGGCCTGGGCGCCGGGCGTGAAGGCAGCGCGGGAAAGCCCGCACACCACCCACATGACCGTCGCCGACAAGGACGGCGCCGTCGTCGCCGCGACCCACACGATCAACAGCTTGTTCGGGGCGCGCTACATCGTCGGCGACACCGGCATGATCGCCAACAACTACATGTACCTGTTCGATCCGCACCCCGGCCGCGCGCTTTCGATCGCGCCGGGCAAGCGGGTGCCGACATCGATGGCGCCGATCATGGGCCTGAAGGACGGGCGCCTGGACTTCGCGCTGGGGCTGACCGGCGGCGTCCGGATCTTTCCGTCCGCCATGCAGGCGGTCGTCAACCTCGTCGCCCACGGCATGAGCTTGCAGGAAGCGGTCGAGGCGCCGCGCGTCTGGACACAGGGCGGGCTGCTGGAGATCGAGGTCGGCGCGGCGCCGGACCTTGCCGCCGCGCTGGCCAAGCGCGGCCACAAGACCGTTCCGACCGCGCATCTCGGCGGCGGCATGAACGGCGTTCGCGCGCTGGCGGATGGCGGCTTCGAGGGCGCGGCCTGCTGGCGCGCCGACGGGACGGCGATCGCGCTTGGCGGCGGCCGCGCCCGCCAGGGGGTCCGCTTCTGGCCGGAGCGTGCTCATTAAGCCGAAAGACCGCTCGCTCCGGGCGGCCGCCCGCATGCTAGAATATCCCGATTGAGCGCTCCGCCAGAGAGCGCCGACGGGAGGACGACGACCGATGTACATGACCCAGGGCTTGCGCCGGGCGACGAAGCTGACGCCCAACGCCGTGGCGCTGATTTCCGAACGGCGCCAGTTCACGTGGTCGGAATTCCAGGACCGGGTCGCGCGGCTCGCGGGGGCCTTGCACGGCCTCGGCGTCCGGGCCGACGACAGGGTTGCGATGCTCGCGTTCAATTCCGACCGCTACTGCGAATATTACTACGGCGTGTTCTGGTCCGGCGCTTGCGTCGTGCCGATGAACATCCGCTGGTCCTTGCCGGAACACATCTACTCGATCAAGGATTCGGAAGCCCGCGTCCTGATCGTCGACGACGCCTTCCAGGCCCTGGCGACGGAGATCAAGGCCGCCTGCCCGTCGATCGAATGCCTGATCCATGCGGGCGACGGCCCGACGCCGGCCGGGATGCTCTCCTATGAGGCGTTGATCGCCGAAGCCAGGCCCGCGCCCGACGCCTTCCGGAGCGGCGAGGACCTGGCCGGGATCTTCTATACCGGCGGCACCACGGGCTTCCCCAAGGGCGTGATGCTGCCGCATCGGGCGCTTTGGACAAGCGCCATGGGCTTCGGCGCCGGGGCGGCCGTCACGCCGGACGACCGGATGCTGCATGCAGCCCCGCTTTTCCATATCGCTGGCAGCGCCATGCTGTTTTCCATAACAGCTTACGGCGGGTCGCACGCCATTATTCCGAGCTTCCAGCCGAAGACCTTCCTCGACGCCGTCGAGGCCTATGACGCGACGCTCTCGCTCCTGGTGCCGACGATGGTCGGCATGCTGCTGCAGGCGCCGGAACTGGCGGCGGCGAACACATCGAACCTGACGCGGCTGATCTACGGAGCCTCGCCGATGACGCTCGCCATCCTGAAGGAGGCGATGCTGAAAATGCCCGAGACCCGCTTCATTCACGCCTACGGCCAGACGGAGCTGGCGCCGCTCGCGACGCTGCTCGGGAGCGACTATCACATCCCCGACAGCCCCAAGGCCGCCAAGATCCGCTCCGTCGGCCAGCCGATGCCGCTGGTCGAGATCGAGATCGTCGACGAGGCGGGCCATGAGGTCCCGCGCAATGTGCCGGGCGAGGTTCGGGTGCGCGGGCCGAACGCGATGCTGGGCTATTGGAAGAAGCCGGAACAGACCGCCGCCGCCCTGAAGGACGGCTGGATCTATACCGGCGACGGCGGCTACATGGACGACGAGGGCTTCGTCTACATCGTCGACCGGGTCAAGGACATGATCATCACCGGCGGCGAGAACGTCTATTCGGCCGAGGTCGAGATCGCGATCATGCAATTCCCCGGCCTGGCGGAATGCGCCGTGATCGGCGTGCCCGACGAGAAATGGGGCGAAGCCGTGCACGCCATCGTCGTGCCCCGCGCCGGCGAAGCCCCGGACCCGGAAGCGCTCATCGCCCATTGCCGCAGCCTGATCGCGGGCTACAAATGCCCGCGCACCGTCGCCGTCCGCGCGGAGGCCCTGCCGAAATCCGGCGCCGGCAAGATCCAGAAATTCGAACTCCGCGCGCCGTTCTGGAAAGGCCGCGACCGGCGGGTCAGCTAGAGCGTGGCGCACATGCCGCCGTCGAGGTTGACGGCCGTGCCGGTGATGTAGCTGCCGACCTTCGAGCAGAGGAACGCCACGAGATGCGCGTAATCCTCCGCCTCGCCGACCCGGCCCATCGGCACGATCTTGCCCATGTCGGCGTAGAACTCGTCCAGCGGCTTGTTGCCGGCGCGGGCGGCGAGCTGGGCGCTCTTGATGCGGCCGATGCAGATGGCGTTCACGCGGATATTGTCCGCCGCATATTGGTGCGATAGCGACTTCGTGAGATTGAGGCCGGCGGCCCGGGTCAGCGATGTCGGCAACTGGCGCGCATTCGGCGCCTTGCCGCCGCCGATCGCGGCGTTGACGATCGACCCGCCGCCGGCTTTTTTCATGTGCGGCACGACCGCCCGGCAGAGGCGCACCGCCGCCATGACCTTCAGGTCGAAATCGAACTGCCAGGCTTCGTCCGACACATCTTCCAGCGCCGCCGCCGCCGAGGTTCCGGCGTTATTCACCAGAATATCAATGCCGCCAAAGGCTTTCACGGTTTCGGCGATCAGGTTGGCGCAGGCGGCGGCGTCCGTCACGTCGGCGACGACGGCTTTCACCGCGCCGCCGGTCGCCTTGGCGATATCGGCGGCGGCTTGTCGCAGATGGTCTTCCCGGCGCGCACAGATCACGACGTTGGCGCCTTCCCGCGCCAGCAGTTCAGCCGTAGCGCGGCCGAGACCGTCGCTGCCGCCGGTAATGACGGCCGTTTTGCCCTTGAGGCCATAGTCGATCATGGGATCTGGTCCTTCCTGTAAAATCTCCAAGGACGATAGGGACTTCAGGCGCCGCTCCGCAAGCTCGCGCGCGGCCGGCATTCGGGATACAATTTTGCGGATTTGGCTGGAATGCCCAGCTTGAAGGGAATGCCGATGCCCGTCACCGCCGCCGAAAGCGCCGCCTACCGGCTTGAAGGCTATCTGCCCGGCCGCCCCCTCCTGACCGAAGCCGAGGCGACGCGCTACCGCGACGCCTGCATCCGCACCTGCGGCGAGCCGATGAAGGACGGGGTGCATCGACAGGCCTCGAACCGGGTGAAGCCCTATATCCTCTATCCCTGGGCGGCCGAGCTGGTTCGGAATCCTCGGATCCTGGATGCGGTCGAAGCGCTGATCGGGCCGGACATCCTGACCTTCCACACGACCGTCTGGTTCAAGGACGCGAACTCGCCGAATTTCGTGCCCTGGCATCAGGATGCGACCTATTTCGGCCTCGCGCCCTTCGAGCATGTGACGGCCTGGGTCGCCCTCACGCCATCGACGCCGGAGAACGGCTGCGTCCGCATCCTGCCGCGCTCTCACACGAACGGCCAGCGCGGCCACCGGGACGAGCGGGATCAGCGCGCCATGCTGAGCCGGGGCCAGACCGTGACCGATCCGATCGACGACGCGGCCGGCGTCGATCTCCTGATGCGGCCGGGCGACGTGTCCTTCCATCACACATTGGCGATGCATCGCTCCGCCCCGAATCGCAGCGATGCGCCCCGGATCGGCGTCGGCGTCAGCTATATCCCGCCCCATGTCGCCCATATCGGGAAGACCCGCCTCTCCGCCACGCTGGTTCGCGGGACCGATCGCTTCGGCCACTTCGATCCCGAACCCCGGCCGACGGCGGACGCCGACCCTGCGGCGGTCGCCGCCCATGCCGACGCGCTCGGCCGGTTCTGGGTCGCATCGGAAAGCATTCCGGAGATGGCGCATATCCATTAGGCTGCCCAAAAAGGCCAAAGGCGAGGAGGATGGGACGATGGCGTTGAGTTGGTCGCACACCGTGATAATCGTGAAGGATGAGCAGACAATGCTCGACTTCTACACCCGCGTCCTTGGCTTTCAGGTGACGGACCGCGGCCCGATCGCGGACGATCGGTCGATCATCTTCCTGAGTCAGCAACCGGACGAACATCATCAGGTGGGGTTCCTGCTCGGGCGGGCGGAAGCGGGGCCGTCGAACAGCGTCGCGCATCTGGCGTTCAGAACCGACGACATGGCCGAATTGCGCGCCAGGATCGCCAAGCTGGAAGCTGAAGGCGTCGCCTATCGGCCGACCAGCCACGGCAATACGTGGTCGGTCTATTTCCAGGATCCCGAGATGAACGGCATCGAAATCTTCTGCGCGACCCCCTGGCATGTGCGCCAACCTCAGGGCGAGGTCTGGAATACGCGCCTCAGCGACGCCGAACTCCGCGACTGGACGGAAGCGACGTTCAAATCGGAGCCGGAATTCAGCCGCCAGGAAGACTACATCGCCCGCCGCCGGAAAGAGCTGGCCAAGACTTGACGGCGCCCGCCCCTGTCCTGATCGCCGGCGGCGGCCCGGTCGGGATGACGCTCGCCCTGGAACTGGCGCGCCAGGGCGTGCGAAGCCGCCTGTTCGAGCGCGCCTTCGAAACGACGCGCCACCCGAAAATGGACATCACCAACGGCCGCAGCATGGAGCTGTTCCGCCGGCTCGATCTGGCGGACCGGCTGCGCGCCGCCGGCGTCCCGCCAAGCCATCCGCTCGACGTGTCGTGGGTGACCTCGATGGCCGGGCATGAACTGCATCGGTTCCGTTACCCTGCGCCCGACGTGAGCCGGCAGCGCTACCGCGCCCGCAACGACGGCGCGCAGCCGCTCGAGCCGCCGATGCGGGTTTCCCAGATCGTCGTCGAGCCGATCCTGAAAGCCGCCGTCGCCGCCGAGCCCTTGATCGACGCCCGCTGGGGCATGGCCGTCGAAGCCGTCCGGCAGACCGAAGAGGCGGTGACGATCACGGTTCGCGACATGACGACCGACCGGACGCAGGATGTCGCCGGGCGCTGGCTCGCCGGCTGCGACGGCGGCGGCAGCATCGTCCGCCGGGCGATTGGCGTTGCGGTCGAAGGCGAGCACGCCGTCGCCAACCGCTACATGATCCATTTCCGGAGCCATGCGCGCGATCTGCTGCAGCGCTTCGGCATCGCCTGGCACTACCAGTCGCCGCGCGGCACCCTGATCGCCCAGAACGACCATGACGCCTGGACCCTGCATGCCCGGTTCCCGGACGCGGTCGATCCCGCGACGGTCGACCCGAAGCGGACGCTGTTCGATTATCTGGGCGCCGAGATCGAGGCCGACATCCTGGTCGCCAATCCCTGGACGCCGCATCTGCTGCTCGCCGACTCCTACCGCCGGGGCCGGGTCTTCCTGGCGGGCGACGCGGCCCACCAATATATCCCGACCGGCGGCTACGGCATGAACACCGGCATCGGCGACGCCGTGACCCTGGGCTGGATGCTGGGCGCCGTCACGCGCGGGTGGGCGGAACCCCGCCTGCTGGACGCCTATGCGACGGAGCGTCGGCCGATCGGGCGCATCAACCGCGACTGGTCCGGCCGCCACACGGGCGTCCGCCTCGATATCGCCGCCGCCTATGCCGCGAACCCCAACGCCGCGACCGATGCAATCGAGCGGGCGGCGCTGGCGCGGGCGATATCCAACGCCGGCAATCTCGAGAATGAGGCCATGGGCATCGAGTTCGCCTACCGCACCGACGCCTCGCCCCTGACGGCGCCGATCCTGGAGCTTGGGCGCGCGCCGCCGCCGCCAACCGACCCAGCGACGATCCCGGCCGCCGCCTGGCCCGGCATGCGCGCGCCCTCGTTCATTCTGGCTGACGGTTCGGCCTTGTTCGACTGCTTCGACCCGGCTGGGTTTACCTTGCTGCGCTTCGACCCCTCGATCGCCGCTGGCGACCTGACGGCCAGCCGCGCCCCCGTCCGGCTTGTCGATATCGACCACAGGCCCGCCCGCGAGGTCTATGGCGCCAGCCTCGCGCTCATCCGCCCGGACGGCCACCTGGCGTGGCGCGGCGACCGGGCGGACAGCCGCGTCTTCCAGCGGATGGGCTTGCTTTAGAGCATGGCGCGTCCAGGTGGACGCGCGGTCCATGCTCTATCTTATTGATAGC
>CALAHN010000063.1 GCA_937891825.1 uncultured Alphaproteobacteria bacterium
AACCAGCTAACGCCGACCACGTCTCCCCTCTCTGTTATTCTCAATGTCCAAGAGCAATGCGCGGGCCGCGTCAGAACCACCTTGGTGGCCCCGCGTTGCGACCCGCGGCAGACCTGTGAAAATATCCAGATTCGTTTTTTTGGCAAGCGCTTTTTTGTGCAATCGCACAAAATCCAGCCAGAAAAGCCGCAAGCGGCTGATCTGGCTGTCTATTTTTTCTACATTGCGGTGATGCCGCCGTCGATCGTGACGTTCTTTCCGGTGATGTAAGTCGAGCCGGGGCACATCAGGAAGCAGCAGGTCGGCGCGACATCGCTGGTCGCGGCGTAGCGGCCGAGCGGAATCCGCGCCTTGGTCTGGGCGGCGAACTTCGGCCCGCGGATCACTTCGGTCATCGGGGTTTCGACGGTGCCGAACGCCACCGAATTCACGTTGATGCCGTAGCGCGCCCATTCCTTGGCGGCGCTCATGGTGATGCCGAGCACGCCAGCCTTGGCGGCGCCGTAGTTGATCTGGCCGATGGTGCCGGCCGTACCCGCGATCGACGACACATTGACGATCTGGCCGTTGCAGTCCCCGGCTTCCGGCGATTCGGCCCGTTCCCGCATGTGCTTGCCGACGGATTGCAGGGTGAGGTAGACGCCGGTCAGATTGACGTTGATGACGTCATCCCACTGTTGCCGCTCCATCTTGTGGATCATGGCGGCGCGGACGATGCCGGCATTGTTGAAAAGGCCGTCGCAGCCGCCCCAGGCCGAGATCATCTTGGCGAGGACGCCATCGGTCACGCTCTGGTCGGTCACCGACCCGACCTCGACGATCGCCGCGTCGCCAAGCTCCTCCTTCAGGGACTTCAGGCCGTCGCCGTTCAGGTCGATGGCGGCGACCTTGCCGCCCATCTGGACGGAAAGGCGCGCGACCTCCCGGCCGATGCCCTGCGCTGCGCCCGTGACCAGAATCCGGCGGCCTTCCATGCTGAATGGATTGTTCATTATTGCGTCTCCTTCTGATGTCGCGTTTTTCAGATTGCCGATTTGCGATCCGGCTGGATTGTGGCGCAAGCGCCGGACGCGCGCTAGCATGGCGTCGAACGCCTGCCCCATCCCCAAGCGAGGCCGATGACGATGCCGCTCGATCGCCCGATCTTCGAATCCGAACACGACCTGTTCCGCGAGACCGTCAAGCGCTTCATGGCCCGCGAGGTCATTCCCTTCCACGCCGAATGGGAACGCGCCGGCATCGTCCCCCGCGCGCTCTGGCGGAAGGCGGCCGAGGCCGGGCTGCTGCTGCCGACGACGTCGGCCGAATATGGCGGCTCGGGCGGCGACTTCCGCTACGGCGCAATCCTGACCGAGGAAGTCGGCTATGCGAGCGCCAGCGGCCTCGGCATTCCCCTCCATAACGACATCATCGCGCCTTATATCGAGGTCTATGGCTCCGAGGACATCAAGCGGACCTGGCTGCCGAAAATGGCGAGCGCGGACGCCATCGGCGCGATCTGCATGACCGAGCCCGGCACCGGCTCCGACCTTCAAGGCGTCAAGACGACGGCGAAGAAGGACGGCAATGAATATGTAATCTCCGGTCAGAAGACCTTCATCACGAACGGCCAGAATGCCGATATCTTCATCGTCGTCGCGAAGACCGACCCGAGCCTGGGCGCCAAGGGCACGTCGCTGATCCTGGTCGAAGCCGACCGGGAAGGCTTCAGCCGAGGGCGCAATCTCGACAAGATCGGCCTCAAGGCCCAGGACACGTCAGAGTTGTTCTTCGATAATGTCCGGGTGCCGCAGACCAATCTTCTGGGCCAGGAGAATCAGGGCTTTCGCTATCTGATGGAGCAATTGCCGCGGGAGCGCCTGCTGTCGGCGCTCCGGGCGATCGCGACCGTCGAGGCGGCCCTGGAATGGACCGTCGCCTATACCAAGGAACGCAAGGCGTTCGGCAGCGCGATCTTCGATTTCCAGAACACCAAATTCAAGCTGGCGGAGGTGCGCGCGAACGCCGTCGTCGGCCGCTGTTTCATCGACCGCTGCATCGCGATGCAACTGGACGGGACGCTTGACCTGGAGACCGCCGCCATCGCCAAGCTCTGGGCGTCCGAGGTGCAGGGCAAGGCGGTCGATGAATGCTTGCAACTGTTCGGCGGCTACGGCTACATGTGGGAATATCCGATCGCCCGGCTGTTCGCGGATGCGCGCATCAACCGGATCTATGCCGGGTCTTCCGAAGTCATGAAGCTGATCATTGCCCGCCACCTGTAACGGCCGACCTTCCCTCGATGCGACTCCGAAGGGACTGCGCCCCCAATGCCAGTCCTGACGGCGGCGATCATCGCGATGCTGATCCAGCAATCGCTGATGACGATGAGCACGTCCGCCATTCCCGCGCTCTGGAAGTTTATCGGCCCCGAGTTCGGCCTCGGCGACGCCAAGATCGCGATCTATTCGCTTGCGGTCTATTCGGTCGGGTTCTTTGCATCGAGCGCGGCCGGCAGCGCCATCTTGCGCTTCGGGCCGCTCCGCTCCAGCCAGATCTGCCTGATCTCGGCCGCATGGGCGATGCTGGCGGCGAGCTTCGGGCAATTGTGGCTGTTTCTTCCAGCCGCCTTCCTGTTGGGCTTCGGCCTGGGGCCGTCGACGCCCGCGAGTTCGCAGATCCTCGCCCGGTTCGCGACGCCGCAGCAAGCGCCCCTGGTCTTCTCGATCAAGCAGACCGGCGTTCCCGTAGGCGGCTTCCTGGCCGGCTTCGTCCTGGTCCCGCTCGCCGACGCGGCAGGCTGGCAGATCGCGCTCCTGCTCGCCGGCATCGCCGCCTGGAGCGCCGCCATCTGGATGCAGCGCTTCCGCACGCGCTTCGACGACCAGCGCAGTCCGACCCGCAGGCTCTCCTTCGCCGATGTCGGCATTTCCTTCCGCGCCGCGACATCCTCGCCCGCCCTCCGGAAACTGGCGTTCGCGGGCTTTGCGTTCTCCGGCCTGCAAGTCACCTTCATGTATTACTTCATCGTCTATGCGGTGTCGGATATCGGGCTCGACCGCGTCGTCGCGGGCCAGGTCTACGGCGTCGCCAGCCTGGTCGCGATCGCCGGCCGCATCGGCTGGGGTTGGCTGGCGGGGCGCGTCTTTTCGTCCCGCGCCCTGCTCATCGTCATGTCGGTCGCGATGTTCGCGACAGCGGCGGCGATCGGCATGGCGACCCCCGCCTGGGGCGTCTATGGGCTTGGCGCGGCGGCGCTGGCGTTCGGCGCGACCGGCGTTTCCTGGAATGGCGTGCATCTCGCCGAGGTCTCGCGCCATGCGCCCCAGGGCCAGGTCGCGGTCGTCATGGGCGGCGTGATTTCCTGTTGCGTGCTTGGCTTGCTGGTCCTGCAAGCGCTTTATGGCGCGGTCTTCGTGGCGCTTGGGCTTTCGGGCCTCGGCTTCGCCGTCATCGCGGCGCCCAGCTTGCTCTGCGCCATCCTGTTCCTGCTGCCGGACCGCCCTGACGCATGAGCGCCGCCCTTTATATCGTCATCGTCGCGATGCTGTTCCAGCAGGCGATGAGCTACATGGCCGCCCAGGTGCTGCCGAACGTGGCGCCCCAGGTCGGCGCCAGCTTGCTGCTCGACCCCGAGCTGGTGCTGTATCACACGACCCTGTTCTACGCGATTTCCGGCATTTTCCAGGCGAGCGTCGGCGGCCTGATCATCCGCTGGGGCGCGATCCGGGCCAGCCAGATCTCGTTGCTGGGCCTTGGCCTCGGCCTCGCGCTCAGCATGGTCGGCACGCTGTGGTCGTTCGCGCTCGCGGCGATCCTGATGGGGGCGGCCAACTCCTTCTCGACGCCCGCGAGCTCGCACCTCCTGGCGCGCCAGAGCCCGCCGAAATATGCGCCCCTGATCTTCTCGATCAAGCAGACCGGCGTTCCCGTCGGCGGGCAGTTCGCCGTGCTGGCGGCGTGGCTTCTGGTCGCCGACAGCCAGCCCGATTCCTGGACCCGCGCCTTCCTCGCGACCTCCGCCATCTGCTTCGTGCTGATGGTCGTCATCCACCCGATGCGCAAGCAGTTCGACGCCGACCGGAACCCAGGCTACCCGGTCCGCTTCAGCGACGCCGTCCGCAATATCGGCATGACCGCCAAGGACCCGAACCTTCGGGCGCTGGCGTTCGCGATGTTCACCTTCGTCGGCCTGCAGGGCTTGTTCAACTCGATCTTCGCAACCTTCGCCCAGACGACGCTCGGCTATGACAAGGACACGGCGCTTGAAGTGCTGCTGGCCGTCAATGTGATCGCCGCCCTGGCGCGGATCGGCTGGGGCTGGATCGGGTCGTCGCTGTTGCCGGCGCGCGGCGTGCTCGCCGCCCTCGCGTTCGTCATGGCGGCGGCGACGGTGGCGATCGGCCTGGCCGAGGGCTGGCCGTTCTGGATGCTCGCCGTCGCCGCCCTGGCGTTCGGCGCGTCCGCCCTTTCCTGGCATGGACTGCTCCTGTCGGAGGTCGCCCGGCTGGCGGCCCCGGGGCAGGTTGGGCCGGTGACCGGCGGCGTCCTGTTCTTCGGCGCGCTCGGCATGCTGTCCTACCCGCTGGCGGCGAAGATCCTCAGAAATTTCGGCGTGCCCTATGAGACGATCTTTCTGATCGCGGCCTTGCCGGCGCTGCTGATCGGCATCCGCTTTCTGTGGCCCGTGCGGCAATTGACGCCTCAGCCAGCCCCGCCGGTCGCGACCGCTCCGCCGGCGCCGCCGCCCCCGCCGCCAAGCTGGGCGACGCCCCGGGCGGCCGAGCCGCAGCGCGCGCCCGTTCGCCCGGCGCGGCGCTATCGCTGGCCGGATCTGGTCGAGATGCCGCCGCTCTGGGGGCAGGCGCGCTTTCGGCCCGTCGATGCCGTCCACTGTCCCAACCTTCAGGCGGCCTTGCGCGCCGCCCGGCGACGGCGATGACCCATGGCCGCCGCCTGGAGCATGGCGCGTCCCGGCGGACGCGCGGTCCATGCTCTTTCGCGACACCGGCGAGCGTCCTAACAATGGCGGCGCGAATTGCCCCTGTTACGGAGAGCGACCCATGACGTTTGAGGAAATCCTGCGCGCATTCACCGACGCGGTCGAAGCTGGCGACGGGTCGCGACTGGCGCGGCTATTCACGGAAGACGGCGTCTATCACGACACCTTCTACGGCGAATTTCAGGGCCGCGCCGCGATCCGCGACATGCTGGAAAACCGGTTCTGGCGCGACGCCAGCGCCTTTCGCTGGGACATGCGGGACCCGATCGCATCGGGCGACCTTGGCTATGCGGCCTGGTCCTTCTCCTATGCTTCCAAACTGCCTGGCGTCCTCGGCAAACGGATCGTGTTCGAAGGGATGAGCCGCTTTCGCCTGAAAGCCGGCCGGATCGAGCGCTATGACGAAATCTTCGACATGGGCATCGCTCTATCCCAGACCGCCTTCGCGCCGGACCGGATCGCCCGCATCGTCGGCAAGGCGGGCGACGCGGTCCGCGCGAGACATGCCGCGACCCGCCATCTCGAAGATCAGGATTGACGCCGCCATTGTCATCCGAGCACGCATGGACCGGCCGGACCTGGCTGGCGATCGCCGCCACCATGGGCGGACAGGGCATTGGCGCGGCCGCCCATGTGGCGCCGGCCGTCATGGCGAAGGAAATCGCCGAGCATGCCGGCCTCGCGCCTTCGATGATCGGCGTCTATATGGCGCTGGTGTTTCTAGCCTCCGCCTTCGCCTCCTTGAGCGGCGGCGGCCTGATCGGGCGCTACGGCGCCATAAGCGCCGTGCAGGCCGGCGTCGCCTTGAGCGCGATCGGCTGCGCGCTGGCCGCGATCGGCCACCCAGCCGCCCTGGCGGCTTCGGCGCTAGTCGTCGGGCTTGGTTATGGGCCGATGACGCCCGCCAGTTCCGTCGTGCTCTCCCGTTGGGCGCCCGCCCGGCGGCTCGGCCTCGTGATGTCGATCAAGCAGACCGGCGTGCCCATCGGCTATTTCCTGACGGCGCTCGGCATTCCGGTGCTCGCGTCGGCTGTCGGTTGGCAGGGCGCATTGCTGACGCTCGCGGCGATCGGGGTCGGCGCATCGGTGCTGATCTCCCTCGCCCGGTCCCGGCTGGATGAGCCCGGCCCGAACGTCGGCGGCGGCTTCACGTCCGCCCGGTTGTCGCTCGGCCTTCTGAAGCGGCACAACCGGCTGCGGCGCATTGCCTTCGCCAGCCTCGCCTTCGCCGGCGTCCAGGTGACGGTCACGAGCTTCCTCGTCGTCTATCTCCAGGATCATGTGGGCCTCGACAAGCAAAGCGCGGCCTGGCCCCTGGCCGTCGCCGGCGTCGCCGCGATCGCCGGGCGGATCGGCTGGGGCTGGCTCGCCGACGGCATGCCGGCGGCCCGGCTCCTGATGATCCTGCCGCTGCTGATGGCCGCCACCCTGCTCGCCATGATCGCGGCCGGCGCCAGTTGGGGCTTTCTGCTGTTGACGGGCCTTGGCCTCGCCGTCGGCCTCAGCGTTCTGGCCTGGAACGGCGTCATGCTGATCGAAACCGCCCGGCAGGCGCCGCCGGGCCAGGTCGGCCTCGCGACCTCGGGCGTCCTCGCCCTGACGTTCCTCGGGTCGACGATCTTTCCGATCCTGCTTTCGATCACGATCGGGGCGCTGGCCTCCTATCAGATCGGGTTCATCGCGATGATCGTCGTGTCCATCGTCGTGGCCCTCTGGTACCTGCCGGACGCCCTGCGGGGAAAGTAAGCTTCGCAACATTAACCTAGACGACAGTATCCCGAAGCGGTATGATGCGGCCTCCGTCCTGACCCTGTATCGCCCGCCTGGAACGCCCGCCTGGAATGCCCAATCCCATGACTTCAGACGATCGCCATGTCGGCTTTCTCGCCGCCGATATATCGCGCTTGATGCGCACCGAATTCGACCGCCAGGTCGGCGCGCTGGGCGTGACCCGGGCGCAATGGATGGTTCTGGCCCGGCTCGCCCGGAAGCCCGGCTGCTCCCAGACGGAACTGGCCGAGATGATGGAAGTCGAGCGCGCGACGGCCGGTCGGCTGCTCGACCGGCTGGAGGAGAACGGCCTGGTGCGCCGGGAAGCGGACCCGGCCGACCGGCGCATCCGGCGGGTCTTCCCGACCAAACTGGCGGCGACGGAACAAGCCCGCATGCGCATCGTCGCCGACGGCATCGTCGATGACGCGCTCTCGACGCTGACGCCGCCGGAGCGTGAGGCCCTGATCGAATTGCTGTCGGCCGTCCGGGCGCAATTGTCCCGGATCACCCAGGCGAACGGCGCCCAGGGCGCCTTCGCGGCGGCGGCGGAGTAGGACCCATGCGCTTTCGCAGACTTTCCCGCGGCATGCTGCGGTTCGTGCTTCTGATTTGCCTGCCGGCGCTGGCGATCGGCGTGGCGGGCTACTTCTATCTGACCGGCGGCCGCTATATCTCGACCGAGAACGCCTATGTGAAGGCGGACATCGTGCAAATCAGCACGGACCTGGACGGCCGCGTCACGGATGTGCTGGTCCGCGACCATAGCCGGGTCGAGGCTGGCGACGTGCTGTTTCGCATTGACCCCGAGCACTTCAAGATCGAGGTCACCCGCGCCGAGGCGGAGCTTGCAAAGGTCAGCGCGACCGTCAAAAGCCTCCAGGCCGAGTTGAACGAAGCCAAGACCGAGGAAGGCGAGTGGCGGAGCCGGATCGCCTATTACGGCAAGTCCGTCAAGCGCCAGCAGAACCTGCTCGCCCGCGGCGTCACCACCCGCTCCCTCGCCGATGAGGCGGAGTTGGAGCTTGCGGTCGCCCGCGAACGCCTGGCCACCGTCCGCGCCAAGGTGGAGCGCCTGAAAGCCGCCCTCGCCGGCGAACCCGATCTGCCCCTGGAACAACGGGCGCTCTATCGGGAGCGGAAGGCGATCCTGGCGGCGCGGCAACTGGACCTCGACCGCACCGTCGTCCGCGCGCCGACGTCCGGCGTCATTTCGAATATGCGCCTGCAGGTCGGCGAGCATCTGGAGGCCGGCGACGCCGCGTTCAGCTTGATCGTCGATCAGACTCATTGGGTGGTCGCGAACCTCAAGGAAACCGAGCTGACCCATATCGAGATCGGGCAGGCCGCGACGATCACGCCGGACGCCTATCCGGATGTCGTGATTAACGCCGTCGTCGAAAGCATCAGCCCGGCGACCGGCGCGGAATTCGCGATCCTGCCGCCGCAGAATGCGACCGGCAACTGGGTGAAGGTGGTGCAGCGCCTGCCGGTCAAGCTCCGCCTCAAGGGCGGCGCTGGCCTTGAGGTGCTGCGCGCCGGAATGTCGGTCAAGGCCAGGATCGACACGAACCGCCAGCGCGACAGCTTGCTGGCGCTGCAAAGCTCCTGGTCGGCCATCGCCGGCGAACCGCGGCGCGCATCCGACACGGCGCCAGGCATAAGGGTGGCGCCGCCGCGCTGAGTCTGCGCCTGTGCCCCGGTCGATAGCTGGACACCCGTATCAACCGCCTTTGCTGACGGCTACATCGGGAGTTTGATGAGGCGCGGCGGCCAGGGCGTTGTCGTTGTGGGCTGGCCGGGCACTTTTAGGCTTGAGTGTTGATCGGCGCTGCATTGCGCTCCCATAAATCTAACTCTCTCAGAGACTTGTCGCGCCGATCGGCGTCAAAACCCTACGCCGATTAACACTGTCTTGACAAAAGTACGACTGGGTCGTACCGTAATGCGGGAAAGGGGTGCTCTCATGACCGTTAAATCCTCAATCTCGCTCACCGACAGCCAAGACGCCTTTGTACGCGAGCTTGTCGACCAGGGACGGTATCCGAGCGTCAGCGCCGTGCTTCAACAGGGGCTGGAATTGTTGCGCCTACGGACAGAAGGCGAGGAGCTTGAAGTTGAAGCGCTTCGCAAACTCTTGGGCGTACGCCGGGAGGCCGCGTTCGTTTCAGGCGCGACGATCAAGGGCAGGATTGCCGCCATAGCCGACAAGAAGCGCGGGACGTATGGCGTATAACGTCACGTTCGCGGCGGATGCGGAGCGTGATTTCGAGGTTGTCTTCGAATTTCTCTTCGAGAGCTATGTCGAATTTGGCGAGGCGGTCGGCGCCGCGATTGACCGCGCCGAAGAGCGTGTCCAGTCGATCCGCGCAGATATTGAAGCCCTTGCAAAAGCGCCACATCGCGGGACCATGCATGACGACATTCTTCCCGGCCCGCGTCACGTCACGCTTGGCCGTGCGGTCATCTGGTTCGATATCGTTGAAGAAAAAGACGATGTCCGGATTCTCGGGATCTTCTTCGGCGGCCAGAACCATTTCCGGCACGTGCTGGCGCGCCTTCTCGCATAGCGGATACCGGCGCACGGGCGCGAAGAATAACAACAAAATTCCTGCATAGGGGTCGTATCCCATGGAGTGGCGTAAGAGGCCGCGCGCGAAGGCCCCGGCGTAGCGCAGCGCGCTGCCGGGCGGGTTAGATCAAACCAAACCTTAGGCGGAATCGCCTAAGGTTGGATAATTTGATCGCTATCAATAAGATAGAGCATGGACCGCGCGTCTACCTGGAAGCGCCATGTTCTAGGCGGCCATCGTCGATTTCAGTAGAGGTTTGGGTAGCGAGACCATGAACCAAACCGGAGAGACGACGATGACCAACGAGAGAATGGCGCTTCTGGATCTGATCGAGAAGGGCGCGGATACGGACCTTGTGCGCGTGCGTCTGGCGTTCGCGGCTGGCCGCCTGATGGACATGGAGGCGCTGCCGCGGCGGAATGTCGGTTAAGGCCAGGATCGACACGAACCGCCAGCGCGACAGCTTGCTGGCGCTGCAAAGCTCCTGGTCGGCCATCGCCGGCGAACCGCGGCGCGCATCCGACACGGCGCCGGGCATCCGGGTGGCGCCGCCGCGCTAAGCCCAAACCTGCGCCCCAGTTCATAGCTGCCGGAAAAGAAGCGCCCCAAGGGCATCATCGGCTTCGTGTTCAAACTAATCAGCAAGGCAGCGAAGATCGAGAAGCAGATCCGCTTAGCGCAACAGCGCCGGGCCGAGCGCGATTGCGGCCGAATGGGTCCGGCTCGAAGCGCGCCAGAACGAGCAGCGCGCCTCGCTCGCCCGGTCCTACAGCTTCATGCACGTCATGGAGCGCAGGGAGTTTCGGGCCGAGGCGAAACGCCTGCATGCCGAGATCACCAGCGGCAAGAGCATCCGCGAGGCCCGCAAGGCCAAGCCAGAGCGCAGCCCCGGGCGCGGTCGGGGCGGCAATGGGCGTAGCAAGCGGTTGGCGTGACCGATTAAGCTAGATTGCAGTGCAATCATCGCTTAGAAATTCAGATGACGCAGATCATCCGCTGCTTGGAGGGATACGCCCATGGCCAGCATCACCATTCGCCATCTCGATGACGGGATAAAGCGCCGCTTGCGCGTGCGCGCCGCCGAGCATGGCCGATCCATGGAAGAAGAGGCCCGAGAAATCTTGCGCCAGGTGGTCGGGGCGACGACACCGCCCAGCAACCTTGCCGCCGCCATCCGGTCACGCTTTGCCGCCCTTGGCGGTGCCGAGCTCGATATCCCGGCACGCGATGCCATGCGCGCGCCGCCGAGCTTCGACTAACCGGCGATGATCGTCCTCGACACCAATATCGTTTCCGAGCTGTTGCGCCCGGCACCTGAGCCCAAGGTTGAAGCCTGGCTTGCCGCCCAGGATGGCGGTCAGGTCTATCTGACCGCCATCAGCGAAGCCGAGTTGCGCTATGGCGTGGCGATCCTCGCTGACGGCAAGCGGCGTGACGCCCTTGCCGGCGCTATCGACGCCATGCTGCGCGAGGATTTTCGGGACCGCATCCTGCCTTTCGACAGCGCCGCCGCCGAGGCTTTTGCAGCCATCGCCGCCGAACGGCGCGGCGCCGGGCGGCCGATCAGCCAGTTCGACTGTCAGATCGCCGCTATCGGCCGCGCCCAAGGGGCGACGGTTGCAACCAGAAACGCCAGAGACTTTGAAGGCTGCGGAATCGAGGTTGTTGATCCGTGGAACGAAAATCTGAACCGGAATGAAAAATAATGGCCAACCAAGAGTACCTAGACCGCTTCAAGCGCGAAAATAAAGCGGCATTTGATGCAAAAATTATTGCCTTGGATGACGAAGAAAATAATGTCATCTACGTTGCTCTGAACAAAAAGTACCGATTGAGCGATCCGGAGGAGTTTGTCCGTTCCAGCGCCTATTTATCTTTGATTTTGGACTATGGGTACTCTCATGAACAAATAGAAATTGAATTCACGGTTCCGCATCGCGTTCCGAGCATTCATTCCGATATCGTTGTGTTCAAGGACAAGACCAAAAAGTGGCCCTACATCGTAGTTGAATGCAAACGCGAAGAAGCAAGCCAAGGTGAGCTTGATCAAGCTGTTGAACAGGGTTTTGGCTACGCCAACTCACTGAGCGCTGACTTCCTTTGGATGACATCAGGCATCCGGAACGATTACTTCAAGGTCTCGGAATATGGCGGCGCGGAACGCGTCGAAAACCGCCTCGCCAATCTTCCAAGGGTTGATCAGAAAGAAGCTTCCCGCGCCAAGTACACTAAGGGAGGCAAAGACGGCTTCGAACTTGAAGTCGTCGAAGAGAACGAACTCACCCGGAAATTCAAACAGGCCCTTGATGCGCTCTGGGCAGGCGGTAAACGCAACCCGTCTGAAGCCTTCGACGAGCTGGATAAGCTGATCTTCTGCAAAATTTGGGATGAGCGGACCCCACGCAAAGCAGGCGAGCCCTACGACTTTCAGGTCTTTACTGACGATAAGGGCGATGATCTGAAAAAGCGTATTCAGGGGCTCTATCAAAAAGGGCGGGAAAAGGACCCGGAAGTCTTCAAGGAAGATATATGACTATCCAACTCGGAGCTGCAAACTGTTGTCGGTTACCTTGCGGGCACTGATCTAGGCAAGACCGACCTTGACAGCAAAGGCCGAGCCTTTGAGACCTTTATGACGGGCTTCTTCCGGGGTGAGTTCGGTCAGTATTTTACCCCGCGCAACATCGTAAAGTTCATCGTCGATGCGCTTCCGATCACTCACGAATCTATCGTGATCGACACATCATGTGGTAGCGGCGGCTTTCTGCTACATGCCTTGGACAAGGTGCGTCGTGAAGCCGACAAAATGGCCGGCGAAGGCTATTTTGCCCCTTCATCGGTCCAACATCACAACCATTGGCACGACTTTGCCGAGAACAACCTCTACGGCATCGAGATTTCCGAAGGCATCGCTCGCACAGCCAAAATGAATATGATCATCCATGACGACGGGCACACCAACGTCATTGCCTTCGACGGGCTGGAACCGATCGACACCATGCGCGCGAAGACCAGCAACCAGGGCTTCAAGCCCAACCGCTTCGACTTCATCATCACCAACCCGCCTTTCGGCGCGAAGGTGAAGCTCAGCGAAAAGCGTTACCTCGAAGACTACGACCTTGGCAGCAAGGATATCGATTGGATCGACGCCAAGCTGAAGAACGTAACCGTCAAGCAAAAGAAGGTGGGCGAGAAGGATTTCATCCGTCGTACCTTCCTTGAAAAGGCGCGCGATCAGCAGACGACCGAGGTGCTCTTCATCGAACAGTGCCACCGCTTCCTGAAACCGGGCGGCTACATGGCGATGGTGATCCCCGACAGCATCCTGACCAATTCCAGCATGCAATATGTCCGCGACTGGATCGAAGAGCATTGGCGCATCGTCAGTGTCGTCTCCCTGCCCCAGTTCGCTTTTGCGGCCAATGGTGCTGGCGTCAAAAGCTCGGTGCTATTCTTGCGCAAGCATGCCGAGACGACGACCATCGCCATCCAACGCGCCAAGGAAACGGCGCAAGACGACATCCACGGCCGCAAGGATGGCGGCAAAGCGCTGGAGAAACTGCTCAAGGAAAAGGCCGCGAAGCTGAAAAAGGGCGACGCGACGATCCAGCAGATCGACCAGGAGCTTGTGGCTAAGCTCGATGCACTCGCCGCCCAAGGCAACCTGACGCCAGAGGCGCGGCGCAAGCTCAAGGCCGAGGCGGACAAGGCCAAAAAGGTCCATGAAGAGACAGAGGTGTCAACGGCGGCGTAAAAACCAGCCAATTGGCGGCGCAAAAGTCTACCACTG
>CALAHN010000064.1 GCA_937891825.1 uncultured Alphaproteobacteria bacterium
CGGTGAATCACAACCTGCTGATATCGCTCAAACACTTTTCGGTCAGGCTCTTAGAATATCAACGAACCCTGCCCATTCGGACAGTTGTGCGCGAGCGAGCGTAAGATGAAGCTTAAATTCTGCTAATCAAGCGAGTTGAGTTCCATGGGGGATGACGCAAGCGGCGCTCGGCATGTGCGATTGATCTTTGTTCGCCGGGCTGTCGGCGCGATTCTGGCAATGCTCGGCTTGTGCGCGGCGGCCCCGGCGGCCGCAGCGACCTGCGGCTTCCCCGACAGGATCGGCGTGCTCAACCCCAATGAAGCGGCGATCGTCGAAGCGCAGTTGAAGCGGGCGCTTTCCGATGGCGGCTTGAAGACGGCGGCTGTCGGCGGCCGCGTCCTGAAGCAGATGTTCTTCGACCTTCCCGGCGAAATCGATCTGGCCGATCGCCGCCCGATCCAGCCGGTCGGCGATTATGTCGTCATCGAAAAGATCATGGGCATTTCGATCGACTGCCGCGTGACCGCCGCCTTCTCACGGGACGCCGGGCGCCGTCAGCCCGTGGTCGAACCCTATAACCTCGTCGTCGAACGCCAGGCGAACAGCGACGCGCCGTTCGAGCGCGTCGGCGTGTTCCGCCAGGGTCTGCCGGGCGGCCTGCCGGGTCCGGGCCGGTATCGCCTGACCGTCGAGCCGATCGGCGTCGTCTCGCCGTTCAATATCGCGGCGCCGACGCGCTTCGTCACCGTGACGTCGCCTGGCTTGAAGCGGACGGCCGGCATCCTGCAGGTTCAGATCAAGAACCCGGCCAGTTCCGGCGTCGTTGGCACCGGCTTCGTCATCGGCGGGAAGGTGCAGGGCGACGGGCTCAATCGCAGTCACTGCACGCCGGTATCGTTCGACGCCGAGGTCAAGGTCGGCGAGATCACATCGGAAACCAATTCCGCCGTGTTCTCCCGTAACACGCGGATCGAGCGCTACGGCAACGCGATCTGGGAGTTGCAGAAAGCCGGCCAGACGTTGGCGCGTGCGGGTCCCCAGGGCAGCTTCCGTTTCGATCCGCTGACCCTTGGCGACGGCGTCTATCAGTTGTTCGCGGCGCTCGACGAAGCCGATCAGGGCAAGGGACCGTCGGCATTCCGGCCGAAGGCGGCGCGCCATGTCATCCAGGTCCTGAAATGCGGCGGGGGCGATCAGCAGGCGGTGCAGGCGAACGCCGAACAGGCCGCTGCGGACGCGGCCGCCGGGCGCGGCCCGCCGCCGTTGAAGCCAACCGGCGCGATCGTGGACGGCCTGGCGCCAGGGCAGGAAGGCGCGCCAGACGCCGGCGGCCCGGCGCCCGGTCCTGGCGACGCCGACAAGGCGGCCGCAGATGCGGAAGCCGCGGCGGATGCGAAGGCGGCGGTCGAGCAGGAGTTCGAGCTGGAGCTCGACGCGCTCGACGATGTCCTTGAAGGGGTGGCGGAAGGCGTCGAGGTCGCAGCCCTCGATCCGAACAATGAGATTGTCGCAGACGCGGTTCTCGAAGCCAGCCGGTTCTCAGGCGATCCGCCGCCGCCGCCGCGCGACGACATCGTCGTGCCGGATACCTGCGAAGGCTGCGAAGCCGAGATCGCCCGCCATCGCCGCCTGTTGCGCACTTCCTGCGCGCCCGCCATGAAGGAGATCATCGGGTTCTTCGAGGACATCGCCAAGTATGACGCCGCCGAGCGCGCCATCGAAGCCGATCATTTCCTCGCCGTGCTGGAGCCGCTGAAGAAATTTCGCGAACCGCAGATGCAGGCGGTCGGTCGCTTCCAGGAGATCATCGCCTTTTCCATTACCGATCTGGATGCGCTTCAATCGAATGATGCGCAGAAGATCTTCGCCTCGGCCCAGACTGCCGCCCTGCAAAGAGACGAGGCGCGCCGTGCCCGCAATCCGGACGCTATCTTCATTCCGCCGATGATCGGCGGTCTGATAGAGCGCCGGTTCGCCGACGGGATCTTCGCGTTCGGCGACATGAGCGGCGTGTTCGAAGCGAAGGGTCTGTTCACCGAAGCCGTCGCCAATTTTCAGGCGACGCAAGGCGAACAACTGGAGGCCGAGGTCGACGCCTTCATCCAGAATGACCTCAAGGCCTACAACGAACGCTTCGCCGAGCGGCTGCTGGAACTGCTCCGGATCAAGGACGGCTATGAAGCCCGGCGCCAGCGGCTGGCAGGGCTGTTCCGTTCCGGCGAGATGGAGCATTGCCTTGGCGGCCCGCCGGGCGACGACCGGGCGCTGCAGGCCGTGCCGGGCATGAACTTCGTCCTGCCGGAGCATCCCGACCGCGGCGTCGACGCCGACACCTTCCGGGCGGCGGCGATCCTGCCGTCCGTCCTGGAGACCGCGGTCAGCGGTTTTGAAGATTTCTTCCCTGTGCGCTTCAAGCTCGACGGCGACGAGCGTCAGGAGTTCGAGGCCAGCTTGCGGCGCAAAATCGAGCGGGTCGAAGGCCTTGGCACGCTGGTCGCGATCGAGGGCGCCGCCGTGGTGTTGGGCGACTTCCTGCTGGCGTTTGCCGATACCGCGACCGGCAAGCTGTTCCTGAGCGACAATGAGCGCGTCCAACGTTTCAACGAGGGCCTCGCCAATCTGACGCCGGCGATCGCGACCGTGCTCGCCGATTTCTTTGGCGCCCGTCCCGGCAGGCTCGACCGGGCGTTTGAGGAACTGAACCTGCCGCCTGGGGCGGAGTTGACCGCACGGCAGAAGCTGGACCTCCTGAAAGCCCATCCGGATGTGTCCGTCCGGACGGCCGTGGCGGCGCTCGATCTGTTTATCATTCAACCGGCGACCCAGATCGGCGAAGCGGCAGGCATTCTCGCCGCGCAGTCCATCCGTGGGGAAACGGAAAGCCTGGAAGAGGAAATCTTCCGCTTTCAACTGGAGCGGACCGAGCAGGCCGAGATCACGGAAGGGGCGATCGAACTTGGGGCCCTGGCGTTCGATCTCGGGCTCGGAAAACTGGCGATCAAGGCGTCCAAGGGCGCCATCACGATCGGCGAGAGGGTTTTCGGGTCAGTCCAGGAGGCCGTTGCGGAGCTTAATGACTTGCGGCGGGCCAGAGGCCTCGGCGTCCTGGATGAGGGCGTCGAACTGACGCTGCGGGGCGCGCAGGAAGTCGCTGGCAAAGCCGATGAAATCGCCCTCGCGCAGCGCGCCAACGTGGCCTTGACGCAGCGGGCCAAGGACCTCGCCCAGCAGTCGGCGACCGCCACGGTGACCGACGTCATCATCGACGGCGCCTTGAACCTGGGCGAGCTGACAGACGACGCCAAGGGCGTGTTGGCGGATATTGTCGCCAGGGCCAAGGCGCAAGCCGACGCGCTTTCGGCGCAAGCCGACGCGATCGAAGTCGCGGCGAAGCAGGTCGATGACGTCGCGGGCGATGCCGGCGGACAAGCCGCCAAACAGGCCGATGTCAGACAGCCCGCCGACAATGCGCAGGCAGAGCAACCGGATGCGCCGCCGCCTGCAATCGACGAAGCTGCGAACCCGCCCGCCAATCCGCCGGGCGACGGCATCATCGCCGACGCCGGCAAACAGGCCGAGGCGGAGCAGGCGTTGCGGGATCTTTTCGGCGACGATCTCGACGGACCGACGCCGCCCGCGAACGACGGGATTATCGCCGACGCCGGCAAGCAAGCCGAGGCGGAGCAGGCCTTGCGCGATATCTTCGGCGATAACGCCGACGGATCGAATCCAGCCAACCAGCCGAACCCGCCGCCCCCGGTACCGGCGCCAGCCAATGCTGCGAACCCGATCGCGATCGCCAAAGCGACATTGGACGAGGCGAAGCAAGCGATTGATGACGCCGCCGAGCAAGCTCAGAAAGCCAGTCTGGAAGCTGCGGAGCGACTGAAGGCGATCGAGGCGGAAAACGCCATCGCCGAGCCGCTCCCCAAGGCCCGCGTCGATGACGCGACAGTCGATCTCGACCCGGCGCTGGTCAAAAGTCTGCAGGAGAATCCGGCAAGCCTGTTCGGGCGCGGAACCGAAGGCGAAGTCCTGAAGCTGCCGAACCCGGACGGTTCGGTCGACGCGCTGAAGCTAATCAATCAGGTGAAGGGCGCGGACGGGGCGTTCGACCCGGACCTCGCCAAGAAGGTCGCCGAAGACGCAATCGAGACAGGCAAACGCCTTGAGATCGCCGGCGCCAATCTGCAGCCGATCAAGGGCCAGGGCACGGTCAAGGCCGCTCTGCCCGATGGCAGCGTGGCGGACGTGCCCTTCCTGGTCGTCGAGGCCTTCCCGCCAGGGACCAAGGAACTGGCGAAATTTGTCATCCCGGACCCGAACCGTGCCGGCAAAACGATCCTCGGCAAGTTGACCAGGGAACAGCAGATCGAATTGCTGCGCCAGTTCGACCTGGCGGTGAATGAAGGGCTGGTGCTGCTCGACAGCAATCCCGGAAACCTGTTGCTGAACGGCGGGCCGGGGAAAGTGACGGCCGGATTTGGCGAAACCGGCGGCTTCTTCGATGCGCTCGATCCTCGGACCGCGCGCGCGGTTCAGGCGGAGCGGCTGTTCGGCAGCCAGAATGAGCTTGCCAGCCTGACCCAGTCCCAGCTTCAGGCCAACCGCATCGCGCGGGAGCTTGGAGCGCCGAAGCTGAACATCAGCGAAATCGCCGGCACGACGCCGCGCGGCGGCCAGGGCCTGCTCGATCAGTTCGATCCCGATCTGATCGCGGCGTTCAAGGATCCTGATGCGTTCAAGCAGCTTGTCAGCACGTTCGACGCCGTCGACAAACCGGCTCTGGCCGCAGCCGACGCCAAGGCCGTCGCCGCCTTGCAACAAGCAGCGACGGAGACCGCGGAATCCCTGGACGAAGTCCTGAAGACCCGCGACGCCCTCGGCGACATAGCCCGGCGGTTGAACGATCCCGACATTCCCGTCGTCGCCCAGCCCGTGAATGCCGGCGAGATCGCCGCGCGCCTCTCCCAGATCGACGCCGCCCTGAACGCCAAGCGGGCGGCGGTGCTGGATGACGCCGCCAAACAGATCGAGGCCGGCAAGAACCTGCAGGAGGCCGAAGCCCTTGTCGCAGCCGCCAATAGCGGCGCGGGCGACGGGGCGGCCGCCGCCGCCGCCGCCGCCGCCAAGGCCGCGAAGGAAGCTTTGGACGCCTTGAAGGCGTCTGTCGACCGGAACGCGGCCGATCTCCTGGCGCTTGGCGACGAGCAGCAGGCGCTGCTGCGGCAGGCCCAGGACCTTGTCAATGCGGATACGCAGGCGACCCTGGCTCGCGCCCAGCAGACGGCGAATGAGTCGACCGTCGTAACGGAGCCCAAAAAGATCGGCGGATTTGGCCAGGTCAACGCGCCGGGAGACGGCCAATGAGGGCGGGGCGCTTCCTGTTGGCGGCCGGGCTGGTCGGCATGGCGCTTGTCGCCGGGCCCGCGGCGGCGGAGCAGAACGTGCGCGCCATCTTCGGGCAGTTGGGCGATCCGGCGGCTTTTCTTTCCAACAATCAGCAGCGCTTCAAGGCCGAGTTGGACGCGATCGAGCATCGCTTCATATCAGTGTTCGGTGGCGAATGCCCGGAGGAGGAAAAGGACGAGCAACAGGCCAAGCAGCCGCCCCTGCCGCCGAAGCCGCCGCTGCCGCCAAAGCGGCCGCCGCCGGGTCCGCCGCCGGAAGCCAAGCCGCCCGCGCCGCCCTTGATCGCCGCCGTGACCGAGCGCGCGCCGCCGGCCGCCCAGCCGCCGGCCGCCGCCGAAAGCGCCCCGCCGATCCGCAGCGGAACGCCCGGGCCGGTTGGGAGTCCAGGCTCGATCGTCGGCATCGATCTGATCAACGCGAACGCGGAGCGGGCGATCTCCGTCGCCGGTTTCGATCCGCTCAACGAGCAGCAGCTCCGGACGGCCTTCCTGGAGACGCTGGACAATGGCGGCGGCGGGTTCGCGGCGGATACGGTGGTCATCAGCGCCGGGCCGCCGCCCTCCCAGGTCCAGGTCTATTTCAACCCGGCGACAGGCGATCTCAGTCCGGTCGAACTGGCGGGCACGGTGCCGATCGACATCGGCTTCGACGACGCAGTGACCGCCTTCGTGTTCGCCGGCGATCCAAGGGTCCAGATCGTCAACCCGAATGTCGGCGGCGGCTCCGTGACATTGCCGGTGGGGCAGACCGTGGTCGTGACGATCGCGGTCGGGGGCGGCCAGTTCCGCCTCGCCTTCACGGCGAACGCCAACTTCACGATCACGGTGAGGTCGATCCCATGAGGCGCGCCATCGCCCGGAACGGGACAAAGTTCGCCCTCGCGCTGATGGCCGCTATCCTGGTCGGGCTCGTCGCCGCCGGCAGTGACGGCCGCGGCTTCCGGCAGGCGCAGCGCATTCCGACGCCGGAACTGCTCTCGGAAGGCCGTGACGCCAGCAGCTTCAAGGGTCTCGGCGGACTGGCGCTTGACCAGCCGATCCCGATACCGCGGCCGGACGTCAAGGCGGCGCTCGAGACAATCTTCAACCGCTGGGGCAAGGGGGATACGCGCCTTGCGCTGAACGCCAACTTCGTCAACCGCGACCGCCTGGCCGACCTCATCCGCGATCTGGCGCCGCGCGATGCGCGCCTGCGGGTGCTGGAGGTCGCGAATATCGAAGTGCTCGATCAGGCTATCCAGCCGGGCAAGGGGCCGAACGGCCGCGATCTTCTGATCAGCCGCGTCGCGACCACCGCCACGACCCAGTTGACCTTTACGGACCGGGTCAACAATCGCTTCCAGACCCTCAGCGGCACGAATGATTACGTCATTCAGATGTTCCACGCCATTCGTCGGGAGGGCGACCAGTGAAGCGCCGGGTTCTGGCGGCGGCCTTCCTGGGCGCCGCGTCGACCGGGCTTTTCGATGCGCGCGCCGAAGAGCCGGACATGCTCGACTTCCTGGCCGACTGGAGCCTTGGAGGATCGCTCCACCTGAGCGGCGAACGGCGCGGCGGCGGCGGCGATCCGGCGGGACAGATCTTCGGCCCGGAAGCGACCGACGGCTTCGCCGAGCTCGATCTTCGGGCCAACCGGGCGTTCTCGCGCTTTCACACCTGGGATATTTCGCTGTTCGCAAGTTTCGACGATTCTGAAACCCGCGGCGTGAAGGACGGCTTCCTCCTGGAACGGTTCCGGGCCGTCGGCCAGCGCGGCGATGTCGACACGCCCTGGCGCCTGGAATTCGGCGATTATTTCGGCTTCCTCTCGGAGCGCAGCTTGCAAAGCCCGCTGAAAGGCGGCCGGATCGAGTTGCAGCCTGAATTCGGCGACAGCGAGACTTTTCACTCGGTCCAGCTCTTCGGCGGCAATGTCGTGCGGGACTACAACGACTTCTTCGCCAAGGAAGGCGATGACGAAGCGCACTTCGGCGGCTCCTGGCTGATGGAGCGGCAGGGACTAGGGGCGCTGCTGTTCTCGGGCGTCTATAGCGCGGTCGAAGGCCCGGTCGCCGATGGCGCGACCTTCAGCCTCGCCGGGGAAACCGGGTTCGAACTCGCCGGCCAGAGCCTGACCTTCGAAAGCGAGATCGCCTGGTTCGATGGCGACGCTGAGAACGCCACAGGCAAGGACGACGGCCTCGCCCTGATGGCGGCGCTCGCCGGGCAGAGCGACGGCTGGCGCTATTCCGGCCGGTTCGAAGACTATTCCGCTGGCTTTGCGCCGCCCGGCTCGGCGATCATCCAGGACCAGCGCTTCTATGAAGGCCGCTTCGGCTATCTCTTCGATGACGGCGCCCAGGTCGAAGGCCGCTATCAGCACCAGGAAGTGCAGCGTGCGCTCGCGACCGAGCTGGCGACGGAAACCTTCGGCGTGTTCGCGACGCTGCCCGCCTCCGCGTCGACCTACGGGACAGGCCTGACGTTGGATATCTTCCGGCGCGACGAGACCAGCCGGGACGGCGCCACGGACCGGATCTCCCATAATGCCTTCCTGAACGCCACCCGCGCCCTGGACGAAGCCTGGACGGCGACGCTTGGCCTGGAAGCCGCGCTCACCGAAAACGCCGGCGTCCTCGTCACCGAAGACGTCCAGTTCGCCGGCGTGGAATTCGACGCGACCCGGGCGATCGCGCTAGCCGGGTTCCAGGGCTCGTTCACGCCAGGCTTCCGCCTGCAAGTCGAGGAAACCGGGAACGACAGCGTCTATGGCTATGGGCCGCAATTGGGCGTCTTCCTCGCGGGCGGCGGCCATGGGCTTTCGGCGCGGGTCGATCTCCTGTTTCAAGATACCGACGCAGGCCTGATCGATGCGGCGGAGGCCTCTCTCGGCCTGACCTACGATTATACCTTCGGCCAGAACCGGATCGGCGTCGAAGCCGATTATTTCAGCCGCGACCCGGAGGTCGGGCGCTTCGGCGACGGCTACCGCGTGCTCGTATCCTTCACCCATAGCTTCGACCGGCCGGCGCGGACGCAGCCTGGCGGCGCCGGCTTCGCGGGCGGCGGCGACCCGTTCGTGCAGACCGGGTTCGTCGACCTGACGGCGTTTCAGCCGGGCATGGCGCTCGCCGACGCCCAGGCTGAAATCGAGACCGCCGGCCGGTCGGCGCTCTTCCGCTTCGGTCCGGCGCTCGTCGGCGAGGATCGCTGGCTGCGGGAGATCGATACGCGGCAACGGCTGGCGCTTGTCGGCGGCCTTGGGCGGCTGGAACGGGCAGGCCTGATCGTCGATCTGCCGGCAGGCAATGGCGGCGCGGCCGATGCGCGGGCGTTCGAGCGCATCAAGGAGCTGTTCCTGAAAACCTATGGGCCGCCTTCGGTCGCGATCGAGACAGGCGACTTCGGGCCGGACATCGCCGGTCGGTCGCGCGATGGCAGCTTCCGCCGGGTCTATGAGTGGCCGGGCGCGAACGGCGTCCTGCGGCTTGGCATCCCGGCGCGGCTGGACGGCGCCGTTCGGGTCGAGGCCATTCATGCCCGCACCCAGCCGCCGCCGGGGCAGGCGACATGGGGTTTCCAGGAGATCCGCTGAGAAAGTCATTGCCTGATCGCCAATTCTGCCGTCACCATTGCGGCCATGGGACAGGTCGCACCTCCAATTC
This sequence comes from uncultured Alphaproteobacteria bacterium, assembly GCA_937891825.1. GTDB lineage: Bacteria > Pseudomonadota > Alphaproteobacteria > Bin95 > Bin95 > VMCJ01. The sequence continues at coordinate 9,038 of CALAHN010000064.1, forward strand.
CTGGTCTGGGCGCGGGCGCATGGCGGTTGCTCGCAGCGGCGGCATTGGCCTTTGCCGCAAGCAAAGCCGAGGCAGGCGAGGGGGCGTCCAGCAACTACCAGCCTGGAACCTATGGCGATTTCGGCCTGGCGTCGCCCAACGATCCGGGCCTGGAAGCAACGATCCTGACCTTTCACGCCGACCTGTCCGCTCGGATCGTCGATCCGGCGACCGGCGCGCCGGTCGATCTTGCAGCGAAGGTCGAAGGGGCGGCCCTCAACATCGCGTGGACGGCGCCCTGGCGCTGGCATGGCCTGACCTTCGCTGCCGGCGCCACGGCGCCGCTCTTGCGCGTCGATGCCGCCGCGACCCTGGATTTCGGTCTGTTCGGGCAGTTCCGAACGACGGATCGGGAAACCGGCCTCGGCGATATCGCGGTCACGCCGCTGACCGTTTACGGCCAGGCCGGCGATTTCTACTGGAGCCTTGCGGAACATGTCACCCTGCCGACGGGCCGCTTCCGGGCTGACCGGATCGCGTCCCCCGGGCGCGGCCACTGGTCCTTCGATACGGTCGGCGCGGCAAGCTGGCTCGACCTGGACGCCGGGTTCGAGATCGCTGGCGTCGCGGGCGTGCTGCTGAATGCGAGCAATCCCGAGACCGACTATCGTTCCGGTCCGGAAGCGCATCTCGATGTCAGCGCGAACGTGCTCATCGGCGACGGCTTCGCGCTTGGGGCGACGGTCTATGCCATGCGCCAACTGGCTGACGATTCAGGCGCGGGCGCCGGCGCCGACCCGCTGCGCGGCCGGCTGTTCGGCGCGGGGCTGCAGGCGTTCTGGTCGCCCGACGCGGAACGCTTCACGCCCTATGTGACATTGAAATGGCTGCACGATTTCGATGCGCGCGACCGCCTTTCAGGCGACACGATCTTTGTCAACGGCGGCGTAAAAACCAGCCAATTGGCGGCGCAAAAGTCTACCACTGCA
>CALAHN010000065.1 GCA_937891825.1 uncultured Alphaproteobacteria bacterium
TGGACGAACCTCTGCCAGCCGATCTCCAGGAATTGCTCGACCAGTTAGATAATACGTCCGCTGAGGGCGATGAGCATGCCCAATAGAAAAGCCTTTATGCCGAGCGATATAGCGCCCGCGGCCCGCATCCCGATGCCGCCCGGCGAATTCAAGCTGGAACTGATGAAAGCCGCGCCGCGCCAGCGGGCCTTTGCCCGGTCCCTGACCGGCAAGTTCGATCGCGCGGACGACCTCGTACAGGAGACCATCGCTCTCGCCATCGCCAACCGCGAGAAGTTCGCGCGCGACACAAATATGAATGCCTGGCTGACGACGATCCTGCGCAATCAATACATGACTGAAATCCGCAAACGCCGTCGCGAAGTCGAAGACGCCGACGGCGGACATGCTGCGAAATTGTCGGTCACGGCCGCCCAGAATGGCAATCAGGAACTGCATGATGTCTTCCGCGCGCTCCAGGCCGTGCCAGCCGATCAGCGGGAAGCGCTGCTTTTGGTGACCTGCGGCGATTTTTCTTATGAAGAAGCGGCGGCGATCTGCGGCGTGGCGGTCGGCACGATTAAAAGCCGGATCAATCGCGCCCGCGCCCGGTTGTCGGACATTATGGAAGGCGGCGAAGGCCTGCCGCCCGTTCGGAAGCGGAGATCAGCGCGACCTTCGTTCTCGGCAAGCCGGTAGCGAAGCCGGCGGCGAAACGCTGCTCACATTAGAAGCAGCGCGTCAGAAGCAGGCGCGTCGGCCTAATATTTGGCGATCACCTTCCGCGCAAAATCTTCCGTCACCCGAAATGCGACCTCGCCTGGCAGGCTGAAGATGATGCCCGTCAGGCCCTGGCCTTCCAAGGCCCGCAATTGCTCGACAATCTCCTCCGGCTGCCCGGCGATGCAGAAATTTCGGATGATCTCCGGCGTGATGAAACGCGCTTCATCGGGATCGAGATAGCTGTAATGGCTTTCATGCAGCTTCAAGTGACGGGTCGCTGCGTCGCGGGACATATGGAAAGCCATGTAGTCGTCCCAGATCGGACGCACGAATTCAGGCGGCTCCCGCCCGGTCTCGCGGACGAAATCGACCAGATAGTGCACATTCGCCATGATCGCCGGACCGCATTCCGCGATCACGCGCTCCGACGTGAGCGTTTCGCCCTTCTCCAGCATCAGGAGATTGGCGAGGGCGATAGTCTCAAAGCCGGCGAGCGACCGTCCGGCCGCCTTGGCCCCGCGCGCGACGTTGGCGGCGACAGCGGGGAGCGGACCGCCCCGAGGAATGCCGGTCACGACGCCGTCGCCCAGTTCGCCGGCGAGCGCCTGCGCCTTCGGGCCGAACCCGCCGACCAGTATGGGAATGCGGTCGTTCAGATTGATGTAGTTCAGATGCGTATTCTGGAACTTCACGGCATGGGCGCTGCCGTTCAACGTGTACTCGACTTCCTCCCCCGCCAGCAGGCCCTTCACGACCCGCAGATACTCGCGGAATTCCTGCACGCGCGCCGGGCGCTGGCCAAGCGTGCGCATGGCCGTGTTGCCGGTGCCGGAGCCAAAGAACACCCGTCCCGGCGCCAGTTGGTTGATCGTCGCGATGCCGCCCGCCGCGACCGGCGCCAGCCGCAGGCCGGGAATAGCGAGGCCCGTGCCAAGCCGGATGCGCTGGGTCTGCTGCGCCGCTATCGCCATCATCGCCCAGATGTTCGAGCGGATCAGCGGCGTGTCCGGGAACCAGGCAAAATCATAACCCAGCTTCTCCGCATGGGTGACGAAGCCGATATCGGTGATGTAGCCGCAACTGACGCCAAACTGCATGTCGAGCCTCCCCCTTGGATCGCTTTTGACCCAAGTCTAGCGCAAAGCGCGGCCGACGCTGCTTTCAATGCATGGGAAAGATCAACTTCGCGGAATGACGGGCGCTGACCGCTCAATCGCCTGAAGCGCCTGCAGGGCCGCCGCAGCCTCAGGCAATTCGTTGAAGACCGCCGCGCCCGACGCGCGCGCGGCGGCGGCGAACGCCTGCTTCTTCGCCTCGATCGCCGGGTCGCCATCGGACCTGAGGACGACCGCGACATGGCCGCCGCCGCCGCTCGCGGCAGCCTGCGCCGCCCGGATCAACGGCCCCAGGATATCGACATGTTCGTAGGCCAGGAGGCCCGGTACGTTCATGTGCATCACGAACGCATCCCAGCCGCCGCCCGCGAGCGCCGCGGCCACGACGGCGACGCCCAAGCGCCCATCGTCCCGTTGCAGCAGGTTGCCGGGCACGTCGATGGGATTGGCCGCACTGGCGCCGGGCGGAAGGTTGAGCGCAGCCAGCGCCGTGGCGGCGGCGTCCGGCAGCGGCCCGATCTCGAGCCCGGCGCGCTGGAAGGCGTCCGCCGCCAGAACCCCGGCGCCGCCGCCGTTGCCGAACAGGATGACCCGGCGTGTCGGCGCGCCAGGACGCGGGCGCAGCGTCTGGATGGCCGCCAGCGCCGCCAGGAAATCGTCGAGGCTATCGACGAGGGCCGCGCCGGTCTGGCGGGCGAGGCCCTCCCAGAGGCGGCCGTCGCTGGCGAGGGCGCCCGTATGGGACGCAGCCGCCCGCGCTCCGGCCGCCGTCCGCCCGCCGACAAGCAGCACGACCGGCTTGCGTCCCCGGGCTTGCTGAAGCGCACGGAACAGGCGCGCGCCATCGGGCGCATCCTCAAGGTAGAGGCCGATCGTCGTCGTTTCAGGGTCGTCCAGCAGCCAGGGCAGCATGTCGGCCGGCCCAAGATCGGCCGCGTCGCCCATAGTGACGACCGTGCGGAAGCAGATGCCGCGCCGGCGTCCGCGTCTGAGGATGTCCAGGGAAAGGCCGCCGCTTTGCGCCAGCACGGCGACGCCGCCCGGCCGCGGATCGGCGCCGGCCATGAAACTGACGCGACCGAGCGGGCTATGCACGCCGAGGCAATTGGGGCCGAGCAAGCGCGCGCCGCCGGACCATGCGGCTGCGGCAAGCGCCTGCCGCGCGCCAGGGTCCGCGAAGCCGCTCGCCATGACCTGGACGAACCGTGCAATGCCCGCCGCGGTCGCCAGCATGCCCGGCGCCGCCTCGGCGCCGACGGCGATATAGGCGTAATCGACGGCTTCCGGCAGATCCGCGAGGCTCGCAAATGCTGGCAGACCTTCGATTTCCGCCGCCTTCGGGTGCACCGGATAGATCGGCCCCGGAAACCCGTAGGCCTGCAACTGGCGGATATACTGATTGCCATGGGCCAATGTCGTCGCCGAAGCGCCTGCGACGGCGATGGCGTTCGGCTGCAGCAAGGCCCCGAAATCGGGCGGCGGCGGCTTCGCCTGGCCGGGGTCGGCAGGCAGGGGCTGGAGCACGGCTCGCGCATCGACCGCGATAAGGCCGGACGCCGTAGCGATCGCCGGATTGACGTCGAACTCGGCGATGCAGTCGCGATGCCGCAACAGGAGGCCGTCCGCCCCGCCGATGGCCAGCAGCGCCGACATCAGCAGATCGCGGTCAACGGCGGGACGGCCCCGAAACGCCCCGAGTAACGCCGCGCCCCGGAGCGTCGCCAGCATGTCCGCCGCGTCCGCTGACGTAATCGGGCAAACCCGGAGCGCGATATCGTCCAGCACCTCTGCCAGCACGCCGCCGAAGCCTGCGAGCACGACCGGACCGAAGCGCGGATGTCGATAGCCGCCCAGCAGCAATTCGACGCCCGGGGCCGCCATCTCCTCGATCAGATATCCGTCGGGCGCTTGGGGCATGGCGCGGAACGCCGCATCCAGGCCGTCCGCCGTGACGCCGAGGCGCACGCCGCCTCGCTCGCTTTTATGGGCGCCGGACCTGGAGACAATCTTGAGCGCAAAGGGGCCGGTCAGCTTGGCCGCCAGGGCCTTCAGGCCAGGCGCATCGTAGGCGACGCCGCCCGAAGGCGACCTGACGCCGAAGTCCGCCAGAAGCGCCTTGGCCTCCGGCTCCGACAATGCCGTCCGGCCGAGCGCGGCCAAGCTTGAAGGATTGATGGCGGTCATGCTGGATGCCTCTCCCGGCGGGCGCAGTCAGGGAAGCATCTTGTACATGTATGTCGTCGCGTCATAGCGCTCGGCGTCCGGCGCCTTGGCGAAGCTGGGAATGACGCCCGCGACCGCGTAGCCAAGCGAGCGATAGAGCGGCTCGGCATTGTCGCCGGTGCGGGTGTCGAGAGTGATGAGGCCGAGGCCGTGGCCGCGCGCTTCCGCCTCCAGAGCCGTCATCAAGCGCCGGGCGACCCCGCGCCGCCGGTATGCAGGATGGGTCAAAAGTTTCGCGACCTCACCCCGATGCGCCTGATTGGGCGGCAGATCGATATCCAGTTGCGCCGAGCCGATCACGCGGCCGCGTTCTTCCGCGACCAGCAGGATGCGCCCGCCCGCCTGGACCGCGGGCCGCACTTTCCCCAGCCAGAAACGGCGGCTCTCGGCCATGGGGAACGGCAGGATGAAACTGACGCTGGCGCCCGCATGCACGCACGCATGCAGGAGTGCGGCAAGTTCGTCGTAGAGCGCTTCCGGCGCATCGGGCCTGGCCTTGCGGATGGCGAGATCGCTCATGGCCCCGCCCCCCCTCAGACGATGACCAGGGCATAGCGGGCCGGTGAAGCCGCCGTCCGGAATTCCGAGGCCCCCATCAGGCAATAGCGCAGACAATCGCCGGGATTAAGGCTGTAGGCAACGCCATCGACCGTGATGTCGAGGCGGCCTTCCCGCAGGATCAGGTGATGCTCCAGCCCCGGCCGCGGGGGGCGGTCATAGGCGATGCAGGCGCCCGGCGCCAACGTGCATTCAAGCACCTCTGCCCGCAGCGGCGCCGCCGGCGGCGAGACCGAGCGCCGGTCGAAGCCCGCCGTCGCATCCCGCCAGACCGGCTGCGCCGCCCGCCGGATCAAGGGCTGAAAGTCAGGCTCGACCATGCGCATCAAGCGGGAGAGCGGCAGGCCGAACGCCGCGCAGAGCTTGCCGAGAACAGCAGCCGTCGGGCTGACGTCCCCGTTCTCCATCCGCGACAGGGTCGCGCGGCTGACGCCGGATTCAGCGGCGAGCGCATCCAGAGACCAGTTCTTGTCGTGACGGAGTTGCTTCAGGCGCTCCGCCAACTGCCGTGTCAGGTCGTCCTCGTCCATCGCCCTATCTCATATTGGGGATAAATTCTCAAATATGAGATAAGACTGTTTTCAGGGACGCGCAAGAGGCCAGCCGCAGGCTGGCGCGGTCACTCGGGCGCGTCTTGTGCGCGCCTGGGCGCAGGCAGCGCCAGGTCTTCAGGCGTCTTGCAGCCTTCGACGCAGCAGCGGCCCGGTTGCTTGTCGCGCGACGGCGCGTCGCCCGCGTCCGCGAGCACGCCCCGATCCAGCAGGCGTTCGACCAACTGGCGCCGATCCTGGACTGGATAGTTCCGCCAGATTTCGCGCTTCATCGCCTGCGGACTGCCGCCGCCATGCAAGCTGATGACCGAGTACCAGCCGGCCTCCTTGGACGCCGTCAGATCCTCGAGAAGGCGAGCGACATCCATGCGCTTCTGGTAGGGCACGTTCGGATTGGCCGTCAGCGCCTTGGCGAGGTCCGCCCCGGTTTCGGGGTTGTGGTCCTCGTCCGGTCCCGGCAGCGCCACGATCAGGCCGCCCGAGACTTCATGGGCCAACCGGTGCATGTCATAGATCTGCGTCGAAAGCAGGAGCTTGCCGATATTGGCGAACACATCGTCCGGCTGCGCCACGCCGGAGGGGTCGACCTTGCCATAGACGCTGGCGGCGACGCCGCAGGCATAGAAGCCCTCGACGATCTTGATCAGGTCGACCAGCGAATTGCGGATATGGCCGAACTTCTCCGCCGGCACGCCGTTCGCCTCCGCCATCATCACGCCGGCGCCGATCAGGAGATCGCCGAAGCCGGCGCGCGCAGCGATGCAGGAATGGCGATGGTGGGTTGCATAGGCAGTGACGAGCTGGCTGGAATGCGCCCATTCGCCCGCCATGAAGACCTTCGCCCAGGGGACGAAAACATCATGGAACATCAGGACGCCCGTTGACTGGCCGTAACGGGCGGAGAATTTGGCGGCGCTCTCGCCGGGCCGGCCTGCGGGCCTGGCGGCGATCGTCAGGCCTGCGGCGTCCAGCGGCACGGCGCAGCATACGGCGTAGTCGGCGTCCGCCTGGCCCATGGTCCGGCAGGGCATGACGAGGAACTCATGCATGTAGGGCGCGCCGGTGACGATGGCCTTGGTTCCCCGGAGGACGATGCCGTCCGCCCGGCGTTCGACGATCCGGACATAGGCGTCGGGGTTCGGTTGGGCATGGGGATGCAATGACCGGTCGCCCTTGCCGTCGGTCATCGCGACGCCGAGCGTCAGGTCGCGGGCCTGCACGTCGGCCAGATACGCCTTGAAGCGCTGGTGCGCCTCGCCCCCCTCCGCCGCCTCCAGCGCATATGTGGCCTGCCAGATGGCGTTCAGGGCGTCCTGGGTCAGGTAGCGCTGAGCGCAGCCCACTTCCTGACATATCAGCCGCACCGCCTCCAGCTTGTACATCAGGTCCTGGGGCGAGCGATTGATATGCAGCAGGCGGTTGACCGCCTGACCGGACATCGCTTCCGTCGCCTGCATCAGCACCTGCTTCGCCGGATCCAGCGCGAAATCATAGGTGACGCCGATGGCGGCGACGCCGGGCGCCAGATCGGGGTCGTCGGCGACGCTGGACACCCGTCGGCCATTGACGAAGACGCGCGGCTCCAGGCGCCGCAGGGACTCGCGGTAGTCGGCCGAGGACATGAACATCAGCGTTACCGGGCGAAGCTGAGGGCGTGGGCAAGGTCCCAGACATCATCGGCCTGCTCAAGCTGCATCGTCCTGTCGAACACAGCTTCGGCCTTCTTCCGGGATACGGCGCGTTCGGCGTTCGCCCAGTATTTGGCTTCGATATCGCCAGCCGAAAGCGGGTTGGCGTCGGAGCCGCGATTGACCGCTTCCCGATGCTCGATGACGCGGCCGTCCTTCAGCCGGGCCGTCAGCTTGCCCGAATAGTAACGCGGGAACGCGGTCTCCGGGTCTTCCTGCCAATCGACTCGATCGGCGATCGCCAGCGTCCGGCCATCGTTCAGAGCTTCGGGGTCGAGGTCGTCCAGGGTGAACTGGCCGCCGGTGAGCGTCCGCGCGACGATATAGGGGATCGAGAACTGCGCATCGTAGGCGTTCTGCGGCTTCCGCTTGTTCGCCAAAGGCTCGCAAACGACCGCCGCCTGCGTCGGATGGATGTAGGCGGTGATGCTTTCGAGGTTTTCCGGCGTCATGCCCTGCTGCATCAGCGCGAGGGTGGCGTCAGCGAATGCGTGGTTGAAATGACAGGCGGGATAGGGCTTGAAGCCGACATTCTCCAGTTCCCAGACCTCGCCCAGGTCGGCTGTGCACATGGCGAGATCGGCATCATGACCCGGCCCCAGATACAGGTTGAAGAGGCCATAGCGGCCTTCATAGGTCGCGCTCGGCCCCTTGAAGCCTTCCTTGCCGAGGGCCGCGGCCGTAATCGCGGACGACGCCGCCCAGCCCGGATGCATGCGCTTCGTCCAGGCGCCGTCCGAGAGAAACTCCAGATTGCCGGAGGATTGGGAAAAGGCGATGCCCTGGGCGTCCTGCAATTGCTTCGGCGTGAGATCGGCCAGTTTGCCTGCCGTCAGGGTCGCGCCGAAAATTCCGACCAGGCCCGTCGGATGATAGCCCCGCTTATGGAACCCGCCCTTCGCCGCTTGCCCGATCCGCGCCGACGTTTCGACGCCGATCAAATATGCGGCGAGCAGGTCCGCGCCGGTCGCATCGAAGCGCAGGCCCTGGGCAAGCGCCGCGGCGAGCGCGCTGGCGGAGGCATGGATCACGCCGCCGGTATGGGTATCGTCGAAATCGAGGCCGTGGATCAGCGTGCCGTTCAAGAGCGCCTGATCGCGCACGGGCAGCGCCATGTCGTAGCCGATGACAGGATAGTCGCCCTCCCCGCCGAGGCTGCGCACGGCGTTGGCGGCGCGTTGCGCAAAGTCGAAGGTCGTCGACGCGAGCGCGATGCCGAAGCAATCCAGGACATGCAGCTTCGCCCGTTCGACCACGGCGCCGGGCGCCTGGGAAAGATCGAAGTCGGCGGTAAACTCTGCGAGGGTCTGGGCGATGGGAACCGAGTTCGCTTGCGCGTCGGCAGCCACCTGGGGGACTGCATCGGGTTTTTGAATGATATTCATGAGCGTCGGCCCTCCGCTGGCGGGTTCGGTGTGTGCATGCCCGGATCATACCGGCCAAACCCATCAGCAGCCAGACATGGGCGGTTCCGCGCCAACGCCGAAAAGCCGCCTGCGCCGTGGGAGGGCGGCGCAGGCGGCTTCCGGATTTGAGACGCCAGCGGGAGGGAGGAGACCGCCAACGTCGCCATTGCAGCAATCAACCCATTCTGGTCGACGCTTCAGTAACGCCAAGTTTAGCCAAAGACCGGCGCAATTATACAGCTCAGACGGCGTTGCCCGATCGCGCCCGCCGGCCTTGCCGGGACGCGCAGGCATTAATCCTTCAGGGCGCCGACGGCCCGCGCGACGGCGAGCGTTCGCCGCGCCTTTTCGACAATCGGATAATCGACGAAATAGCCCTCGATCTGGATGGAGGCCGAGCCTGCAGCTTCCGCCGCATCGAAGGCCTGGATCACCTGCCGCGCATAGGCGATCTCCGCGTCCGTCGGCGTGAAGGCGGCATTGGCGGTCGCGACCTGCTTGGGGTGAATGCAGAGCTTGCCCTGAAAGCCCATGTCCTTGACCAAAGCCGCCGACGCGGCGAGCGCGGTGTCCTCGTTCAGGTGGATGAACACCGTGTCGATCGGCGGTTCGATCCCAGCCGCCCGGCTTTCCATGACGCAGGCGGCGCGGACAGCCGCCAGTTCGGTTTCCGCCAGGGTCCAGCGCATGCCGAGGTCGAGCGTGTAGTCCCCCGCCCCGAAAGCCAGGCGCTTGACGCGCGGCGTCGCCGACGCCAGCGCCCCAAGCGCCCGGTGGCCCTTCGCCGTCTCGATGATCGGCATCAGGTCAATCCCGCCGGCGGGCAGGCCGCGCTCGGCCTCCAGTTGCGCGATCAGCCAGTCGATAGTCTTCAGCTGATCGGGCGTCTCGACTTTCGGCAGGATGACGCCGTCGAGCCCCGGCCCGACCAGCGCCGCCAGATCGCCGTAGCAGAATGGAGTCTCGATCCCGTTGACGCGGGCATAGCCAAGGTTGGGGCGCGGGCGCTGCAGGGCTTCGCGCACCAGCGCGCGCGTCGCTGGCTTCTGGCTGACCGCGACTGCGTCTTCAAGATCCAGGATGACGGCGTCGGCGCCGGCGTCGAAGACCTTTTCGACCTTGCGCGCGTGATCGCCGGGCGCGAAGAGCATGGTGCGGAACGGCATGACCTTGGGATCCCTTTGTGTTCGGCTCTGGTTTAGCCTTGGCTGACCCCATGCGCCAAGACTGTTACGATCCCTTTCAAAGCCTTGCATGCTGGAGACGATGGAATGACGAACGCCTTGCACTGGATCGATGGAGCCTGGCTCGATGGCAACCCGCCGATCTTCGGCCCGCTGACCAACGCCGCGTGGATGGCGACGGTCGTCTTCGACGGCGCCCGCGCTTATGACGGCCTGGCGCCCGACCTGGACCGCCATGCCGAGCGCTGCGTCGCCTCCGCCGAGGCATTGGGGCTGGTTCCGCCAGTCGACGCAGCGGAGATTGCGCGCATCGCCGTGGCCGGCATCGCGAAGTTTCCGAAGGAGACCGCGCTTTACATCCGGCCGATGTTCTACGGCGACGAAGGTTGGCTCTTGCCGACCAGCACCAAGTTCGTGCTGTCCCTCATCGACCATCCGATGAAGGGCGTGCACGACGGCCTGACGATCTGTCGGACGACCCGGGTCCGGCCGACGCCATTGGCGGCCCCGACCGACGCGAAGGCGTCCTGCCTTTATCCGAACGCTCATCGCATGATCCGGGAAGCGGCGGCGCGCGGCTTTGACGCCGCCGTGGTCGGCGACGCGAACGGCAATGTCGCCGAGCTATCGACCTCGAACATTTTCATCGCGCGCGATGGCGTCGTCGCGACGCCCGTACCGAACGGTACATTTCTGAATGGTCTGACGCGGCAACGCACGATCCAGTTGCTGCGTGAAGCCGGGATCCCCGTCGAAGAGCGCACGGTGACGTTCGCAGAACTCGATGCCGCCGACGAGCTGTTCGCGACCGGCAACGCAAACAAGATCCAGCCGATCCTGCGCTACGAGGACAGGCATCTGCAGCCGGGCCCGATGGCGCTGAAAGCCCAGACGCTCTACCGCCAGTTCGCCGAAGCGTATGGCCGTCTCGACCGTTTTGCCTAGATCAACCCCGCTTTTGGCGAAATCGCCAAAAGCGGGATAAGTTTATTATTATCAATAAGATAGAGCATGGCGCGAACTGCGCATTCAGTCGCGCTCGTCGGCCGTGGTCTCGACCTCGCGGAGGTCTGCCGGCAGAAACTCGAGCACGCTGTCCACGTCCGCTGACAAGTGGTTGCCCCTGTCCAGTTCAGCCCGCAACAGCGCGACATGCTCTTCCAAGGTCGCCCGCATCGTTGTGTTGGCGCCGGCGTACATGCGGCCATAGGCGCGCGCCAGGCTTTGCTGCAGCAGGATGGAGCGAGCGCCGCCAGCGCGCAGCGGGTGAAAGGCCTGCCCGATCAGATCCTTCGGCGAAAGGCGCTTTGCCAGCAGCCTGATCTTGCCGTCCGTATCCTTCAAGCCGAAGTCGCTATCGTCAACGTCGTCGCACGCGGTCGCGATGCCGCCGGACAGGGCGTCGACCACGGCGATCGCCGTGAACGGATCGTTGACGCCCGGCGACAAGGCCCGCAGCCCGATTTCGACCAGAAGATGGATGGAAAATTCGACCCGGCAGCTTTCCGACCGCGATGGCTCGATCGAAAGACACGCCTTGATCGCCGCAAGCGCATCGTCATCGGGTTTGCCCGTGACGTCCATGATCGTATCGCCCGCCAGCACAAACTGACCGGACGACGCCTTGACCTTGACGATGACATCCGCATCGGTCGCTGCTTCCAGCACCGCTTCGTCCAGCAACTCGCCGACATAGCCCGCGGTTTCGGCGGCGATTTCGGTCTCGAAGCGCGCATCCTCGGGCACATCGGAGAGAGCGACATAGCGCGACCGGCGGTCGGCGAGCGCGTCCGTCAATCGGACCGAAATACTGGCGACTTCATCGTCGACGGACACGGCGCCGGCGACATGGCGCACGAAAAAGATCAACTGCAGAATGGTGAGAACCGCGAGCAGGCACGAGGTCAGAATGGTGAAGTCGGGCGGATCGTCCTTGTCCAACTGCGCCATCGTCGCCAGCGCGAACAGGAAACAGCCGCCGAAAACGCCCGCCGTTACCTGGTTGATCGGGTCGGAAGTAAAACGCTTGAGCAACCGCGGCCCGATCGCGCTTGCCGCCAGCGTGAACACCAGTAACGTCAACGAATATGTCAGGCCAAGCGCCGTCATCGCAGCGCCGGCGATGACCGTCAGCAAAGCTTCGGCGACGCCAAGCGGAATGTCGGGGGCAAGCTCCGTCAGGACCGGAAACCTGCGTTCCAGCCAGATCAGCACGTATGAGAGCACGCCGATTGAAAGAGCGATCCCGGCAGGCACCGTCAGCAGCAGAAAAAGCGGTTGCCTGAAACGGCGCGCCAACCAACTCTTCATGCCAAGGCCTCGCAGTCCACGGGCGCCAGAACCTGCAATGCGCCTGGATGGATTTCGATCCGAACGCACGGCTCGATCTGAATCAGCTCGCCGTCGATGGAAGCTTTGCCCTTGGCGCCTTGGCCCCGCACCCGGAGCGTGACCGCTGGCGCTGTCCAGGCATCGAGGTTCGGCGCGTCCCGCGAGGCGCCGAAGGTCAAGGCGGCCGTCAGCCGCAAGTTCTTCCAAAGGGCCAGCGGCGGCGCCAGGTAAACCCCAAGCTCGCCGCCGATCAACGTATCCGGGTAGGGCATATGGCCGTCGCCATAGGTGTTATTGGCGATCATGACGAACTGATAGCGGCCGCTGCGCTTTGTGGCGCCGCCATTGACATCCGCCATGATCGACGGCGGGCGCACGAGCGTTCGCCACGCGGCGCGCGTGCTGGCCGCAATCTTCCCAAGTTTGGAGGTGTACTCGAAGCGCGCCCGTTGCCGCACCATCCGCGGCTGGATGCCGATCGAATATTGGTGGACGAATGGCCGCCCGTTGGCCGTCGCGATATCGGATCGGCGGACTGGCGCCTCCGCAAGCACGGCCGCCGCTTCTTCAAGATCGAGCGGCAGCCCAAGCGCGCGGGCAAACAGGTTCATCGTTCCGGCAGGCAACACGCCGAGCGCTTTGTCGCCCCGCCAGGCGGCTGCGGCGGCGGCGGACACCGTGCCATCGCCGCCGCCGGCGACGATGGCCTCGATATCGGGATCGTCGGCTGCTTGATCGAGCGCTTCGATGAGCTCGGAGCCTGCGACGATGCGGGCGTCGAGCTGCCGTCCGGCGGACGCGAAGCGCTCGGACAACAAGGCCGCGAATGCTTCGACGTCCGCCGATTTCATTGTGCCGCCATCGCGGTTCAGAATGGCGCGGACGCGCATTCAGGCGTCTCCCTCAATACAGACTGAGAGAGCATAGCAGCTTTGGCGGGGGGTTAGGGTCAGACGCAGTAGGTCTTCAGCGGCGGCAGACCGTTGAAGCAGACCGAACTGTAGGTCGACGTGTAGGCGCCGGCCGACAGGAAATCCACCGTATCGCCGGGCCGCAGATCGTCCGGCAGGTGGTATGCTGTCTTTTGATACAGGATATCGACTTCATCGCAGGTCGGGCCCGCAAGGATGACCCGGCTGGACTCGCCGCCATCGCTATCGCGGCTGGTCGTCACGCGATATTTGATGGCCTCGTCCATGGTCTCGATCAAGCCGCCAAACTTGCCGATATCGAGATAGACCCAACGGGGGCCGTCATAGGCCTTCTGGGAAACGAGCACGACTTCGCTGCGGATCATGCCAGCGTCGCCGACGAGGCTGCGGCCTGGCTCGATCAGAACTTCCGGCATGCGGTTGCCAAAGTGCTTCACCAGGGCGGCGGTCAGCGCCGTCGCATGGTCCGCATGGCTCGCGGCTTCCGTCCGGTAATGGGCGGGGAAACCGCCGCCGACATTCAGGAGGCGCAGGTTGACGCCGCGTTCCCGCAAGTCCGTGAACAGCATCGCCGCCCGGCCGACCGCCATATCCCATTCGCCCGCGTCGCGCTGCTGGGAGCCGACATGGAACGACACGCCATAGGCATCGAGGCCAAGCTCGCCAGCCTTCATCAGGAGGTCGCGGGCCATGTCGAGCGAGCAGCCGAACTTGCCGCCAAGCGGCCAGTCGGCCGTCTTGGAGAGCTCGAGGCGAAGGCGGCAGTAGACTTTCGCGCCCGGCGCCGCGACGGCGAGCTTCTCCAGTTCGCCTTCCGAATCGAACGCGAACAAGCGCACGCCCAGGCGGTAAGCCTCGGCGATGTCCGATTGCTTCTTGACCGTGTTGCCGAAGGAAATCCGTTCGGCCGGCGCGCCGGCGATCAGCGCTTCGCGAATTTCATAGATCGACGCCGTATCGAAGGACGAGCCCATGCCCGCGAGCATCGACATCACGGCCGGGGCGGGGTTGGCCTTCATCGCATAATAGATGCGCGCAAACGGCAGCGAACGGGCGAGTGCTTCGTAGTTGCCTCGGACGACGTCGAGATCGATGACCAGGCACGGCGTGGCCGGCTGCTGGTCGGCAAGGAACTTTTGGATGCGAGCGGTCATGCGCTGCGATCTCCCAAAATCAGGTTGCACTGAGGGTGTGGATTTTCGACGGTCGATCCAGGCGTGGACCCCGGATCGGCGCCGCCCCTCCGCCAGTGCACGCGGTGGAGGCGCGCAACGGCTTGCAATCAGTGCTTTGGGGCATGCAAAACTACAGACGAGGCCGCGATATATGAGTATCCGCCCCCTGCTGCAAGCATTTTCATCAGCCGTCGGAAATTTTCTGCGCTGACGCGGCGGAAAATCGCAGCGCCTGCATTTTTATCATTCAACTTCATAGACTTATTTATTCAAGGCCTCATGTTGTTTTGAACGCAAAATGCGCAGGCCGGGGCGCGAGTCGACCCCGGCCCGGGCTAGGCCAAAGCGCCTGCCGCGGCGCCGGGCTCGGGTCAATAAGGCGGCAAGCGCTGTTTGCCCGGAAAATCCGGCAAGGCCGCCATGAAAGCGCTGCGAACCCGCGGCCATTGCGCGCCAAGTGCGGCCATGCCCGCGCCGAGGCCGCCTACGGTCAGGGTTGTGGTCAGAAACGAATCGCCGCCGACCGCCGAGAACGCCGTGTAGATCGC